>NZ_JBIRHU010000021.1:0-150572 GCF_044328675.1 Streptomyces sp. NPDC017890
AAACGCCCGGTTACATATCGAACCCGGAAGCTAAGCCTTACAGCGCCGATGGTACTGCAGGGGGGACCCTGTGGGAGAGTAGGACGCCGCCGAACAATCTTTGGAAAGGACCCTTGGTCCCCAGCGTTCAGCTGGGGACCAAGGGTCCTTTTGTTTTTCCAGGGCGCACCGGGTACCCGACTGCGCGAGAATGACTTGCAGTACCGAAGACAGGAGTCACCGATGTCCACCAACTCTCCCGACGACCGACCGGAGCGCGATCAGCGGCGACGGGACAGTGGTGACCGCGGTGACCGGAGCGGTCAGCGCGGGGACCGTGGCGGTTTCCGTCGCGACAACGACCGTGGTGAGCGCGGCGGGTTCCGCCGCGACGACAGTGACCGCGGGCCGCGTCGTGACGACCGTGACCGGGGCGGGGACCGTGGTTTCCGTCGTGATGACCGCGGTGGCGACCGTCCGTCCTTCCGTCGTGATGATCGCGGTGACCGCGGTGGCGACCGCCCGCCCTTCCGTCGTGACGATCGCGGTGACCGCGGTGGCGACCGCCCGCCCTTCCGTCGTGACGATCGCGGTGACCGCGGTGGCGACCGTCCGCCCTTCCGTCGTGATGACCGTGGCGAGCGGGGTGGCTTCGGTCGGCGTGACGACAACCGTGGCGACGACCGCGGTGGGCAGCGCGGCGGCTTCCGGCGTGACGACCGACGGGATGACCGTCGTGAGGACAGCCGTGGTGGTGCGTACGGGCGTCGTGACGACCGTGACCGGGGCGGGGACCGTGGTTTCCGCCGTGATGACCGCGGTGGCGACCGTCCGCCCTTCCGCCGCGATGACCGTGGTGACCGGGGTGGTGACCGCCCGTCCTTCCGTCGTGACGATCGCGGTGACCGCGGTGGCGACCGTCCGCCCTTCCGTCGTGATGACCGTCGGGACGATCGGCGCGACGACCGGGGTGGTGACCGTCCGTCCTTCCGTCGGGACGATCGCGGTGACCGTGGCGGTGACCGTTCCTCCTTCCGTCGCGATGACCGTGGTGACCGTCCGTCCTTCCGTCGCGATGACCGCGGCGAGCGTCCGCCCTTCCGTCGTGATGACCGTCGGGACGATCGGCGCGACGACCGGGGTGGTGACCGTCCGTCCTTGCGTCGGGACGATCGCGGTGACCGTGGCGGTGACCGTCCGTCCTACCGTCGTGACGACAACCGTGGTGAGCGTGGCGGGTTCGGACGGCGTGACGACAGCCGCGGTGGCGACCGTGGCGGTTTCCGCGGCCGGGACGACCGCGGGGGGCGTGGGCCCCGGCGCGACGACCGGGGCGGGCGCCCCGGTGGGTTCCGTGGACGTGACGACCGGCCCGGCGGCGGTGGCCGTTTCCGTGAGGAGCGGGACCGGGACCGGGAGCCGATCAAGCGCCTGCCGATCCCCGAGGAGGTCACGGGCGACGAGATCGACAAGGACGTACGGCAGGAGCTGCAGAGCCTGCCCAAGACGCTCGCGGAGGACGTCGCCAGGAACCTGGTGATGGTCGCCCGGCTTCTCGACGAGGACCCGGAGGCGGCGTACGGCTACTCCAAGGTGGCCCTGCGTCTGGCGTCCCGTGTCGCCGCCGTACGGGAGGCGGGTGGGTTCGCCGCGTACGCCAACCAGAAGTACAGCGAGGCGCTGGCCGAGTTCCGGGCCGCGCGGCGGATGACCGGGTCCGTCGAGCTGTGGCCGGTCATGGCCGACTGCGAGCGCGGGCTCGGCCGGCCGGAGAAGGCGCTGGACATGGCCGGTGCCCCCGAGGTGCACAAGCTGGACAAGGCAGGCCAGGTCGAGATGCGGCTCGTAGCGGCCGGCGCCCGGCGGGACATGGGGCAGCTGGACGCGGCCATCGTGACGCTGCAGAGCCCCGAGCTGGCATCCAGCTCCGTACAGCCGTGGTCCGCCCGCCTGCGGTACGCCTACGCCGACGCCCTGCTGGCCGCCGGCCGGGAACCGGAGGCACGGGAGTGGTTCGCGAAGGCCGTGGAGTCCGACCGGGACGGCAGCACGGACGCCTCCGACCGGCTCGCGGAGCTGGACGGCGTCGAGTTCATGGACGCCCTCGACGAGCACGAGGGTGAGGGCGACGTGGCGGGTCCCGCCGTCGAGGACGAGAACGGCGAGAAGGACTGACGCGTCCGGAACATGACGACGCAGGGGCGGGACCGGCACACGGTCCCGCCCCTCCGTCGTGTCATGTCACAGGTCCAGCGCGCGCAGCACCAGGCCCGAGGCCGGCTTCGGGCCGAAGGACGTCGACTTGCGGGGCATCGTGACGCCCTGCTGGGCCAGGTCGCGGACGACCTCCTCGCGGACCGGGTGCATCAGTACCGCCGTACCGCCGCCGCGTTCCGCCTTCTCGACGGTGGCCGCCGTGTCGTGGATGTAGGAGATGTGGGCCGCGGAGTCGTCGGGGATGTGCCAGACGTGGGCGAGGAGCGTGGCGTGCAGGACGGTGGCGTCCAGGGTGCGCCAGGCCTCCGGGCGGTCGGTGGGGACCGTGCGGGCCAGCAGGCCGGGGTCCGGCCGGTCGACGAGGTGGAAGGCGCCGTCGCCGGCGAGCACGAAGGCGTTGCCCGATGCGGCCGCCTCGGCGAGGGCGTCCATGGACCGGGCCAGTGACGCGTCGAGGCGGCGGACGCGGAAGTGGCCGTCCAGGGCGGCCACGGCGTCACCCACCGGAAGGCCGTGCAGCAGGCGGTGGATGGCGCGGACCCGGAGAGGGTAGCGGGCCGTGTCGACCAGGAGGACCAGGCCGTGGTCCCACGGGCTGGGGGAGGGGTGCTCCGCGCGGAGCGTGCGGTAGGTCGCCCAGCGGTGGTGGCCGTCGGCGATGAGGGCCTGGTGCCGGGCCAGCTCGGACCGGACGCGCGTCAGGTCGTCGGGGTCGGTGACCGACCACAGGCGGTGGCAGAAGCCGTCCTCCGTGGTCGTCGCGAGCAGCGGCGGCCGTGCGGCGGTGCGTTCCACGACGGTGGTCGTGGCCGCCGTGGCGCCGTTGCCGCGGTAGGTGAGGAGCAGGGGCTCGAGGTTCGCCCAGGTGGCCCGCATGAGCGCCGCGCGGTCGGCGACGACGTGCGGCATCACGTCCTCGTGCGGCAGGACGACCTGCTCCGAGGGGTCCGACACGCGTAGGGCGCCGATGATGCCACGTTGCAGCATGCCGTCGCCGTCGCGTTGTTCGTAGACGTACAGGCCCGGCTCGGAGTCGGCGGTCAGTACGCCCTCCGCCAGCCAACGCCGCAGGGTGTGGGCGGCCTGTTCGTTGCGGGCCTCGGGTGTGGCGGCCTGGGGCAGGATCAGGCGGACGATGTTGTGCGGGTCGGCCGACTCGAGGTGGAGCAGGCCGTCGGGGCGGACCACGACGTCGTAGGGCGGGGACGTCACGGCGGCCAGGCTGCCGACCCGGTCGGGGTCGTAGCGGAGACCTCGGAACGGGGTGAGTTCCAGGCCCCGGCGCGCCGTTGCTTCCGGGTGACCTGCAGTGTTCATCCCGGCATCGTACGTGTGTCAGTGGCATGGGGGATGATCGGGGGAAAGCCGTCGAACGAGGAGCGATGCCACATGAGCCGGAGCGTCAGGACGAGGCCCGAGAGCAGTGGGCGGGGCCTGAGCGAGGCGTACGACACGGCGCTGCTCGACCTCGACGGCGTGGTGTACGCCGGGGGGAACGCGATCGCTCACGCGGTCGACTCGCTCGCCGCGGCCCGGGCGGGCGGCATGCGACTGGCGTACGTCACGAACAACGCGCTCCGCACCCCCGACGCCGTGGCCGCGCACCTGACCGAGCTGGGCATACCGACGGGTGCCGACGACGTCATCACGTCGGCGCAGGCGGTGGCCCGGCTGATCGCCGAGCAGGTGCCGTCGGGTGCGCGGGTGCTGGTGATCGGCGGCGAGGGGCTGCGGGTGGCGCTGCGCGAGCGCGGCCTGGAGCCGGTGGAGTCTGCGGAGGACGATCCGGCGGCGGTCGTGCAGGGGTTCGGCGGGCCCGAGCTGCCGTGGGGGCGGTTCGCCGAGGCCTGCTACGCCATCGCGCGCGGCGTGCCCTGGTACGCCTCCAACACCGACCTGACGATCCCGGGCGCCCGGGGAATCGCACCTGGCAACGGCGCGGCGGTGGAGGTCGTCCGGATCGCCACCGGCGCCGATCCGCAGGTCGCGGGGAAGCCGCTGCCGCCCATGCACCGGGAGACGATCCTGCGGACCGGCGCGCAGCGGCCGTTGGTGGTCGGGGACCGGCTGGACACGGACATCGAGGGCGCGTTCAACGGGGAGGTCGACTCGCTGCTCGTCCTGACCGGCGTGACCGACGGGGCGCAGTTGCTGGCCGCGCCGCCGCAGCACCGGCCGACGTATGTGGACGCCGATCTGCGCGGGCTGCTCACCGGGCAGCCGGACGTCACGCAAGACGGAGGCGGGGGCGCTGGATTCCGCTGCGGCGGCTGGACCGCCACGGCCGGCGAGGAGCGGCTCCGGCTGGAGGGCGAGGGCCCGGCTCTGGACGGCTTGCGTGCGCTGTGCGCGGCGGCCTGGACCGCGGGCGGGGAAGCAGGGTGCGAGCTCGACTCGGGAAAGGCGTTGGCGCGACTGGGGTTGTGAGCCGTCGTACGGGGAAGGGGCCCCGCCGCGGGCCGAGCCGGGGATGATCCTCGGGATCGTGATCGATTGGCAGGGTAGGCTAACCTAACTGCGTGTTGGTCGACAGTCCCCCCGAACAGCGCGCGGAGACCGCCCCCGCGCCGCCCCCGAAGCGCCGTGTGCTGCGTGCCGTCGGGCTGCCCGTCTCCGTGGCGGTCCTGGTGCTCATCACGTTGGCGAGCATCGCGATCGGCGCGAAGGACCTGTCCCTGGCGCAGGTCTGGCACGGCCTGTTCCACGACTCGGGCACGTACGGCGACGTAGTCGTGAGCGAGCGGCTGTCGCGGACCGTGCTCGGTCTGCTCGCCGGCGCCGCGCTCGGCCTCGCGGGAGCCGTACTGCAGGCGCTCACCCGTAACCCGCTCGCCGATCCAGGCCTGCTCGGCATCAACGCGGGTGCCTCCGCGGCGGTCGTCACGGCCATCACCTTCCTCGGCGTCACCTCCCTGACCGGGTATGTGTGGTTCGCCTTCGCCGGTGCGGCGGGGGTCGGTGCGCTGGTGTGGTTCCTGGGCGGCAGCCGGGGGGCCACACCGGTGCGGCTGGTGCTGGCCGGCACCGCGATCAGTGCCGCGCTCTTCGGCTACCTCCAGGCCGTGATGATCATGGATGACGCGGCGCTGGGCAGGATGCGCTTCTGGACGGTCGGTTCACTCTCCTCGGCGACGAACGGCACCATCAAGGAGGTGCTGCCGTTCTTCGTGGTGGGTACGGTCCTCGCCCTCGCGCTCTCCCGGCCGCTCAACGCCATGGAGATGGGTGACGACACGGCCAGGGCCCTCGGCGCCAACCTCAACCGCACCCGGGCGCTGTCCATGCTCGCGGCGACCGTGCTGTGCGGGGCCGCGACCGCCGCCTGCGGACCGATCGTGTTCGTCGGACTGATGGTTCCGCACATCGTCCGCTCCTTCACCGGGCCCGACATGCGCTGGATCCTGCCGTACGCAGCGATCCTGTCGCCCGTGCTGCTGCTGGGCGCGGACGTCCTCGGCCGGATCGTCGCACGGCCCTCGGAGCTCCAGGTCGGCATCGTCACCGCAGTCCTGGGCGGGCCCGTCTTCATCTATCTCGTACGACGGCGGAGGACGGCCCAGCTGTGAAGACCGTGAAGGCCGCGAAGACGGCCAGGACCGTGAAGACCGCGAAGACGGCAAGGACCGGGAAGCCCGTGAAGGCCAACCGAGCTCTGCGCAGCCCGGGCGGGCTCTCGTTCCGCCTCGACGTCCGGACCGTGGCCGTCGTCGTCCTGCTGCTGGTCGTCGCGCTCGCCGCGAGCGTGGTGCTGATCGGCACCGGCGACTTCCCGATACCGGCCGGTGACGTGCTGAAGACCCTGGCCGGCGAGGGCAACGCCGGTCAGGAGTTCATCGTCAACGAACTGCGGCTGCCGCGGGTCCTGGTCGGGCTGCTGGTCGGCGCCGCGCTCGGGCTGGGCGGTGCGCTGTTCCAGGCCATCTCGCGCAACCCGCTCGGCAGCCCGGACGTGCTCGGCCTCGGGCAGGGTGCGACGGCCGGCGCCCTCACCATGATCGTCCTGTTCTCAGGCGGCTCCGCCCAGGTCACCGTCGGCGCGCTCGTGGGCGGCCTGGTGACCGGTCTCGCCATCTACCTGCTCGCCTGGAAGCGGGGTGTGCACGGTTACCGGTTGGTCCTGGTCGGTATCGGCATGTCCGCGATCGTCACGGCGGTCAATGGCTACCTGCTCACCCGGGCCGACATCGTCGACGCCTCCCGCGCCGTCGTCTGGATGACCGGTTCCCTCAACGGCCGCGACTGGGGCCAGGTCTGGCCGCTGCTCGGGCTGTGCGCCGTGCTCGTCCCGCTCGTCCTCACCAACGGGCGGGCGCTGCGGATGATGGAGATGGGCGACGACATCTCGTACGCCCTCGGAGTGCGCGTCGAGCGTGTGCGGGCGCTGCTCATGGTGGCGGCCGTGCTGCTCACCGCCGCGGCCACCGCCGCCGCGGGGCCGGTCAGCTTCGTCGCGCTCACCGCGCCGCAGCTCGCCCGGCGCCTGACCCGTTCGCCGGGCCCCAACCTGCTGCCGTCCCTGTGCATGGGCGCCGCCCTGCTGGTCAGCGCCGACTGGATCTCGCAGCGGGCCTTCGGCGCCGACCAGCTGCCCGTCGGCGTGGTCACCGGCGTGCTCGGCGGCGTCTACTTGCTGTGGCTGCTGGTCACCGAGCGCAAGGCCGGCCGGATATGAGCGCCGGCGCCGGCATCCGCAGCGGGCTGAACAACCAAAGGAGCAACGTGAACCGCCTGACCGCTGAGAACGTCACCCTCGCCTACGACCAGCGGGTCATCGCGGAGAAACTGTCGGTGGAGATACCCGACAACTCCTTCACGGTGATCGTCGGACCGAACGCGTGCGGCAAGTCCACCCTGCTGCGGGCCCTGTCGAGGATGCTCAAGCCCACCCGGGGCCGGGTGCTGCTGGACGGGTCGGTCATCCAGTCGATGCCCGCCAAGCAGGTCGCGCGGACCCTCGGCCTGCTGCCGCAGTCGTCCATCGCGCCGGACGGGATCACCGTCGGCGACCTCGTCGGCCGCGGCCGCTACCCGCACCAGGGAATCCTGCGCCAGTGGTCGACCGAGGACGAGCGGGTGGTCCAGGAGGCGATGGCCCAGACCGGCATCTCCGAACTCGCCGACCGCTACGTGGACGAGCTCTCCGGCGGTCAGCGCCAGCGTGTGTGGATCGCCATGGCGCTCGCCCAGCAGACCCCGCTGCTGCTGCTCGACGAGCCGACGACGTACCTGGACATCCAGCACCAGATAGACGTGCTCGACCTGTGCGCGGAACTGCACGAGGAGCAGGGCCGCACGCTCGTGGCCGTCCTGCACGACCTCAACCACGCCGCCCGGTACGCCACCCACCTCATCGCCCTGCGCGCCGGAGAGGTCATCGCGGAGGGCGCGCCGAAGGACATCGTCACGGCCGAACTCGTCGAGCGTGTCTTCGGGCTGAGCTGCCAGGTGATCGACGATCCCGAGACGGGGACGCCGCTGGTGGTGCCGGCCGCACGCAAGGCGCGCGGCGGGGGCAGCGCCAAGCTCGAGAAGGTGGCGGCTACAGAAGCTTCCTGAGGCGGAACAGGTCCCGCAGACCCGCCTCCAGCTTCACCCGGCCCGATCCCCAGGACTTGGCGAAGTTCAGTTCGCCGTCGACCAGGGCCACCAGGTCGTCGCCGGTCATCGCCAGCCTGATCTCGGCCTTCTCGCGCGGCGGCCCCGCAAAGGTCTCGCGCACGTCGATCCGGCCGTCCGCCATGCGTCCGGCGAAGGTGACGTCCAGGTCGGTGATGTGACAGCTCACCGAGCGGTCCAGCTCGGTGGCCGACCGCACGTCCCCTTCGGCGCCCCGCATGTTTTCCGAGAGTTTTTCGAGTGCGGCGCGGCACTCCTCAGTCGTCGCCATCGGGACCGACCGTACCGCAGCGGTACGCGGTAGCGTCGGGGCATGAACGACGCAGTACCGGAGCCCCAGGAGGCGGAGGAGGCGCGCCCCGCGTACGAGCCCGCCGCGCCCGCCCCCCTGGACGTCCCCCGCGCCCCCACCGGGAACGCCGAGGTGGACGCCCGGCTGGCGCGGCTGGCCGACGCCGACCACCTGCCCACGGACGGACACGTCGAGGTGTACGAGGATGTACACCGGGGGCTGCGTGACGCGCTCACCGCGCTCGACGCCCGCCCGGGACCTCCGGTGCCCCCATCGCAACACGAAAACAGGAGCTGAACCGAACGTGGCAGGAGTCGCACGCCGCCGTCTCGACGCGGAGCTGGTCCGCCGCAAGCTGGCGCGCTCGCGCGAGCACGCGAGCCAGCTGATCGCCGCCGGGCGGGTCACCGTCGGCAGGATCGTCGCGACCAAGCCCGCCACGCAGGTGGAGACCGCCGCCGCGATCGTCGTGACCACCGACGACAGCGACCCCGACTACGTCTCGCGCGGCGGCCACAAGCTGGCCGGTGCCCTGTCGGCGTTCGTCCCGCGGGGGCTCGTCGTCGAGGGGCGGCGGGCGCTGGACGCCGGCGCGTCCACCGGGGGTTTCACCGACGTACTGCTGCGGGCGGGCGCCGCGCACGTCGTCGCCGTCGACGTCGGGTACGGACAGCTCGCCTGGATTCTCCGGCAGGATGAACGCGTCACGGTCAAGGACCGTACGAACGTACGCGAGTTGACGCCGGACGCGATCGATGGGGAGCCGGTGGACCTTGTCGTGGGGGATCTGTCCTTCATCCCGCTCGGACTGGTGCTGCCCGCGCTGGTGCGGTGCACCCGGCCGGACGCCGACCTGGTGATGATGGTGAAGCCGCAGTTCGAGGTGGGCAAGGAGCGGCTGGGCAGCGGGGGAGTGGTGCGCAGCCCGCAGCTGCGGGCCGAGGCCGTACGGGGAGTCGCCCAGAAGGCCTGGGAGCTGGGGCTCGGCGTGAAGGGGGTCAGCGCCAGTCCGCTGCCGGGTCCCTCCGGGAACGTCGAGTATTTTCTGTGGCTGCGGGCCGGGGCCGACGAACTGGACCCGGCCGACGTTGACCGCGCAGTGGCGGAGGGGCCGAGTTGACACAGAACCGAGCGCGTACTGTTTTCCTGCTCGCCCACACCGGGCGTCCCGCGGCCATCCGCAGCGCGGAGCTCGTGGTCAAGGGGCTGCTGCACGCCGGGCTCGGCGTGCGCGTCCTGGAGGCCGAGGCGCGCGACCTGCCGCTGCCGGACGAGGTGGAGCTGGCCGGGGAAGCCACCACGCAGTGCCTCGACGGGTGCGAGCTGCTCATCGTGCTGGGCGGTGACGGGACGCTGTTGCGCGGCGCCGAGTTCGCCCGCGCGTCCGGGGTGCCGATGCTCGGTGTCAACCTCGGCCGGGTCGGCTTCCTCGCGGAGGCCGAGCGCGACGACCTCGACAAGGTCGTCGACCGGGTGGTGAGCCGGGCGTACGAGGTCGAGGAGCGGATGACCGTCGACGTCGTCGTGCACCGCAACGGCGACATCGTGCACACCGACTGGGCGCTGAACGAGGCCGCCGTGCAGAAGGCCGGCGCCGAGAAGCTGCTCGAAGTCGTGCTGGAGATCGACGGCCGGCCGGTGACCGGGTTCGGTTGCGACGGCATCGTGCTGTCGACACCGACCGGGTCGACGGCGTACGCCTTCTCGGCCGGCGGGCCGGTGGTGTGGCCCGAGGTCGAGGCGCTGCTGATGGTGCCGATCAGTGCGCACGCGCTGTTCGCGAAGCCGCTGGTGACCTCGCCCGATTCGGTACTGGCGGTGGAGGTGCTGCCGCACGTCCCGCCGGGGGTCCTGTGGTGCGACGGGCGGCGCACGGTGGAGCTGCCGCCGGGGGCGCGGGTCGAGGTACGGCGGGGGGCGGTCCCGGTGCGGTTGGCTCGGTTGCACCATGCATCGTTCACCGACCGGTTGGTCGCGAAGTTCGCGTTGCCGGTATCTGGGTGGCGCGGGGCGCCGCACTAGGCGTGACTCGGCGCGGCGCGCGAATCCCCGCGTCGGCGGGGAGCAACGTATCCGGAACTCGTCGAGTACGGATACGACCGGACCATCCCCCCGACAGCGGGGAGCAGTACTCGTGTAACGAGTGGCCCGTCGGCAGGTGACGCCCTGCGGCTGCCCCGGTCGGGTGGGGTGGCGTCGCACAGCACGGGCGAAACCTCGTATGGTCGGTGCGTGCTTGAGGAGATGCGGATACGGTCGCTCGGAGTCATCGACGACGCCGTTGTCGAGCTGTCGCCCGGGTTCACCGCTGTCACCGGTGAGACGGGTGCCGGCAAGACCATGGTGGTCACCAGCCTGGGGCTGCTGCTGGGCGGACGCGCGGACGCGGCGCTCGTGCGGATCGGCGCCAAGAACGCGGTCGTCGAGGGGCGGATCGCCGTGCCCGGAGGCGCCGCTGTCGCCGTCAGGGCAGAGGAGGCCGGGGCCGAGCTGGACGACGGGGCGCTGCTGATCAGCCGTACCGTGTCCGCCGAAGGGCGGTCGCGCGCGCACCTCGGCGGGCGGTCGGTGCCCGTGGGGGTGCTCGCCGAGCTGGCCGACGAACTGGTGGCCGTGCACGGGCAGACCGACCAGCAGGGGCTGCTCAAACTGTCCCGGCAGCGGCAGGCACTGGACCGGTACGCCGGTGACGCGGTCGCCGGGCCGCTCGCCAAGTACGCCGGGGCCTACCGGCGGCTGCGGGCCGTCGCCACGGAGCTGGAGGAGATCACCACGCGCGCGCGTGAGCGCGCCCAGGAGGCCGATCTGCTGCGCTACGGCCTCGACGAGGTGTCGGCCGTCGAGCCGCGCGCCGGTGAGGACGTGGAGCTGGCTCAGGAGGCGGAGCGGCTGGGTCACGCCGAGGCGCTCGCGTCGGCCGCCACGGCCGCCCACGCGGCTCTGGCGGGGAATCCGGAGGACCCCGAGGGTGTGGACGCGGCGACGCTCGTCGCGGGCGCACAGCGGGCCCTGGACGCCGTACGGTCCTACGACCCGGCGCTGGCCGGGCTCGCCGAGCGGATCGGCGAGGTCGGGATCCTGCTGCGCGACGTGGCCGGGGAGCTCGCCGGATACGCCGACGACCTGGACGCCGACCCGCTGCGCCTGGCGGCCGTCGAGGAGCGGCGGGCCGCGCTCACCGCGCTGACGCGGAAGTACGGCGAGGACGTCGCCGCCGTGCTGACCTGGGCCGAGCAGAGCGCCGCGCGGCTGACCGAGCTGGACGGCGACGACGAGCGGATCGGCGAGCTGACCGCGGAGCGGGACGCGCTCAGGGTGGAGCTGGGCGGGCTGGCGCAGGCACTGACCGACGCGCGGACGGAGGCGGCCGAGCGGTTCGCCGCCGCGGTGACCGCCGAGCTGGCCTCGCTCGCCATGCCTCACGCGCGCGTGTCGTTCGCGATCCGGCAGAGCGACGACCCGGAGGGCGTGGAGGTCGGCGGGCGCACGGTCGCGTACGGGCCGTCGGGTGCCGACGAGGTCGAGCTGCTGCTCGCCCCGCATCCGGGGGCGCCGCCGCGGCCGATCGCCAAGGGTGCGTCCGGCGGTGAGCTGTCGCGCGTGATGCTGGCCGTGGAGGTCGTGTTCGCGGGCACGGACCCGGTGCCGACGTACCTCTTCGACGAGGTCGACGCCGGTGTCGGCGGCAAGGCGGCCGTGGAGATCGGGCGGCGCCTGGCGCGGCTGGCGAAGAGCGCGCAGGTCGTGGTCGTCACGCACCTGCCGCAGGTGGCCGCGTTCGCGGACCGGCAGCTGCTCGTGGAGAAGACCGACGACGGGTCGGTGACCCGGTCCGGCGTGAAGGTGCTGGAGGGCGAGGAGCGGATCCGGGAGCTGTCCCGGATGCTGGCCGGCCAGGAGGACTCGGAGACGGCCCGGGCTCACGCGGAGGAACTGCTCGCGACAGCCAGGGCGGACGAGTAGGGGCGCCGCCCCCGGCGCCCGTAGGGTGGCCGGATGGTCAACCGCAGTCGCCGGACCGGCTCCAAGGTGCTCGCGGGTGTCGTCATCGCCGGAGCCGCGCACTTCGCCAACCTCGTGGACGTACGTCCCGGGCCGGCCGGCGCGTCGGTCCTCGCGCTCGGGGCGCCGGGACCGCTGCGCAAGGGACCCCGAGCGGAGACGGCCGTCGCCATGGGGTCGCCGCGGCCGTACTCCCCGACGACCTCGCCGAGCGCACGATGCCCGGTGACACGGGAGCGCACGCACTGGGCGCGACCCTGGGCGTCGCGACGGCGGCCGGTAACGGACGTGCCGGGCTCGCCGCGCACGCCGTGGCTTTCGTGGCCGCGGCATCGTGCGAGGGAAGGTGAGCGAAACGGCGGCACGCTCACTCGTGTGAGTGAACCGGCCTTGTCCCGTTGCCCCGAAGGCCCCCTTTCGCGAGGGTCGTCGTTCCCGGAACACCCGTACGGCCTGGCATCCTTGACGGAGTGACGCGCGCGGGAACCGCGCGGCGCGCCCTGCCCGCACCGTCCTTCTGTACGTTCTTCGTGACCGCCCCCCCGCTGAACCAGGAGTTCCCGGCCACGTGACCCCCGTGAGCAGCCACTCACCGCACGGCCAGTCGCCGCTGCGCACCGTGCAGGTGCTGGGCGGCGGCAACGCCGGCAGCAGCGCACACGTGCGCTCGCTGGCCGCGGGGCTCGTCGCGCGGGGCGTGAAAGTGACGGTGTGCGCCCCCTCCGATGCGGAACGCACCTACGACTTCACGGGCGCCGGCGCCGGCCACGTGCACGTGCCGCGCAGCAGTGATCCCGTCTCCGTGGCCGCGCTGCGGGCGGTGTGCTCGGACGCCGACCTGGTGCACGCGCACGGGCTGCACGCCTCGTTCCGTGCCGCGCTGGCCCTCGGCGGGCGGCGGATCCGCACTCCGCTCGTCGTCACCTGGCACGACCGGGTACCCGCCGAGGGAGCCCGCGCCCAACTGTTGCGCGTGCTGGAACGCCGGGTGATGAAGGCCGCCACCGTGGTGCTCGGCGCCACCTCGGAGCTGGTCGACCGGGCGCGGAGCACGGGCGCGCGGGACGCCCGGCTCGGCCCCGTCGCGCTCCCAGCGCGCCCGTGCCGGGCGGTCGAGCCCGACGACCCCGACCGCCGGCCCCCGAAGGTCCGGGCCGAACTGGGCGCCATCGGCCGCCCGTTGCTGATCGCCGTCGGCTCCCTGGAGCGGCACCGGGGGTACGACGTCCTGCTCGACGCCGCGCGAGAGTGGCGCGGCCTCGACCCGGTACCCCTGGTCGTCGTCGCCGGGGAAGGGCCCCTGCGCGGTGAGTTGCAGCGGCGGATCGAGAACGAGGGGCTGCCGGTGGTGCTCATCGGCAGCCGCGACGACGTCACCGACCTGCTGGGGGCGGCCGATCTCGCCCTGCTGCCGAGCCGTCGGGAGGCGCGCTCCGTCCTCGCCCAGGAGGCCCTCCACGCGCGTGTGCCGCTCGTCGCGAGCGACGCGGGCGGCATTCCCGAACTCGTCGGCGACGCCGCCGAACTCGTCCCGGCCGGGAACGCGCAGGCCCTCGCGGACGCCGTCGTCCGGCTCCTCGCCGAACCCGGGCGGTGCGAGGAGCTCAGGGACAGGGGCGTACGGCAGGCGGCCACCTGGCCGACCGAGGACGAGACCGTCGCCCAGGTCCTCAGTGTCTACGACGAGTTGACGCAGCCCACGCCACTGCTGTGAGCGCGCTTTGTCAGGGCACGTGCCGACGTGCGCGCAGCGCCAGGCTCAATGCCAGGACGGTGTGCGGGTCGTCGAGGTCCGTGCCCAGCAACTCCCCGATCCTCGCCAGCCGGTTGTACAGCGTCTGCCGATTGAGGTGGAGCTCCCGCGCCGTTTCCGCCTTGCGCCCCGCGTGCGCCAGGTACGTCTGGAGGGTGGGCAACAGGGGCGGCTTGGAGCGGCTGTCGTGGTCGCGGAGGGGGCCGATCGCCCGGTCCACGAAGGCCGAGAGGTCCGGATGGTCGCGCAGCCGCCACAGCAGCAGATCGATGTCGAGGCGCCGGGCGTCGTACCAGGGCCGGTCGGTGAGGCCCTGGGCCGCGGTCGCCGTCTCCGCCGCGTGCCTGAGTCCGGCCGACGCCGCCGCCCAGCCGCCGGCCACCCCGACGACCACGACGGGTGGCCGCGCCCCCGGCTGCCGCATACCGGCCCGTTCCACGCCCGCCCGCAGCGCCGCCGCGACCCGGTCCGCGACAGCAGCCCGCTCCGACTCCGAACGCAGGCCCAGCAGGAGCGGCACCCGCCCCTCCACCGGCCGTACGCCCAGCAGGACCGGCACCCCGACCGAGGCCAGTTCCTCGGCGACCGCGCGCGCCAGCACCGCCCAGCCGCCGCCGGCGGGGGACAGGGTGTCGCCGAGCCGCATCACCACGGGGAGCAGCGGGCCGGCGCCCGGTTTGAAGCCCAGGACGCGCGCCTGAGCCGGGGCGCCCTCCGCGGTGATGCGGCCCTCGGCGAGGTCGGTGAGGAAGTCACCGCGCCCGCGCGCCGCCAGCTCCTCCTCCTGCCGTGCCTGCATCAGCACCACGGCGAGGATGCCGGCCGCCCGCTCCGCCGCCATCCGGTGCACCGGCGCCAGCGGGGACCGTACGGGCAGCAGGACGAGCCGTGCGCGCACCGGCCCGGCGCCGGGGCCGCCGCCGGGCACGTCCACCAGGACCGAGCCCGCCGGGGGCGGGGCGTCCTTGTGCGGGCCGCGCAGCCCCTCCCACACCTGGAGCGGGTCGGCGCCCTCGGGCCCGGAGCCGGCGGCGTACAGCAGGCGGCCGTCGGTGGTCTCCAGGAAGACCGGGTTGTCGCCGAAGCCGGCCAGGATGCCGAGCACCTGGGGCACTCCGCCGCCGCCGAGGAGAGCCTCCGTGCAGCGGCGGTGCACCTCCTCGGCCCGCTGGAGCAGCGCGTAGTGGCCGTTGACGATCTCGGTGTGGATCTCCTCGGTGACCGTCACGAAGGGCACCTCGCGGTGCAGCTGGACCAGCGGCAGCCCGGCAGCACGGGCGGTGTCCACGAGGGTCGCGGGGAGTCTCGTGAAACGCGGGCCGAGTTCCATGACGAGGGCCGCGATGCCGCGCTCGGCGAGGGTGCGGACGAAGGCGCGCTGCTCGGCGGGGCGGGTGCCGAGGCCGTAGCCCGTGGTCAGGAGGAGCTCGCCGCCCTTGAGGAGGGAGGCGATGTTGGGGACCTCACCGGCGTGCACCCAGCGCACGGTGCGGTGCAGGCGGTCGGCGCCGGCGAGGATCTCCGGCAGGCCGCTGCGGAGGCCGGGGAGCTCCAGGGCGCGCTGCACGGTGATCCCCGAGGGCGGGGGTGCGCTGGGGGTGGTCATGCAGCGGACGGTACCCGCGGTGTGGGGGCGGGTACATCCTCGGTGCCCGGTGCCCGGTGCCCGGTGCCCGGTGCCCGGTGCCCGGTGCCAGTGGCGTGTCCGGCGTGGGAGCGGGGCGGGGTGGGTCCGCGCGGCCCGGCGCTCTCGGGGTGCCGCCGCGCCCACCCGTGCCGCCCCTGGGGAAGGCACGACTGCCCGCAGCTGCGCGCGACTGCCCGCAGCTGCGCACGGCTGCCCGCAGCGGGCAGGCCGGTCCGTCAGCCTCCGTACGCCCCGCTCGCCGTCAGGCGCAGCGCCGTGTCGATCAGGGGGACGTGGCTGAAGGCCTGGGGGAAGTTGCCGACCTGGCGCTGCAGGCGGGGGTCCCACTCCTCGGCGAGCAGGCCCAGGTCGTTGCGCAGTGACAGGAGCTTCTCGAAGAGCTTCCTGGCCTCGTCCACCCGGCCGATCATCGCCAGGTCGTCGGCCATCCAGAAGGAGCAGGCGAGGAAGGCGCCCTCGTCGCCGGGCAGGCCGTCGACGCCCTCGTCGCCGCCCTCCGTCGGGTAGCGCAGGATGAAGCCGTCCGACGTGGACAGCTCACGCTGGATGGCCTCGATGGTGCCGATGACCCGCTTGTCGTCGGGTGGCAGGAAGCCCATCTGGGGGATCAGCAGCAGCGAGGCGTCCAGCTCCTGGGAGCCGTAGGACTGGGTGAAGGTGTTGCGTTCCTTGTCGTAGCCCTTCTCGCACACGTCGCGGTGGATGTCGTCGCGCAGCTGCTTCCAGCGCTCCAGCGGACCGTCGGCGTCGCCGGACTCGATCAGCTTGATGGTCCGGTCGACGGCGACCCAGGCCATCACCTTGGAGTGCACGAAGTGGCGGCGCGGGCCGCGCACCTCCCAGATGCCCTCGTCCGGCTCCTGCCAGTGGTCCTCCAGGTAGCGGATCAGCTTGAGCTGGAGCACCGAGGCGTAGTCGTTGCGGGCCAGGCCCGTCATGTGGCCCAGGTGCAGGGCCTCGGTGACCTCGCCGTAGACGTCGAGCTGGAGCTGGTGGGCTGCGCCGTTGCCGACCCGGACGGGCGTGGAGCCCTCGTAGCCGGGCAGCCAGTCCAGCTCGGCCTCGCCCAGCTCGCGCTCACCGGCGATGCCGTACATGATCTGCAGGTTCTCCGGGTCGCCGGCGACCGCGCGCAGCAGCCACTCGCGCCAGGCGCGGGCCTCCTCGCGGTAGCCGGTGCGCAGCAGCGAGGAGAGGGTGATCGCCGCGTCGCGCAGCCAGGTGTAGCGGTAGTCCCAGTTGCGGACGCCGCCGATGTCCTCCGGCAGGGAGGTGGTGGGCGCGGCGACGATGCCGCCGGTGGGCGCGTACGTCAGGGCCTTCAGCGTGATCAGGGAGCGGACCACGGCCTCCCGGTAGGGCCCGTGGTACGTGCAGTGCTCGACCCAGTCGCGCCAGAAGCCCTCGGTGGCCTCCAGGGACTGCTCGGGCTCGGGCAGCGGCGGCGGCTCCTTGTGCGAGGGCTCCCACGAGATGGTGAACGCGATCCGGTCACCCGGGGCGACCGTGAAGTCCGCGTACGTGGTGAGAGCCTTGCCGTAGGTCTCGACCTCCGTGTCGAACCACACGGAGTCGGGGCCGGCGACGGCCACCGTGCGGCCCTCGTGCTTGTGCACCCACGGGACGACGCGGCCGTAGCTGAACCGCATCCGCAGCTCCGAGCGCATCGGCACCCGGCCGGAGACGCCCTCCACGATGCGGATCAGCTGCGGCGCGCCGTCGCGCGGCGGCATGAAATCGGTCACTCGGACCGTGCCGCGCGGGGTGTCCCACTCGGACTCCAGGATCAGCGAGTCGCCGCGGTAGGTCCGCCGGGCCGCGGTGGGCGGCTCGGCGCCGGGGGCGTAGGCGGGGCCCATCCGCCAGAAGCCGTGTTCCCCGGTGCCCAGCAGACCGGCGAAGATGGCATGCGAGTCGAAGCGGGGCAGGCACAGCCAGTCGACTGTGCCGTCCCGGCAGACCAGGGCAGCGGTCTGCATGTCTCCGATGAGTGCGTAGTCTTCGATGCGCCCGGCCACGTGCAACTCCAGTCGAACGGCCACGTCACCCCGCATGGGGGCGGTCGCTGGTGCGGTCAAGGGGTGTGTCATGCGTCGTTGAGTCATGAAGCAAAGCAGCCGTCCGGCCGCGAAGCCAAACACTGTGCCGCAAGCGACAATTGTCGCTCAACGAACTGACGAGCTCTCGTTGTTCCGGTGCTGACGGGCGAGGGGTGGTGCCACGTCGCCGGGTGGGCTCGGCAGCGAACGTCCGAGCAGGATACGACGCACGTAGATGATCTGTGTGCCGCTCCGGGCAACCCGGGTCCGCCGAAAGGGTGACCACCGGGTGAGGAAACGGTGAGCCGCGCGTCTGAGTACCGGAGCGTGCGCGGAGGGTGGCCGGAAGCCGCCGCCCCGAGGCGCTGATACGCTGGTAGCCCGTGGACCGGTGGGAGAAAAACCCCGGAACCGCAGCGACGGCGCCGCCGACGACAACCCGGGACGACCGGGTCGGACGACGAGCGCACAGCACCCAGACCGCGACCACGGGAGCCCCCTCTTGGCCATGCCGCCCTCTGTTTTTCGAAACAGCACAGCCTCGACGACCAAGCACATCTTCGTCACCGGGGGTGTCGCCTCCTCGCTCGGCAAGGGGCTGACCGCCTCCAGCCTCGGCATGCTGCTCAAGGCACGGGGTCTTCGCGTCGTGATGCAGAAGCTCGACCCGTACCTCAATGTCGACCCTGGCACGATGAACCCCTTCCAGCACGGTGAGGTGTTCGTCACCAACGACGGCGCCGAGACCGACCTGGACATCGGCCACTACGAGCGTTTCCTCGACCGCGACCTCGACGGCTCCGCCAACGTCACCACCGGTCAGGTCTACAACACGGTGATCGCCAAGGAGCGGCGCGGCGAGTACCTGGGCGACACGGTCCAGGTCATCCCGCACATCACCAACGAGATCAAGCACCGCATCCGCCGCATGGCGACGGACGAGGTGGACGTCGTGATCACCGAGGTCGGCGGCACGGTCGGCGACATCGAGTCGCTGCCGTTCCTGGAGACCGTCCGCCAGGTCCGCCACGAGGTCGGCCGCGACAACGTCTTCGTCGTCCACATCTCGCTCCTGCCGTACATCGGCCCCTCGGGCGAGCTGAAGACGAAGCCGACCCAGCACTCCGTCGCGGCGCTGCGCAACATCGGTATCCAGCCGGACGCGATCGTGCTGCGCTGCGACCGCGAGGTACCGACCGCGATCAAGCGCAAGATCTCCCTGATGTGCGACGTCGACGAGGCCGCCGTGGTGGCCTGCCCCGACGCCCGCTCGATCTACGACATCCCGAAGGTCGTGCACGCCGAGGGCCTGGACGCCTACGTGGTCCGCAAGCTGGACCTGCCGTTCCGCGACGTGGACTGGACGACCTGGGACGACCTGCTCGACCGCGTCCACAACCCCGACCACGAGATCGTCATGGCCCTGGTCGGCAAGTACATCGACCTGCCCGACGCCTACCTGTCGGTCACCGAGGCGCTGCGTGCGGGCGGCTTCGCCAACAAGGCCCGCGTGAAGATCAAGTGGGTCACGTCCGACGACTGCAAGACCCCGGCCGGCGCCAAGGCGCAGCTCGGTGACGTCGACGCGATCTGCATCCCGGGCGGCTTCGGCGACCGCGGTGTGCTGGGCAAGGTCGGCGCGATCAAGTACGCCCGCGAGAACCGGATCCCGCTCCTCGGTCTCTGCCTGGGCCTGCAGTGCATCGTGGTCGAGGCCGCGCGCAACCTGGCCGGCATCACGGATGCCAACTCCACCGAGTTCGACCCGGCCACCGGTCACCCGGTCATCTCCACGATGGCCGAGCAGCTGGACATCGTGGCCGGTGAGGGCGACATGGGCGGCACCATGCGGCTCGGCATGTACCCGGCCAAGCTGGCCGAGGGCTCCATCGTGCGCGAGGTCTACGACGGCAAGGAGTACGTCGAGGAGCGCCACCGCCACCGCTACGAGGTGAACAACACCTACCGCGCGGAGCTGGAGAAGAAGACGGGCATCGTCTTCTCGGGCACCTCCCCGGACGGCAAGCTCGTCGAGTACGTCGAGTACCCGCGCGACGTCCACCCCTACCTGGTCGCCACGCAGGCCCACCCGGAGCTGCGCTCGCGCCCGACCCGCCCGCACCCGCTCTTCGCCGGGCTGGTCAAGGCCGCGGTCGAGCGGAAGACGGCGAAGTCGAAGTAGCACACCGGTTGTACGGTGGCCGGGGCGCGCGCATCCGACGGCGCGGGCCCCGGCTTTTCGCGTACGTCTGGAAGGGCAGGTCAGGCATGACGGGCAGCACGATCAAGGACATCCCCGAGGAGTGGGAGGTCCGGGGCACGGAGACGCCCTTCCGGGGCAAGAAGACTGCCGTCCGCACGGACGACGTGGTCATGCCCGACGGCTCCGTGGTGACCCGCGACTACCAGGTCCACCCCGGTTCCGTGGCCGTCCTCGCCCTGGACGGCGAGGGGCGGGTGCTGGTCCTCCGGCAGTACCGGCACCCCGTGCGCGAGAAGCTGTGGGAGATCCCGGCCGGTCTGCTCGACGTCCCCGGCGAGAACCCGCTGCACGCCGCGCAGCGCGAGCTGTACGAGGAGGCGCACGTCAAGGCCGAGGACTGGCGGGTGCTGACCGACGTCTACACCACCCCCGGCGGCTGCGACGAGGCCGTACGGATCTTCCTCGCCCGGAACCTGTCCGAGGCCGAGGGCGAGCGCTTCGAGGTCGAGGACGAAGAGGCCGACATGGAGCTGGCGCGGGTGCCCGTCGCGGAGCTGGTGCGGGGCGTGCTCGCGGGTGAGCTGCACAACAACTGCCTGGTCGTGGGCGTGCTGTCGCTGGTCGCGGCGGAGCAGGGCGACGGACTCGACACCCTCCGTCCGGCGGAGGCGCCCTGGCCGGCGCGTCCGTTCGAGGCCTGAATCCCGCCCGAGCCCCTTCGACGGTGCGGTGTGACCATCGGTTGATCCGATCGAGGGATGCGCCCGCCGCGCTCCGCCGGGAACGTAGCAGAGCGTGAACTAGGCTCTGGAAACGCCCGAACCGGGGTTCCGGCGGGCGCCGGCGTGCGGTGGGATCGGGAGCGTGACCCGTGACGGATCAGGCGGTGGACACGAACAGCGTCCGGCTGTCGGAGGGCCCTGCTGAGGAGAACCGGTTCCTGGGCCGCACCCGGGAGCTGAAGGAACTGCGCGCCGACATCGAACGCGCGGGCCTGGACACCCTCTCCGGCCGCAAGGCCCCACGCGCGCGCGTGCTGCTCATCGCGGGCCGGCCCGGCTCCGGCCGCACCGCGCTCGCCGAGGAGCTGGCCGCCCAGGTCGCGGACGCCTACCCCGACGGCGTGCTGCGCGCCCGGCTGAGCGAACCGGACGGCACGCGCGTGCCCGTCGGACGGCTTGCCCGGGAGCTCCTCACCGAGCTGGACCGTTCCGCCCCGCCCGGGGCCGGCGCGGACGACCTCACCGAGGCTCTCCGCACCGCCCTCGCCGACCGCAGGGTCCTGCTCCTGCTCGACGACGCGGCCGACGCCGAGCAGGTCGACGCCCTGCTGCCGGACACCCCCGACTGCCTGGCCGTCGCCGTCGCCGAGGGTCCGCTGACCGGCATCGCGGACGTCCGCCCGTGCACGCTGGGGGGACTCGACACCAAGTCGGCCGTGGAACTGCTGTCCCGGCACACCGGCTCGGTCCGCATCACCGTCGACCCCCGGGCCGCCGAGCAGCTGGTCGAGGTCTGCCAGGCCCAGCCCGCCGCGCTGACCCTGGCCGGCGGCTGGCTCGCCGCCCGCCCCCAGGCGGCCGTCGCCGACCTCGCCAAGCACATGCACACGGAGGGTGACGAAGGCACCCCGCTCAGCCGCGTCTTCCGCCTCGTCTACGCGTCGCTGCCCAGCTCCGCCGCCCGGACACTGCGGCTGCTGTCCCTCGCTCCGGCCGGTCTGGTCGACCCGCACACCGCCTCCGCGCTCGCCGGCTGCTCGGTGAACGGCGCCCGCACCTTGCTGGACGACTTCGTCGCCCTCGGCGTGCTGCGCGCGGCCGACTCCCCGCTGCCCGAGTACGAGGTCCCCGGGTGCCTGTACGACCGGCTGAGGACCCTCGCCGAGACCCACGACCGCCCCGCCGAGCTCCAGCTCGCCCGCGCCCGCATGCTGGAGCGGACGGTACGGCTGCTCCAGTCCTGCCGGGCGGTCACCGAGACCGACAGCCCGCAGGCCCGCGAGAAGCTCCTCGGCACACCGCGAGCCCTGCGTTTTCCCACCCCGCGGGCCGCCGCCGAGTGGCTGCGCGTCCGCCGGCCAGCCCTGCTGGCCGCGGCCCGGCTCGCGGTCGCCGACGGGGAACTGGACACCCTCGCCCGGCGGCTGCTGTCCCAGCTGGTGCGGGCCATGGTCGCCCACTTCGGAACCCAGGCGGCGGCCCCCGACCTGTACGGCGTCCACCGCCTCGTCCTCGACGTGGCCGAGCGCCGCGAGCTGCCCCGGGAGAAGGCCGCGGCCCTGCTGAACCTGGCCGATCTGGACGCCCGCACCGGCCGCACCGCCGAGGCCCTGGTGCGCTACCGCGCCGCGCTGGACGCCGGACGCGAGGCGAACGACCCGTACGCGACCGGCCGCGCGATGGAATCCGTAGGCGGTGCCCACCTGGAGCTGGGCGACTACGACCGGGCCGCCGACTGGTTCGGCCGGGCCCTCGCCCAGCGGCTCGCCCGCGACGAGCGCGCCGACGCCGCCCGGATCTACGGCCGCATCGCCACCGCCCACACCTACGCGGGCCGCTACGGCGAGGCGCTGCGGTGCTGGCGCGCCGCGGTCGCCGGGTACCGCAGGACGGGCGATGTGGCCGCGCACGCGCGGGCGTTGAGCGAGCTGGCCCGGGTCCAGGAGTACGCCGGACGCCCCGAGGAGTCGCTGCGCACCTGCCAGGAGGCCGTCGACTGGGCCCGCCGCGCCGAGGACGACCGGCTCCAGGCCGCGCTGCACCTGCGGCTGGCCGACACGCTCGACCGTCTCGGCGATCCCGCGGCGGCGGGCCTGCAGCGGAGCGTGGCCGACCGCATGCTGAGGGAAGATCCCGCTGAAGCCTGCGAAATCCGCAGCGCAACGTCTGAAGATTGATGCTTTGAAAGGCTGGACAGACGGAACGCCTTCATTAGACTGGCTCTGCCGCACGTTCTTGCGGTCTCTCCCGTTGTGCCCACGTGTGCGCGGGTATGTGTAGCTATAGCCCAACCCTCTGAGTCAAGGACCGTGATCGACGTGAAGGTCGGCATCCCCCGCGAGGTCAAGAACAACGAGTTCCGGGTGGCCATCACCCCCGCCGGCGTGCACGAGCTGGTGCGCCACGGCCACCAGGTCGTCGTCGAGCGCGAGGCCGGCGTCGGATCCTCGATCCCGGACGCCGAGTACGTCGCCGCCGGCGCGCGGATACTCGACACCGCCGACGAGGTCTGGGCCACCGCCGACCTGGTGCTGAAGGTGAAGGAACCCGTCGCCGAGGAGTACCACCGCCTCCGCAAGGACCAGACGCTCTTCACCTACCTGCACCTGGCCGCCTCCAAGGAGTGCACGGACGCGCTCGTCGAGTCCGGCACCACCGCCATCGCCTACGAGACGGTCGAGCTGCCCGGCCGCGCGCTGCCGCTGCTGGCCCCGATGTCCGAGGTCGCGGGCCGGCTGGCCCCCCAGGTGGGCGCCTACCACCTGATGGCCGCGAACGGCGGCCGCGGTGTGCTGCCGGGCGGCGTCCCCGGCGTGACCCCCGCCAAGGCCGTCGTCATCGGCGGTGGCGTCTCCGGCTGGAACGCCACCCAGATCGCCGTCGGCATGGGCTTCGACGTGACCCTGCTCGACCGCGACATCAACAAGCTGCGCGAGGCCGACAAGATCTTCGGCACCAAGGTCAAGGCCGTCATGTCCAACTCCTTCGAGCTGGAGAAGGCCGTCGTCGACGCCGACCTGGTCATCGGCGCGGTGCTCATCCCGGGCGCCAAGGCCCCGAAGCTGGTCACCAACGAGCTGGTCTCCCGTATGAAGCCGGGCAGTGTCCTTGTCGACATCGCGATCGACCAGGGCGGCTGCTTCGAGGACTCGCACCCGACCACGCACGCCGAGCCGACCTTCAAGGTCCACAACTCGGTCTTCTACTGCGTCGCCAACATGCCGGGCGCGGTGCCCAACACCTCCACCAACGCGCTCACCAACGCCACGCTGCCGTACATCGTCGAACTGGCGAACCGCGGCTGGGTCGAGGCGCTGCGCCGCGACGCCGCGCTGGCCAAGGGCCTCAACACGCATGACGGCAAGGTGGTTTACCGCGAGGTCGCCGAGGCGCACGGCCTGGAGTATGTCGACCCGGCCACCCTGCTCGCCTAAGTCATCAAACGGTAAAGGCGATACGTCAACAGTCGCCGTCAACCCCGCACACCCGGCCGGACCTTGCCCGACAAGGTCCGGCCGGGTGTGTGTATGGTCACTTTGCGATTCTCGGCCAACTCGCCTCGAACGTAACGCTTCAACCGATTCGCGCACCGGTGAAACCTGCTGTGCGACGGCCGTACGCCCTTGACAGAGGGATGTTTCATTGCCGACACATCAGGCCGGGTCCGGCGGATTGTGTTGCTGCGGACGGCCGACACGCCATAGAGTCGCCGAACGTCGGCATGGTGCCACGCTGACCTGTCTAGAAGTTTCCTGGTCACCAAGGAGGTAAGACGACTTGTGAATGAGTCGACATTTACTCCCGGGGGTGGTCAACCAGGAATGCCTGCACGGGCCCACAGCCCCAGGCGTCTCGAGGCTGTCGGCTCCGTCGCTGTACACACCTTCGCAGCCCACCAGAGTCCGCAGGCAACTCAGACAGCACACATGAGTATGGATGGCCAACACGTGAACGCCATGGCCGGCAACGGAAGTGGCGCGTCCCGCAACCACTTCGCCGACTACGACGAACTGCCCGAGGGGCACTTCTACGACCCCGACGCGGAGTACGAGCCCGATCCCGAGTACGCCGCCACGCTCGCGCCCGACGCGGCCCGCCAGCGCCGTGAGCGCATCGGTCCGACCGGACGCCCGCTGCCCTACTTCCCGATCCCGGGTCCGCTGACCGAACACGGCCCGGCGAAGATCATCGCGATGTGCAACCAGAAGGGCGGCGTCGGCAAGACCACGTCGACCATCAACCTGGGTGCCGCGCTCGCCGAGTACGGGCGCCGGGTGCTGCTCGTCGACTTCGACCCGCAGGGCGCGCTGTCGGTGGGTCTCGGCGTCAACCCGATGGAGCTCGACCTCACCGTCTACAACCTGCTCATGGAGCGGGGCATGGCGGCCGACGAGGTGCTGCTGAAGACGGCGGTCCCCAACATGGACCTGCTGCCCAGCAACATCGACCTGTCGGCGGCCGAGGTGCAACTGGTCAGCGAGGTCGCGCGCGAGTCCACGCTGCAGCGGGCGCTGAAGCCGCTGATGGACGACTACGACTACATCGTGATCGACTGCCAGCCCTCGCTCGGCCTGCTCACGGTCAACGCGCTGACGGCCGCGCACAAGGTGATCGTGCCGCTGGAGTGCGAGTTCTTCGCGCTGCGCGGTGTGGCGCTGCTGACCGAGACCATCGAGAAGGTCCAGGAGCGGCTCAACCCCGACCTGGAGCTCGACGGCATCCTCGCCACGATGTACGACTCGCGCACGGTGCACAGCCGTGAGGTGCTCGCGCGTGTCGTCGAGGCGTTCGACGACCACGTCTACCACACGGTCATCGGGCGCACGGTCCGCTTCCCGGAGACCACGGTCGCCGGTGAGCCGATCACCACGTACGCCTCCAACTCCGTCGGTGCCGCCGCCTACCGCCAGCTCGCCAGGGAGGTGCTCGCCCGGTGTCACGCCGAGTGAGTCTGCCGGGGGCCGACGAACTCTTCCGTACGACAGGGGGAACGGCGCTCCAGGCGTCCTCCCCGCGGCGACCGGCGGGCGGCGACGCCCGGGTGCCGGCGCCGGCGGGGGAGAGCGACCAGGCCGCCGCCGAGGACGCGCCGCAGTCGGTGCCCGCGCAGGGCGGTGACGGCGAGGGCGCGGAGCACGCCGCGGCGGACGCGGAACCGGGTTCGGCGGGCGAGTCGCGCAGCCGTGGCTCCGCGCGGGGCTCCGGGCCGGGTCCGGGCGCGCAGGAAGGTTCTGCCACCGCCCAGCCGCGCAAGCGCGGACGGTCCCCTTCGCGCCGTCCCAGCGGTCGTGAGCGCCACGACGAGAAGATCACCGTGTACGTCTCCGCCGAGGAGCTCATGGACCTGGAGCACGCCCGCCTGGTGCTCCGCGGCGAGCACGGGCTGGCCGTCGACCGCGGCCGCATCGTCCGCGAGGCGGTCGCCGTGGTCCTCGCGGACCTGGAGACCCGGGGGGACGCCAGCATCCTCGTACGACGGCTGCGCGGGCGGTAGCGGTAGCCTGCGGGGGCCATGACCTCGAACGACGCCCCCCGCCCCGGCGCCCGCGCCGGCCGTCGGCGTGCGCTGGGGAGAGGACCTGGAGAGCCGGGGGCGACTCCGCCGGCCCCGCCGGTCACCGAGGCGCCCGAGGAGGTGCCGTCCGGCACCGGACCCCGCGAGCTTCCGTGCGCTCGGCCGGCGTCCGGGGCGCCGGCGACCGCGCCGCGGCCGCCCGCCGCGGCGCCGGGTGCGGCGGCCCGGGCGTCCGCCGTGGGCCCGGGAACCGCGCCGTGGGCGTCTGCCGTCGCGCCGGAGGCTTCCGGGGCCGACGGGGCCGCGTACGGCCCCGCAGGCCGCGAGAGCGCGCCGCAGGGCGCTCCTGTGGCCGGCGGGGTGGCGGGGGCCGACCCCGAGGCGGGGGCCGGCGCGTCCGTGGCGTCGCAGGCCTCGCCGCGAGGCGGGCCCGAGGACCCGGCGGAGGGCGCGCCCGGCGACGGGGGCGACGGTGTCTTCAAGGTGCGGCTCGCCAACTTCGAGGGGCCGTTCGATCTGCTCCTCCAGTTGATCTCCAAACACAAGATGGACGTCACCGAGGTCGCGCTGTCCAAGGTGACCGACGAGTTCATGGCGCACATCCGGGCGCGGGGAGCGGACTGGGACCTCGACGAGACGACCGAGTTCCTGGTGGTCGCGGCCACGCTGCTCGACCTGAAGGCGGCCCGGCTGCTGCCCGCCGCCGAGGTGGAGGACGAGGCCGACCTGGCGCTGCTGGAGGCCCGCGACCTGCTCTTCGCGCGGCTGCTGCAGTACCGCGCGTACAAACAGATCGCGGAGATCCTCAACGAGCGGCTCGAAGCCGAGGCCCGCCGCTACCCCCGTACCGTCGGCCTGGAACCCCACCACGCCGAGCTGCTGCCCGAGGTCGTCATCAGCATCGGGCCGGAGGGTTTCGCCAAGCTCGCCGTCAAGGCGATGCAGCCCAAGCCCAAGCCGCAGGTCTACGTCGAGCACATTCACGCGCCCCTGGTCAGCGTGCAGGAGCAGGCCGGGATCGTCGTCGCCCGGCTGAGGGAGCTGGGCGAGGCCAGTTTCCGGGCCCTGGTCGAGGACACCGAGGACACGCTGACCGTCGTGGCCCGCTTCCTCGCACTCCTGGAGCTGTACCGGGAGAAGGCCGTCGAGCTGGACCAGGAGACCGCGCTCGGCGATCTGCTGGTGCGCTGGACGGGCGGGGACGGGGAGGCCGAGCCGGTGGTGACGGACGAGTTCGACCGGCCGCCCGAGACGACCGAGGAGGAACGCAAGGCGTGAGTGACGAGACCACGCGGGCCGTGGGCGGGCCGGGCGCCGTCGCCGGCCTCGAACTCAAGCCCGCCCTCGAAGCCGTCCTCATGGTCGTCGACGAGCCCGCGACCGAGGAGCACCTCGCCCGGATACTCCAGCGGCCCCGGCGGCAGATCGCCGACGCGTTGCGCGAGCTGGCCGACGAGTACACCGTCCAGGGCCGCGGCTTCGAGCTGCGCCTGATCGCGGGCGGCTGGCGCTTCTACAGCCGCCCCGCGTACGCGGCGGCCGTCGAGGGCTTCGTCCTGGACGGCCAGCACGCCCGCCTCACCCAGGCCGCGCTGGAGACCCTCGCGGTGGTCGCCTACCGCCAGCCGGTCAGCCGCGGCCGCGTCTCCGCGGTGCGCGGCGTGAACTGCGACGGTGTGATGCGCACCCTCCTGCAACGGGGTCTGGTCGAGGAGGCGGGCACGGAACCCGAAACAGGTGCGATCCTGTACGTGACGACGAACTACTTCCTGGAGCGGATGGGCCTGCGAGGCCTGGACGAGCTCCCGGAGCTCGCGCCCTTCCTCCCGGAGGCGGCGGCTATCGAGGCCGAGACACTGGAAGGGGTCCCGTCGTTCGATCCGGACGCCCCGGATTCCGAGGACGCAGACGACAAGACGGAACTTTGATGCGAAGCAGCAGCGGCAGGAACAGCAGCGGAAACAACGGCGGGAGCCGTGGTGGCAACAGCGGCGGCCGCGGCGGGAGCAGCGGTGGCCGCGGGAACCCCCGCGGCGCCGGTGGCAACCGCGACGACAAGCAGGGCGGCCGTCCCAAGAGGCCGCGCCCCGAGGAGCGGCGCTACGACGTGGGTCCCGGCGCTACCCATGAGGGCCCGAAGTCGGGCCGCGGCCCGGCGGCCCGCGGCGGCGCCAAGGGCGGGCCGAAGAAGCCCCTGCAGCGGGGACGCTCGGTCCCGGCCACGTCCCGCGAGTACGAGGCGCGGGCCGAGGAGCGCAACCGGGAGCGGTACGCGGGCAAGAAGGACGTCAAGCTGCCCAAGACCTTCCCGGGCGCCGAGCAGGAGGGCGAGCGGCTGCAGAAGGTCCTCGCGCGCGCGGGCTACGGCTCCCGGCGTGCCTGCGAGGAGCTGATCGAGCAGGCGCGCGTCGAGATCAACGGCGAGATCGTGCTGGAGCAGGGCCGCCGCGTCGACCCGGAGAAGGACGAGGTCAAGGTAGACGGCCTGACCGTCGCCACGCAGTCGTACCAGTTCTTCTCGCTCAACAAGCCCGCCGGCGTCGTCTCCACCATGGAGGACCCCGACGGCCGGCAGTGCCTCGGTGACTACGTCACCAACCGTGAGACCCGCCTCTTCCACGTGGGCCGGCTCGACACCGAGACCGAGGGCGTCATCCTGCTCACCAACCACGGCGAGCTGGCGCACCGCCTGACCCACCCCCGGTACGGCGTGAAGAAGACCTACCTCGCGCACATCGTGGGCCCGATCCCGCGCGACCTCGGCAAGCGCCTCAAGGACGGCATCCAGCTGGAGGACGGGTACGCGCGCGCGGACCACTTCCGGGTCGTGGAGCAGACCGGCAAGAACTACCTGGTCGAGGTCACCCTCCACGAGGGCCGCAAGCACATCGTCCGCCGGATGCTGGCGGAGGCGGGCTTCCCCGTCGACAAGCTGGTGCGCACCGCGTTCGGCCCGATCACCCTGGGCGACCAGAAGTCGGGCTGGCTGCGCCGGCTGTCCAACACGGAGGTCGGGATGCTGATGCAGGAGGTCGAGCTCTAGGCGACCGGCAGCCCCCCGAGGGTTGTCCCGACGGCCCGCCCTCTTTATAGTCGTAGTGACTATTAAGGGGGTGGGCCGTCGTGCACGGGTACGACAAGTACGCGTTCGAGCCCTTCGCCGTCACCGTCGATCTCGCCGTCCTCACGCTCCGCGCGGGCGCACTGCACGTGCTGCTCGTCGAGCGGGGGCAGGAGCCGTACGCCGGCCGCTGGGCACTGCCCGGCGGCTTTCTGCTGCCGGACGAGTCGGCGGAGGAGGCGGCCCGCCGGGAACTGGCGGAGGAGACCGGCCTGGCGGACGTGACCGGCCTGCACCTGGAGCAGTTGCGGACCTACAGCGAGCCCGGCCGCGACCCCCGGATGCGGGTCGTGTCGGTCGCGTTCGCCGCCCTGCTGCCCGACCCGCCCGAACCGCACGCGGGCACCGACGCGGCCGAGGCCCGCTGGGTTCCGTACGACGCGGCCGTGAACCTCGCCTTCGACCACGACCGCATCCTGGCCGACGCCCGGGAACGCGTCGGCGCCAAGCTGGAGTACACCTGCCTGGCCACCGCCTTCTGCCCGGCCGAGTTCACGCTCGGCGAGCTGCAGCAGGTCTACGAGACGGTGTGGGGGACGGCACTGGACCGGCCGAACTTCCGCCGCAAGGTACTCGCCACACCGGGCTTCGTCGAAGCGGTCCCCGGCGCCGCCCGCCTCACCGGCGGCCGCGGCAAACCGGCCGCGCTCCACCGCGCGGGTCCCGCCACCACCCTGCACCCGCCCCTGCTCCGCACCCCTCGGGAAGGACGCCCCGCATGACCACGACCACCGTCACCAAGCGCGCCGCCACCGGGGCGCTCACCGGCCTCGCCCTCGGGGACGCGCTGGGCTTCCCGACCGAGTTCAACGACGTCCCCGCGATCCTCGCCAAGTGCGGCCCGTGGCGGGAGATGGAACTTCCCCGGCCGGCCGTCGTCACCGACGACACGCAGATGACGCTGGCGCTGGGGAAGGGGCTGCAAACGGCCATGGACCGCGCAGTCCTGACGCCCGAGGCGATGGCCGAGCCGGTACGGCAGGAGTTCATCGCCTGGAACCGGTCGCCGGACAACAACCGGGCGCCGGGCAACACCTGTCTCACGGCCTGCGACCTCCTGGAGCGCCGTCCGGACCGCCCCTGGCAGGACGCCTCCCAGATCCACTCCAAGGGCTGCGGCGCCAACATGCGCGTCGCGCCCGTCGGGCTGGTCCCCGGCCTGAGCGACGAACAGCGCGCGGGCGCCGCCCAGTTGCAGTCCGCACTGACCCACGGGCACCCGACCGCGCTCGCGGCCTCAGACCTCACCGCGCACGCCGTACGGCTGCTCGCCCAGGGAGCCGAGCCGACCGGACTGATCGGGCTGCTGCGGTCGTACGCCTACGACAACCGCACCCGCTACCACGAGGCCTGGCTCGGCGACCTGTGGACCCGCGCCCAGGACCCCACGCCCGAACACTTCATCGCCCGGGGCTGGGACGAGTGCCTGGCGGTACTCGACCGCCTCCAGCAGGCGGTGCGCACCGTCTCGCCTGAGACCGACCCCTGCCTGGTGGTCGGCGAGGGCTGGATCGCCGAGGAGGCGATGGCGGCCGGACTGCTCTGCTTCCTGCTCTTCGTCGACGAGCCGCTGACCGCCCTGCGCCGCGGCGCCTGCACCGCCGGCGACTCCGACTCCATCGCCTGCCTCGCGGGCGCCTTCGCGGGCGCGCACCTGGGCGCCGACGCCTGGCCGGCCGAGTGGGCCGGCCGTATCGAGTACCGGGGCGACCTGCTGGCTCTCGGGACGCTCTGGGACGCTTGAGCGCATGATCGACGCCCTCGACATCGACCTGGCCCCGGTGGTGGCCGAACAGCCCTTCCCGGTGCTGTTCGCCACCGTCTCGGGCGCCCACCTCTACGGCTTCCCCTCCCGCGACTCGGACGTCGACCTGCGCGGCGTCCACCTGCTGCCGGCCGCCGACCTGGTCGGGCTGCGCGAGCCGGAGGAGACCAGGTCGCGGATGTGGGACCGGGACGGCGTCGAGATGGACCTGGTCACGCACGACCTGCGCAAGTTCGTACGGCTGATGCTGCGGCGCAACGGCTATGTGCTGGAGCAGCTGCTGTCCCCGCTGGTCGTGCACACCACCGAGGCCCATCGGGAGCTGGCCGCCCTCGCGCCGGGCGTCCTCACCGGCCACCACGCCCACCACTACCGGGGGTTCGCGCAGACCCAGTGGCGGCTGTTCGAGAAGAGCGGGGAGCTCAAGCCGCTGCTGTACACCTTCCGGGTGCTGCTCACCGGCATCCACCTGATGCGCGCGGGCGAGGTGCAGCCCCATCTGCCGACGCTCCTCGGCGAGGCCGACGCCACCCCGGCCTACCTGCCGGAGCTGATCGCCGCCAAGGCGGAGCGCGAGCACGGGGTCGTCGGCGTCGACCACGCGCGCGTGCGCGCCGACGTGGAACGGCTGCACGGCGTGCTCGACGAGGCGCAGGCGGCGTCAGTCCTGCCCGACGCGCCCACCGCGTACGACGCCCTGCACGACTTCGTCGTACGGATCCGTCTGGCCGGCCCGGAGGGCTGAGGCGCGGCGGACGCGGACGAGGAAGTCCTCGACGCGGCGCCGGTCCGGCTCGGCGGGCAGCGGGCTGCGGCGGGCCGCCTCCTCGCCCTCCTCCACCAGGAGGCCCATCCGGGACTCGACCTCGGGCCAGGGCACCTCGCCGCGCTTCACGGCGAGCAGCGACTCCCGCCGGTCGCCGACGTCGATCGTCAGGACGCCCGTGCGCAGCAGGTCGCGGGCGCTCGTCAGCAGCCGCAGCAGGTGCATCGCGTGCTTCCAGCGCGGGGCACCGTGCGTGCGCACGTCGGCGTCCAGCTTGCGGCGCTGGCCGTGCGCGTAGCGGGTGAACGTCTCGAAGGCCCGGCGCGAGAGGAAAGCCTCGCGCAGGGCGAGCAGTTCGCGGCCCGTGTCGTCCACGGACTCCACGAGCGGGGAGTGCAGGCACTCCAGGATGTTCGGGTTGGCGCGCAGCGCCAGCTCGCAGAAGCGCTCCAGCTCCCAGCTGAACTGCTCGTCCGCCGGTCCCTCCACGTGCGTCGGCGGCTTCTCGAAGCGCCAGAACAGCGGCGTCGGCGCGACGAACACGCCCCGGCGGTCCGTGTCGCTGTCCTCGGTCGCCAGACCGAACGCGCGCGAACCCATGACACAGGCGTAGATCGTGTGGTCGCGCACCAGGGTCCCGGGTTCCATGCCCGGAGCGTACGCGGGCGGCTCACGCCAGGCGGACCGAATTTCCGTCCACCGCGATCCGCTTCTCGGGCAGCGGCCTGGTCGCCGGGCCCCGCTCGACCGCGCCGTCGGCGACGCTGAACCCGCTGCCGTGGCAGGCGCAGTCGATGGTGCCGTCCCGCACGTCCGACACCAGGCAGTTCTGGTGGGTGCAGACCGCCGAGAAGGCCTTGAACTCACCCTGCCGCGGCTGGGTCACGACGACCTTCTCGTCCGCGAAGACCCTGCCACCGCCGACCGGGATGTCGCTCGTCGGCGCCAGCTCCTGTCCCGGCGAGGCGGCCGAGGAGTCACCGTCGCCTCCGTCGCCGCAGCCCACGCAGAGCGCCGCCGCCCCCGTGCAGAGGAGGACCGTACGGCGGGTCGGGATGTCGGTCATGTCGCAGCTCCGGGGGAGGGGGATTACGGCCGGGGCCAGCGTCTCAGGAGACGGGCACCCCGCACCGGTACGCGGCGGGCTGACTACGCTGGACGGACCAAGAACCGATACGCACGTCAGCAAGGAGCATCGCCGTGGCGGTACGAGCGGTCCGGGGCGCCGTCCAGCTGGAACGGGACGAGGCCGGGCACATGGACGAGCAGGTCGCGGCACTGCTGACCGCCGTCCTGGAGCGCAACGGCCTGACCTGCGACGACCTCATCAGCATCTGGTTCACGGCCACGCCCGACCTGCACAGCGACTTCCCCGCCGCGGCCGCCCGGGGGCTCGGCATCACCGACGTCCCGCTGATCTGCGCCCAGGAGCTGGACATCGAGGGCGCCATGCCCCGCGTCGTCCGGATCCTCGCCCACATCGAGTCCGACCGGCCCCGCGCCGAGATCGCCCACGTCTACCTCGGCGCCGCCGCGGCCCTGCGCAAGGACATCGCCCAGTGAGAACCGCACTCGTCATCGGCACCGGCCTCATCGGCACCTCCGCCGCCCTGGCCCTGACCCAGCGCGGGGTCACCGTCCACCTCGTCGACCACCACCCCGAGCAGGCCCGTACGGCCGCCGCGCTCGGCGCCGGCACCGACCAGGTCCCGGACGGGCCGGTCGACCTCGCGATCGTCGCCGCCCCGCCCGCCCTGGTGGCCGGCGTGCTCGCCGACGCCATGGCGCGCGGCGCCGCCCGCGGGTATATCGACGTGGCCAGCGTCAAGGGCGGTCCCCGGCGTGAACTGGAGGAGCGTGGCCTGGACCTCTCCGCGTACATCGGCACGCACCCCATGTCCGGCCGCGAGAAGTCCGGCCCGCTGGCCGCCACCGGCGACCTCTTCGAGGGCCGCCCGTGGGTGCTGACACCGACCCGGGACACCGACACCGAGGTGCTGAACCTCGCTCTGGAGCTCGTCTCGCACTGCCGCGCGGTACCGGTGGTGATGGACGCGGACGCCCACGACCGCGCCGTGGCCCTCGTCTCCCACATGCCCCACCTGGTCTCCAGCATGGTCGCCGCCCGCCTGGAGCACGCCGAGGAGGCCGCCGTACGGCTGTGCGGGCAGGGCATCCGCGACGTGACCCGGATCGCCGCCTCCGACCCTGGGATGTGGATCGACATCCTCTCCGCCAACCCCGGGCCGGTCGCCGACCTGCTCACCGACGTCGCCGGCGACCTGGACGAGACGGTACGGGCGCTGCGCGCCCTGCAGTCATCCGACGAGGACAAGCGCCGCGAGGGCGGCACGGGCATCGCCGAGGTCCTGCGGCGCGGCAACGCCGGACAGGTGCGGGTCCCGGGCAAGCACGGCAGCGCACCGCGGGCCTACGAGACCGTGGCCGTCCTCATCGACGACCAGCCCGGCCAGCTGGCCCGTATCTTCGCGGACGCGGGACGGGCGGGGGTCAACATCGAGGACGTACGGATCGAGCACGCGACCGGGCAGCAGGCCGGTCTGGTGCAGCTGATGGTCGAGCCGAAGGCCGCTTCCGTGCTGACGGCGGCCCTCAAGGAGCGGGGCTGGGCGATCCGGCAGTGACCTTTCGGATCCGGGCAGCGAACCCGGGGCGCCGGGCGACTGTCGGAGGGGTCCCGGAGAGCCAGTAACCTTGTGCGGGACGCGTTCGCGTCCCGCACACCACTCACCGCACCGCACCAGGAAGGTGTCCCCTCGTGGAAAACGGCGCCGCCCCGACCGTTCCGGCCGTGATTGTCGCCATCGACGGCCCCTCCGGCACGGGCAAGTCGAGCACGTCGAAGGCCGTCGCCGCACAGCTCGGCCTCAGCTACCTGGACACCGGCGCCCAGTACCGGGCGATCACGTGGTGGATGGTCACCAACGGCATCGACACCGACGACCCGCACGCGATCGCCGCCGCGGCCGGCAAGCCCGAGATCGTCTCCGGCACCGACCCGGCGGGCCCGACCATCACGGTCGACGGCGTGGACGTGGCCGGCCCGATCCGCACCCAGGAGGTCACCTCCAAGGTCAGCGCGGTCAGCGCCGTCCCCGAGGTGCGGACCCGGATCACCGAGCTGCAGCGCACCATCGCCGCCGCCGCCCCGCTCGGCATCGTCGTCGAGGGCCGTGACATCGGGACGACCGTGCTGCCGGACGCCGACCTGAAGATCTTCCTCACCGCCTCGGCGGAGGCCCGCGCCGCCCGCCGCAGCGGCGAGCTCAAGGGCGCCGACGTCAACGTCACCCGCGAGGCCCTGATCAAGCGGGACGCGGCCGACTCCAGCCGCAAGACCTCGCCGCTGGCCAAGGCCGACGACGCGGTCGAGGTGGACACCACCGACCTCACCCTCCCGCAGGTCATCGAGTGCGTCGTCACCCTCGTCGAGGAGAAGCGGGCGGGGAAGTGACCGAGGTCCCATCGGCGGGGAGCGCCGAGATCGGGCGGCGCATCGGCGTCGGCCTGATGTACGGGCTGTTCCGGCCGCGCGTGCTGGGCGCCTGGCGGGTGCCCGCGACCGGCCCGGTGATCTTCGCCGTCAACCACTCGCACAACATCGACGGCCCGATGGTCATGGGTGTGGCGCCCCGGCCGACGCACTTCCTGATCAAGAAGGAGGCGTTCATCGGGCCGCTGGACCCCTTCCTGCTCGGCATCGGCCAGCTGAAGGTGGACCGCTCGACCGCGGACCGCACCGCCATAACCCAGGCTCTGGGCGTCCTGGACAACGGCGGCGTGCTGGGCATCTTCCCGGAGGGCACCCGGGGCGAGGGCGACTTCGCCGCGCTGCGGGCGGGCCTCGCCTACTTCGCGGTCCGCAGCGGCGCACCGATCGTCCCGGTCGCGGTGCTGGGAAGTTCCGACCGGCCCGGACGGTTGATAAAGGCGCTGCCTCCGCTGCGCTCGCGCGTCGACGTCGTCTTCGGCGACCCCTTCGACGCGGGCGACGGCAGCGGACGGCGGACCCGCAAGGCGCTGGACGAGGCGACCGAACGCATCCAGAAGCAGCTCACCGCGCACCTGGAGAACGCCAGGCGGCTCACCGGCCGCCGGGCCACACTTTGAGTAGTGGATCACCCGGTACAGGGGGTGCACCACCGATCACCACGATGAACGAGGTACGGACTTCATGAACGACCACATCCACTCCGAGGGCTCGGGCGGGGAGCACGACCACGGGGCGCTCGGCGACGCCGAGTACGCGCAGTTCATGGAGCTCGCCGCCGAAGAGGGCTTCGACGTCGAGGAGGTCGAGGGCGCGATCGAGGAGGCCGGGCACGGCCCGCTGCCCGTCCTCGCCGTCGTCGGCCGCCCCAATGTCGGCAAGTCGACCCTGGTGAACCGGATCATCGGCCGCCGCGAGGCCGTCGTCGAGGACAAGCCCGGCGTCACCCGCGACCGCGTCACCTACGAGGCCGAATGGGCCGGCCGCCGCTTCAAGGTCGTCGACACCGGCGGCTGGGAGCAGGACGTCCTCGGCATCGACGCCTCCGTGGCCGCGCAGGCCGAGTACGCCATCGAGGCCGCCGACGCGGTCGTCTTCGTCGTGGACGCCAAGGTCGGCGCCACCGACACCGACGAGGCCGTCGTACGGCTGCTGCGCAAGGCCGGCAAGCCCGTCGTGCTGTGCGCCAACAAGGTCGACGGCCAGAGCGGCGAGGCCGACGCGTCCTACCTGTGGTCGCTGGGGCTGGGGGAGCCGCACCCGGTCTCCGCGCTGCACGGCCGCGGCACCGGCGACATGCTGGACAAGGTCCTCGAGGCCCTGCCCGAGGCCCCGGCCCAGACCTTCGGCACCGCCGTCGGCGGCCCGCGCCGCATCGCGCTGATCGGCCGCCCGAACGTCGGCAAGTCCTCCCTGCTGAACAAGGTGGCCGGCGAGGAGCGCGTCGTCGTCAACGAACTGGCCGGCACCACCCGCGACCCCGTCGACGAGCTGATCGAGCTGGGCGGCGTGACCTGGAAGTTCGTTGACACGGCGGGCATCCGCAAGCGTGTCCACCTCCAGCAGGGCGCCGACTACTACGCCTCGCTGCGCACCGCCGCCGCCGTCGAGAAGGCGGAGGTCGCCGTCATCCTCGTCGACGCCTCCGAGTCGATCTCGGTCCAGGACCAGCGGATCGTCACCATGGCCGTCGAGGCGGGCCGCGCGATCGTCGTCGCCTACAACAAGTGGGACACCCTCGACGAGGAGCGCCGCTACTACCTGGAGCGGGAGATCGAGACCGAGCTCGGCCAGGTGGCGTGGGCGCCGCGGGTCAACGTCTCGGCGCAGACCGGCCGGCACATGGAGAAGCTGGTCCCCGCGATCGAGACGGCCCTGGCCGGCTGGGAGACCCGCGTCCCGACGGGCCGGCTGAACGCCTTCCTCGGTGAGCTGGTCGCCGCCCACCCGCACCCGGTGCGGGGCGGCAAGCAGCCGCGCATCCTGTTCGGCACCCAGGCCGGTACCAAGCCCCCGCGGTTCGTGCTCTTCGCCTCCGGCTTCATCGAGGCGGGCTACCGGCGCTTCATCGAGCGCCGGCTGCGCGAGGAGTTCGGCTTCGACGGCACGCCGATCCACATCTCGGTGCGGGTGCGCGAGAAGCGCGGCGCGAAGAAGAAGTAGCGCAGCCGCGACGGCGAAGAGAGCGACGAGAGAGGGCGACCCCGGCAAGGGGTCGCCCTCTCTCGTCGCTCACGTGGCTGTCAGGCGCCTCTGCGCGGGCCCGGTGGCAGCGCGGCCGGGACGTGGTGTGTGCCGACGCGCTGCCACATCGGCTGCTGGTGGCCGACGCGGGCGCTGTGGGCCCCCGCACTGTAGGCGCTGTACGCGCCTCTGCTGCGCGGGATGCTCCGGAAGGCCGTGAATCCCAGCTCCTCCTCGCCGCTGCGATCGCCCGGCAGTGATCGGAAGGACCTGACGTACTCGGCGTAGAGCGCGTCGTAGATCGGCGTGGCCGAGGGGCCGCCCTGGCGGTGGAAGGCGTCGTATGCGTACACGTATGTCCAAACGACCCCGCGCTGGAAGAGATGCGGCCCAGGCGGTGGCCGTCAGCCACCCGCACGGACGGCGCTCAGGTTCCGGCCAGCGGCAGCGCCGCCGCGACCAGCTGCCCGTTCGACGCCGCCTTGTCCAGCGCGTCCCGCAGCAGGTCCTCACGCGGCTGCCGTCCGATCGACCCGACGGGCGCCGCGAACACCAGCACCTGCTGGTGCTTGCCGGCCGCCGTGCGCCAGCCCTCGGTGACCTGGAGGGGCTGGTGCGCCTGCCACCAGGCCACCGGCCGGCCGCCGTTCGGCCCCGGCTGGAGCACCGCGTGCAGCTGGCCCATCGCGAGCAGTACCGACCAGCCGTGCAGCACCGCCGGCGCGGTGGACAGCTCGGTGACCGGCATGAAGCCCTGTTCGATGAGCAGCGGCAGGAAGTCGTCGCCGGCGCCGGCCGTGCCGGGCCGGGCGATGGGGGCGGTCGGCTCGACCACGAGGGCCGGGTGGAGTTCGTCGGCGATCAGGATCAGTCCGCTGGTGACGCCGAGGACGGCCGGCTCGGGTGCGGCCTGCGCGGGCTCGGGGCGGGAGTTGTCGGAGTTGATGGACTTCACGGCCCCCTGGAGCTGCTCCTCGGTGACCTTGACGACCTGGGAGGGCAGGCAGCCGGCGTGGGCGAAGGCGAGCACGGCGGTCTCGTCCCCGATGAAGAGAACGGTGCTGGTGCGCTCCTGCGCACAGTCGCCCGGGGTGCGGCAGGACGTGCAGTCGTAGCTGCCCGGGGTGGACTCCCCGGCGAGCAGGCGGTCGGCTTCTTCGTCGCCGATCTCGGCGCGTACGTCGTCGCTGACGTCGAGCATGCGCGGCACGGGTGGCTCCCTCGGGATGCGGTGCGTGGCGGGACCGGGTGGCTCCCGGGCCGTGGTCCGGGCGGGTCCCGGCTCATGCAGAAGACAACGGGCGATCTGTGGCGGGAGTCACGCCCCATGGCCAACGGAATCGAACCATCCGGCGCACACGGTCATCTGTCCGCCGGAATCGCTCACTCACCGTCAACTGGTTTGAAGCGCAAGGGCGTTGAGGTGGTGAGGTGAGTCACAGATCGCCATGCCGGTTGGTCGACAAATCAGGAAATCAGCGAATGAAGTGGGTGTCCGGAAATGGCTGATACCCGAGGTAATGGCGGACTGGCCTGGAATGACGGGCCGTTGGTTGATCCGGCCGGGCGGGCTCCCTAGATTCCTCCGCCGTGTGCAACGAGCACCGCTCGGGAACGTCCGCCGACCGCACCACCGGCTCGCACCACGGCCACCGGCGGACGGGGCGGAGCGCGACGACCGCGTGCTGTGCGCGGCGAGCGTGCCCCGTCCTGGGGGAGCCCGGGTCGCGTGGAGAGGGAAATACATGTCCGAATGTGCCGATACCACTCGCGGCAGGGTTCGCAGGAACCGTACGACGGCGGTCCTCGCCGGGGCGGCACTGCTCGCGCCCCTCGGACTGCTGGCCGCGACCGGCAGCGCGGCGGCGGCGGACAGCGGAGTGTGGGACCGCATCGCCCAGTGCGAGAGCGGCGGCAACTGGCACATCAACACCGGCAACGGCTACTACGGCGGACTGCAGTTCTCCGCCTCCACCTGGCGCGCGTACGGCGGCACCGCCTACGCGCCGACCGCCGACAGGGCGACCAAGTCCCAGCAGATCGCCGTGGCGGCCAAGGTCCAGCGCGCACAGGGCTGGGGCGCGTGGCCGACCTGCTCCTCCCGGGCCGGGGCACAGGGCGGCGCACCGGCCGCCGCCACCCCGCCCGGGGCGGCCGCGGCCCCGCCCGTCGAACCCGTCAAGCCCGCCGCCGGGCCGTCGAAGGCGCCGGCCCGGCCGAGCGGCCACACCGACCGCAGCGCGTCCCGCGGCGACTACACCGTCCGCCGGGGCGACACCCTGAGCGCCGTCGCCGACCGGTACGGCACCACCTGGCAGCGCCTCCACACCGTCAACAAGGCCGTCATCGGCGACGACCCCGACATGATCGTGCCCGGCCAGCGTCTCGAACTCTGACCCGGCCTCCCCGTCGCGCGAAAACCCGGTCCGGGCGGACCCGCGGCGGGGCCCGGACCCGCCTTCCGGCCGTGACCACATCGCAATCGGACACGGACAACCAGGAGGCCGGGTCCGGGGGTCTGACCGGACGACGAGAAGTCCAGGGAGGATCCGCACCGCATGACGCCGTCGACCCCACCGGCCGCCCCGCTGCGCGCCGACTGCATCGGCGACTCCGCAGGCGGTCTGACCTTCGACGTCGCCGCGCACGAGGGCCCCGCGGCGGCCCTCCTCATACTGCGCCGCCGCGCCGCCGACGGAGTCGACGACACGGTCAGCCTGCCGCTGGCCCCGGCCGCCGAGGGCCGGCTGCGCGCCGCGCTGCCCAGCAGCGTGGCCCTGCCCGAGGGCCGCTGGGACGCCTTCGCGCGCGTGTCCGACGGCGAGCCTCGGCGCCTGGTGCCCGGCGTCACCGACCTGCGCTCCCTCGCCGACCGCACCCCCGGCGGCCTGCTCGGCCACGTCGCCGTCCGCATCCCGTACGCCACCCGGCAGGGCAACCTCACCGTCCGCAGCTGGCTGCGCGCCCCGCACGCGGAGACCGGGGAGCTGCGCCTCGCGGAGGACGGGCTGACCGTACGGGGACGGGTGTACGGCACGCGGCTGGCCCCCGGCGCCCACGCCGAGCTGCGGGCCCGCCCAGGCACCGGCGACGGCGGTACGCGCCGGCTGGACGTCGCGGCAGACCGGGCGGAGTTCGGCTTCACCGTGCCCTACGGCACCCTGGCGCCGGGCGAGTGGGACCTGTGGCTGCGGCCCGCCGGCGAACCCGGCCCGGCCGTGCGCCTCGCTCGGCTGCTGGACGACATCGCCGACAAGCACCCCGTCTTCACCTATCCACGCGCGCGCGTACGGACGCCGCACGGCCCCGTGCACGCCGGGCCCTACTACACCCGGGACAACGACCTGTCACTGTCGGTCACTCTGCTGGAGACCTGATGACGCGGACAGCAACTGTCCGCAACCGCTGGCAGACTCGGCGCCATGCTCGAGACCTCGGCACGGCTGCTGCGCCTGCTCTCCCTCCTTCAGGCCCACCGGGACTGGTCCGGCGCCGACCTCGCCGACCGCCTCGGCGTCTCCCCACGCACCGTGCGACGGGACGTGGACCGGCTGCGCGAGCTGGGCTACCCGGTCAACGCCAGCCCCGGCACCGGCGGCGGATACCAGCTGGGCGCGGGCGCCGAGCTGCCGCCGCTGCTGCTGGACGACGACGAGGCGGTCGCGGTGGCCGTGGGGCTGCGCACGGCCGCGGGGCAGGGCATCGAGGGCATCGGTGAGACGTCCGTCCGGGCGCTCGCCAAGCTGGAGCAGGTGCTGCCGAACCGGCTGCGGCGCCGCGTGAGCGCCCTGAACGCCTTCACCGTGCCGATGCTGCGCGGCCCCCGGTCCTCCGCCGTGGACCCGGGCGTCCTGGCCGAGCTGGCCCACCTGTGCCGGGACGGCGAGCGGCTGCGCTTCGCGTACCGCGGCCACGACGGCACCGACAGCCGCCGTACCGTCGAGCCGTACCGGCTGGTGTGCTCCGAGCGCCGCTGGTACCTGGTCGCCTTCGACATCGACCGCGCGGCCTGGCGCACGTTCCGGGTGGACCGCATCACGCCGAAGCCGCCGCACGGGCCCCGCTTCGTCCCGCGTGAGCCGCCCGCCGAGGACCTGGCCGCCTACGTCTCCGAGGGCGTCTCCACGCGCGCGTACGCCGCGCACGCGGTCGTCCGGCTGCTGGTGCCCCATCAGGAGGCCGCCGAGCGGATCTCGCCCACTGCCGGGGTGCTGGAGGCGGAGGGCCCGGACAGCTGCCTCCTGCGCACCGGCGCCGGGAGCCTGGACTTCATGGTGGTGCACGTGATGCTGCTGGGGCTCGACTTCGAGGTGCTGGAGCCGGACGGGCTGACGGAGGCGGTCCGGGCGGCGCGCGACCGGCTCACCCGTGCCCTGTCCCGGGCCGAGCGGCCCGGGGAGGACCTGTGAGCAACGGATGTGTTTCCTGTGCGGATGTCCGATCTCCGCACGTCGTCCGCAAGCCGCCCGTGAGTTCGTTCGGGTGCGTTCGAATGCGGAATGCGGGGAGCCCCCGAGGTGCTTCGATGCCTTTTCCGTCCGTTTATTCGATGGGGCGACGCGACACGCGGAAATTCACCTCACAGGCCTGCGAAAGGCGTACAGAACCGTCCGTCCGTGTGACGGAGTTCGACCAAAACACGGGCCGTGATCTTGTGACAGAAGTGTGACCCCAGGGGCGTCCGCACGCCGTGTTACGGGCCTGGACTTCCCCGGTCGTGGAGCAGGGCATAGCGTGGCGGCATGGCACCGATTCCGACACCCCCGGCCGAACCCCAGGACAGTCCGGACGCATACGTCGGCCTCGAATCCGGCGCGGCCGAACGGCTCGCCCGGGAGCGGGGCTGGTCGACGGTGCGATCACTGGCGCCGGGGACGGTCATCACGATGGAGTACCGCGTGGGCCGCCTCAATTTCGAGGTGAAGGACGGCCGCGTGGCCCGCGCCTGGAAGGGCTGACCCGCGGGGAAGGGGCTGTGCGTACCGGTCCCCGCGGCGTGATGTGAACGGTCAGCCGCCCGACAGGGGGCGTGCGGCCGGGGCCGTGCCCCGCGGGTGGCGGTCGGCGTGCCCCGGCCGGCGGCTGCCCGTCGGAGGCACCGGCGTACGGTCCGAGCGCGCCGTGTGCGGGCCCGGGGCCAGGTACGCCGGGGCCCGGTTGCGCGGCGTGGCGACCGGCTCGCGGGCCGGAGCCTCCTCGCGGTCGGAGGCGGGCGGGGTGAGGACCACGGGCGTGCTGACCGGCTGCTTCGTCGCCGCGGTACGGCGGCGACGGGCGAACCAGCCGTCGCGCAGGCCGAGGATCCAGGCTTCGGCCCGGGTGATCAGCGGCTCGAACCACGGCAGCGCCAGCAGGATCAGCAGCCCCGCCGTCCAGCCGAGGATCACGTCGCTGAGCCAGTGCGTACCGATGTAGACGGTGGACAGGCCCACGCCGAGCGAGGTGACCGCCGACAGTGCCGACAGCCAGCGCCGTGCCCTCGGCGTCGAGGCGAGATAGGCCAGGATGCCCCAGGTCACGACGGCGTTCGCGGTGTGACCGCTCGGAAATATATCGCCGCCGAGCCACATCTCGTTCGAGCCGATCGTGGTCGCGTAGTGCGGTCCCAGCCGGCCCATGCCGTACTTGGCGGCGCCGACCGTGACGTTCAGCAGGAGCAGGGAGACGCCGAGCGCGAGCAGGGGCCGCAGGGTGTGCTGCCGCCAGGAGCGCCAGCCGAGCCAGGCCGCCACCATCACCGCGGTGGGGCCGCGCTGGCCGAGCACGACGTAGTAGTCGACGAACGCGTGGAGCTCCGGCCACTGCTGGTACGGCCGGAAGAACATGACCTGCCAGTCGAGCCGGACCAGCCACGAGGTGATCAGCACGGCCCACACGATCGCGATGTAGAAGGCGAGGGTTCCCGCGAACAGCGCGACCCTGTGCCGGCTCATCTCCGGCACATCCAGGTGGGCCGGTCGTTCCGGCTCCCGGTCCAGTCTCGCGAACACCCGGTCCAGACGGGTGAGGTTCCGTTCGGTACGCACCCAATCGACGTTACAGCGAGTGAGGAGTGATCCCGGACGAATCAACGGCTTTGTGATGACGATGTGATGTGGGATTCCTCTCAGGCGGTGGTTTATTTCCGAGGAATCCGCGACCTGGTCCTATTGCGGACTTCAATTCCTTTGATCGGTCCGGCCGACGGCTTATCGTGCTTATGAATTCGTTCACCGAATGCTGGTCCGGAATTCTCCCGGCGGTCATCGGGTGCACCGGTCCGGTCAGGGCGGGCCGGAGCCGTTCAGCCAGAACGCCCCGTACACCGCCGACGCCACCGCGACACCGCCGACGACCAGCGCTGACCTGGAGGTTCGCATCCGGGCCAGGGCCAGGGCGAGGGGCAGCAGCAACGGGAAGGCGGGCAGCAGCAGCCGCGGCTTCGATCCGAAGTAGCTCGACGTGCACAGGGCGAGGGCGGTGACGATCCCCGCGTACACCAGCAGCGGGAGCGGCTGGCGCTGCCGGACGCAGACGACGTACAGCCAGACGAGCAGAGCGACCCCGGCGATCAGCCCGACGCCCGCCAGGGCCGACGGGAACGACGTGAACCTGCCGGCGATGAAACGGGCGAAGGCCACGCCTCCGTCGAAGCCGTTGCGCCAGCCGGCCTGGACGTCGAGATAGCCCAGCGGGCCCTTGCCGGTGCGGTGTCCGACCCAGAGCGCGTACCCGGCGGCGCCCAGGGGCGCGAGGAGCATGCCGAGCACACGCCGCGCGCCGTCACCGGGGGCGCGTGCCGGGCCGCGGGCGCCGTCCGCGCCGGCGTCGCTCCGGCTTCGCACGAATGCCGCAATCGCGGCCACCCACACCGCCGCCGCCACCGCGAGCCCCACCGGACGGGTCAGCCCGGCCAGCGCGGCCAGCGCCCCCGCCGTCACCCAGCGCCCGGTCAGCACCGCGTACAGCGACCAGGCGGCCAGCGCCGTGAACAGCGACTCGCTGTACGCCATGGACTGCACGATCCCGACCGGCAGCACGGCCCACAGGAGAGCGGCACACACCCCGGCCCGGCGGCCGTACACGTGCTCCGCCACCGCGAAGATCCCCCAGGCCGCGGCGAGTGACGCGAGCAGCGAGACGGCGTACCCGGCATCCGCGTGCGACAGCGGCGTCAACGCCGCGCCGAGCCGCTCCAGCCAGGGCAGCAGCGGGAAGAAGGCCAGGTTGGAGTGCACGTCGCCGTCAGGGAGGCGCACCTCGTAGCCGTAGCCCAGTTCGGCGACCCTGGTGTACCAGAGGGAATCCCATCGGGCCGTCAGCAGCGTGTAGGCGCTCTTGTCGCGCGCGGCGCTCCACAGGGCCAGGGCGAGCAGGCCCAGGGCGCGTACGGCCGCGTAGCCGAGAAGCGCCGGGGCGGCCCGGCACAGGGCACCGGGGCGGCCCGCCGCGCGCGTTTCAAGATCGGTCACGGGCTCGATTATCCGCCGTGGACGGAAACGGCCGTCCGGCCGGGGCGGGCGGGGCCGTGACCGCGGTGGCGCATGCCACACAGGTGACGCGGAATGTGTGAGGCCCGCCACGTGCGCGATGCGAGGTCTCGCGTACTCTGGCGAGTCACTCGCGTTCCGTTGCACGGCCCGGAGCCCCCCGCTCCTCTCCGGCCGAGCCGCAGGGGAGTCCCCACCCCGCGCGGCCCGCCGGGCGCGAGGGAACATCTTGGAGGTACGTACATGTCCGGGACGACCACGGCTGCCGCCGAGCTGCGCCGTCGGGCGGCCGGGGCCGGTGCCAACCGCTGGGTGGTTCTGGTCGTCCTCTGCGTCAGCCTGCTGCTCGTCGCCGTCGACGCGACCGTGCTGCACGTGGCGGTCCCCGCCGTCACCGAGGACCTGCGGCCCGGCGCCATCGAACTGCTCTGGATCGTCGACATCTACCCGCTCGTCTGCGCCTCGCTGCTGATCCTGTTCGGCACGCTGGGTGACCGGGTGGGCCGCAGACGGATCCTGCTGCTCGGCTACGCGCTCTTCGGCGTCGCCTCCGGGCTGGCGGCGCTCGCCGACAACGCCCAGGTCCTCGTCATGGCCCGCGCGCTGCTCGGTGTCGGCGGCGCGATGATCATGCCGGCGACGCTGTCGATCCTCCGGCAGGTCTTCCCCGACCGCCGGGAGAGGGCACTGGCCATCGGCGTCTGGAGCGCCGTGGCCGCGGTCGGCGCGGCGGTCGGGCCCCTGCTCGGCGGCTTCCTGCTGGAGCACTTCTGGTGGGGCTCGGTCTTCCTCGTCAACATCCCGCTGATGCTGGTCAGCCTGCCGGTGGGGCGGCTGCTGCTGCCCGAGTCGAAGGGCGACGGCCGCGGGCCCTGGGACGTGGTCGGCGCGCTGATGGCGGCCGGCGGCCTGTTCGGGGCCGTCCTGGGCGTGAAGCGGCTGGGCGGCGGGGAGCCGGTGGCGAGCCCGCTCACGGTGCTGCCGCTGGTGGTGGGCGCGGCCCTGCTGGTCGCGTTCGTACGACGGCAGCGGCGGCGTACGCATCCGCTGGTGGACCTGGAGATGTTCCGGCGGCCGGCGTTCAGTACGTCGGTGGGGTGCATCGTGCTGGCGATGCTGGCGCTGGTGGGTCTCGAGCTGATCGCGGCGCAGTATCTGCAACTGGTGCTCGGGCTGTCTCCGCTCCAGACCGGGCTGCGACTGCTGCCGCTGACCTTCGCGGCGATGGCGGCCGGGCTGGCGGGCGCGCGGATGCTGCGGCGCTTCGGGCCGCGCCGGATGGTGTGCGCCGGGTTCTGCCTGACGGCCTTCGCGGTGCTGCTGCTGACGGCGATGGGCAGGGCCGACAACTGCGCACTGCTGCTGTCCGGGTTCGTGCTGCTCGGCTTCGGACTGGAGACGACGCTCTTCGGGGCGTACGAGTCGATGCTGAGCGAGGCACCGCAGGCGCAGGCCGGCGGGGCGGCGGCGATCGGGGAGACGTCGTACCAGCTGGGCGCCGGGATCGGGATCGCCCTGCTGGGCAGCGTGATGAACGCGGCGTACGCGCCGGGCCTTGCGGGGGGTGTGCCCGGGGTGCCGGCGCCGGCGTCGGTGGCGGCGGGACATTCGCTGGGGGAGGCGTACGAGGTCGCCGCGCGGCTCGGGGGGCCTGCTGAGGGCGCGCTGCGGCGCGCCGCGGCGGACGCGTTCGTGCACGGGCTGCATGTGACGTTGGTGGTGAGCGCGGGGTTGTTGCTGCTGGGAGCGGTGATGGCGTTGCGGCTGCCGCGGGTGATGCAGTGCGAGGCGGTTCCCGTGCCCGCGCCCCGGGACGCGGCCCAGTCCCGCGTGTCGGCGTGAGCGTACGCGTGGTGGACGTGCGAAGCGGTGCATCGTAACGTCGGCACGAGAACCGTAACTAGCGGCGCTAGTTTTCACGCTCCGGAGGGTGTCCCATGGCCTCGTCCCCCACGTTGCCCGCGTTCGATCCCGCCGACCCGCTCGGCGTCGACGACCTCCTGGAGCCGGAGGACCTGGCGGTCCGGGACACCGTGCGGGACTGGGCCGCGGACCGCGTGCTGCCGTACGTCGCGGACTGGTACGAGAAGGGCGAACTGCCCGGCATCCGGGAGCTGGCCCGCGAGCTCGGCGGCATCGGCGCGCTGGGCATGTCGCTGGAGGGGTACGGCTGCGCCGGCGCGAGCGCCGTGCAGTACGGGCTGGCCTGTCTGGAGCTGGAGGCGGCCGACTCCGGCATCCGGTCCCTGGTCTCCGTGCAGGGCTCCCTCGCCATGTACGCCATCCACCGCTTCGGCAGCGAGGACCAGAAGCGGGCCTGGCTGCCGCGCATGGCCGCCGGTGAGGTCATCGGCTGCTTCGGGCTGACCGAGCCCGATCACGGCTCCGACCCCGCAGGCATGCGCACCCGTGCCAAGCGCGACGGCGGTGACTGGGTGCTCGACGGGCGCAAGATGTGGATCACCAACGGGTCGGTGGCCGGTGTCGCCGTCGTCTGGGCGCGGACCGAGGACGGGATCCGCGGCTTCGTCGTGCCCACCGACAGTCCCGGCTTCTCCGCGCCCGAGATCAAGCACAAGTGGTCCCTGCGGGCCAGCGTCACCAGCGAGCTCGTCCTCGACGGCGTACGGCTGCCCGCCGACGCCGTGCTGCCGGAGGCCACCGGACTGCGCGGACCGCTCAGCTGCCTCTCCCACGCCCGCTACGGCATCGTCTGGGGTGCGATGGGCGCGGCCCGCAGCTCCTTCGAGGCGGCAGTGGAGTACGCGAAGACGCGAGAGCAGTTCGGGCGGCCCATCGGCGCCTTCCAGCTGACCCAGGCCAAGCTCGCCGACATGGCGGTCGAACTGCACAAGGGGATTCTGCTCGCCCACCACCTCGGGCGGCGCATGGACGCCGGCCGCCTGCGCCCCGAGCAGGTCAGCTTCGGCAAGCTCAACAACGTACGCGAGGCCATCGGCATCTGCCGTACGGCCCGCACGATCCTCGGCGCCAACGGGATCTCCCTCGAATACCCCGTGATGCGGCACGCGACGAACCTGGAATCGGTGCTCACCTACGAGGGCACCGTCGAGATGCACCAGCTGGTGCTGGGCAAGGCCCTCACCGGACTCGACGCCTTCCGGTAGGACTCCGGCGGCGGACCCGGTGGGCGTGCGGGGGCGGGGCCGTGGTGTGCGGCCCCGCCTCAGCTCTGGTTGAAGAAACCGTCGGAACGGTGCGCGGCCGACTCGCCGCTGATGATCTGGGTGTCGGCCGGGCTCAGCAGGAACACCCGGGTGGACACCCGCTCGATCGAACCGCGCAGGCCGAAGATCAGCCCGGCCGCGAAGTCGACCACGCGCTTGGCGTCGGTGCCCTCCATGGCCGTCAGGTTCACGATGACCGGGACGCCGTCCCGGAACAGCTCGCCGATGGCACGTGCGTCCCGGAAACTGTCCGGGGTGACCGTGGCGATGCGGCGGCCCTTCTCCTCGGCCACGTCCGTGGCCACCTTCACCCGCGGGTCCGTGACCCAGGCGTCCCCGGATTCGGTGCCCTCGGAGTAGTCGTCGTCGTAGTAGCGCTCGTCATCGTTGTCGTCGACGAGGCCGAGCCACGCACTCGCCTTGCGTACCGATCCCATGGACGCCTCCTCTCTCAGCGGTCTTTCGTGCTTCCGCATCCCTATGGTCATCCATGATGCGGACGTCGCGCCAAGTGGATAGACGCCGCCCGGGGGGTTTGTGACGGTACTGGTGCACAGCGAATCCGTCGAGAGTCCTTGTGTCCCAAGGGTTGTTTCCCAAACGGATGCTGACTGTGAGTGAAATATGATTCTTCCCTGCGGACGGGTGAGGGCGGGTGCGTACGGGTGAACACGAGGATCGGTACGATGCCGCAGCTCAGCGTCGTACGAGACACGGGGGAATGTCGTGTTCGGAATCGTCAGGCCTTGCCGGCACCGGCTCGGGGAGAGCCTCACGAGCCAGTGGATGGCGCATTTGTGCGGGTTGTGCCTCGCGCTGCGCAAGGACCACGGACAGTTCGCGCGGATCGTGACGAACTATGACGGGCTGCTCATATCGGTTTTGACGGAGGCTCAGGCCGGCCGCGGCGGCACGGGCGCCGGGCGGCGTACGGCCGGGCCGTGCCCGCTGCGCGGAATGCGCACCGCGTCCGTCGCGCACGGTGAGGGCGCCCGGCTCGCGGCGGCCGTCTCCCTGGTACTGGCCTCGGCCAAGGTGCGCGACCATGTCGCCGACGGGGACGGGCTGCTGGCCCGCCGGCCGGTGGCCCTCGCCGCCCGCCGGATCGCCACGGGCTGGGACGCCGCCGGCGCCCGCGGCGGAAGTACCGTCGGGTTCGACACCGCCGTACTGGTCGACGCCGTGGACCGGCAGGGCGGCATCGAGGCGCTCGCCGGGCCCGGCACGTCCCTGCTCACCGTCACCGAGCCGACCGAGACCGCGACCGCCGCCGCGTTCGCCCACACCGCGCACCTCGCCGGGCGGCCGGAGAACGCCGAGCCGCTCGCCGAGGCCGGGCGCCTCTTCGGCAGGCTGGCCCACCTCCTCGACGCCGTGGAGGACAAGGAGGCTGACGCCGCGTCGGGCGCCTGGAACCCGCTCACCGCCACGGGGACCCCGCTCACTGAGGCCCGGCGGCTGGCCGACGACGCCGTGCGCGGGGTGCGGCTCGCACTGCGCGAGGCCGAGTTCGGGGACGGCCGGCTGGTGCACCGGCTGCTCGTGCACGAGCTGGGCAACTCCGTCGACCGCGCCTTCGGCACCGTCTCCTGCGCCCACGGCAGCCACCCGTACGCCCCTCCCGGCACCCCTGGCGCCCCGGGCGGCCCCGGTGCGCCGCTGCCTCCGGAGCCGCCCCGCCGCGACCGGCGCGGGCTGCTCGCGGGGTGCGCCGTGTGGCTGGGGCTGGCCTGTACGTGTCAGATGTGCTGCGGCACCTACCACGACCCCTGGAGCGGGGAGCGCAAGGAAGGGACATGCGCCAACTGCGACTGCAGCGGGTGCGGTGACTGCTGCAGTTGCTGCGAGTGCTGCGGCAACTGCGGGGGCGAGGACGGCTGCTGCGACGGCTGCGGCTGCGACTGCGGCTGCTGAGGTGTCCGGCATGCGAGGGTTGCCCCCATGACTACGGACGCATCCGGAGAGTGGAAGCGGTGGCACGAGCAGCGTGTCGCGACGGTGTCGGCGCCCTACGGGCCGCTGTCGCTGACCGGCACGTACTGGCTGGACGACTATCCGGACGGACAACTTCCGGACATCCCCGGGAGCTGGACGGCCGACGGCGACGCGGTGCTGCTGGCAGCCACCGGGGCGGACGGGCTCACCGTGGACGGGCGGCCGCTGGACGGCGAGGTCCGGATCGCCCCCGACCCTGGGCCCGCGAGCGCGGCCCGGGTCGGGTACGGCGAGCGGCGGATCGTCGTCCTGCTGCGCGAGGGCACCTGGGGTGTACGCGACTTCGACCCGGCCGCCGAGGCGCGGCGGGCGTTCCGGGGCATCGCGGCCACGCCGTACGATCCGCGCTGGTCGGTGCCGGGCCGCTTCACACCGTACGACGCCGGACAGCGCAGCGTGCGGGTGCCGAACGCGGACGGGCGGGAGCGCGGGCTCGTCCTGGGCGGGGAGCTGGCCTTCCAGCTGGGCGGACGGGAACTCGCGCTCCAGGTGAGCGTCGAGGGGGACGGCTCGCTGTGGGCCGTCTTCGCCGACGCCACCAGCGGGAGCACCAGTTACCGCTTCCGTTTCCTGCGCCCGGCCGCGCCGGACGCCGAAGGCCGTACGACGGTCGACTTCAACCGCGCGCTGCTGCCGCCGTGCGCGTTCGCCGACCACTACGTCTGCCCCTTCCCGCCGCCGGGGAACGCCCTGGAGGCCCGCATCGACGCGGGGGAGCGCGAACTGCGCTGAACGCCGCCGGGGGTTGGCGGAGATCGTTCAAAGGTTGACGGCCGAAAGGCACTCTTGCGCCGACCGGTCGTTCGGCCGAATACTCCAACCTCAGCGCTTGTCAGGGGCACGTCGTATCCGGAACCCGGACGTCCGTCCCTGGCTGCGCCTCACGGGCCCTCCACCCCACGAGAGGGCCCCCGACTTCCCCCGTGGAGGAACGAAAAGTGAGGATCAAGCGCACCACCCCCCGCAGCGGCGTCACGAGACGGACCCGGCTGATCGCCGTTTCCTCCGGCCTCGTGGCCGCGGCCGCGATCGCGATCCCCAGCGCGAACGCGGCGCCCACCCCGGCCACCTTCAGTGCCGCCGAGCTCAACAGCGCCAGCGGTGCGGTACTCAGGGCCGACGTCCCGGGCACCGCCTGGGCCGTCGACAGCAAGTCCGGCCGGGTGCTTCTCACGGTCGACAGCACGGTCTCCCAGGCCGAGATCGCGAAGATCAAGGAGCAGGCCGGCGACAAGGCCGGCGCCCTCACGGTCAAGCGCACCCCCGGCACGTTCAACAAGCTCATCCAGGGCGGCGACGCCATTTATTCGAACAGCGGGCGCTGCTCCCTCGGCTTCAACGTCCGCAGCGGCAGCGGCGTCGACTACTTCCTGACCGCCGGGCACTGCACCGCCGGGGCCGGGACCTGGTACGCCAACTCCGCGCGCACCACCGTCCTCGGTTCGACCGCCGGGTCCAGCTTCCCGGGCAACGACTACGGCATCGTCCGGTACACCAACAGCTCCATCAGCAAGCCCGGTACCGCGAACGGCGTGAACATCACGCGCGCGGCCACCCCGAGCGTGGGCACCACCGTCATCCGTGACGGTTCCACCACCGGCACCCACAGTGGCCGGGTCACCGCCCTGAACGCCACCGTCAACTACGGCGGCGGCGACGTCGTCGGCGGGCTGATCCAGACCACGGTCTGCGCCGAGCCCGGTGACTCCGGCGGCCCGCTCTACGGCAGCAACGGCACCGCGTACGGCCTGACCTCCGGCGGCAGCGGCAACTGCTCCTCCGGCGGTACGACGTTCTTCCAGCCGGTCACGGAGGCCTTGAGCGCCTACGGCGTCAACGTCACCTGAACCACCCCCCGAACGCAGCCGGCGGCACGACGAGCCCCCGCACACCAACCGGTGTGCGGGGGCTCCCCCTTGCCCGGGCCGGAGCGTCGCCACCGCGTGTAGACGCACATCCGGAGGCCGGGACGCAAGGGCGAATTCGAGACAGAGGGCAGGGCCCGCCGTCCGGTTCACGGTTACTTGCCCGTAGCGTTTGCTGGAGTGTTCGCTCCGCGAATCCTGCTGGAAGGGACATGAATGGTGAAGGACGTGTGTGCGCGCTGAAGTTGTCGTGCGCACGTCCTGAAGTCGACCTTGTGTGCCCTCTGGGGGCTTGGAAGAGTGAGCGCTCGTCAACCAGCCTTCCGGCCCGTGAGGTCCCCACAACCTCCCGGGCCGACCCCCCACAGGAGGACGTGAGTTGAAGCACCGACGCATACCCAGGCGGCGTGCCGCAGTCGTAGGCGCGGGAATCACCGCACTGGTCGCCGCGGGAGTCACCTTCCAGAGTGCGAACGCCAGCGAGGCCCCGCAGGCCTCCGCCCCCGAGACCCTGTCGGTCACGGCGGCCGGAAAGCTCGCCTCCACACTGCTCGGCGACCTCGGCACCGACGCGGCGGGCACGTACTACGACGCGCAGGCGAAGAGCCTCGTGGTCAACGTGCTCGACGAGGCCGCCGCGCAGACCGTCGAGGAGGCCGGCGCCAAGGCGAGAGTCGTCGAGCACTCGCTCGCCGAGCTGAAGAGCGCGCGCAGCACCCTCGCCGAGGACGCCACCATCCCGGGCACCTCCTGGGCGACCGACCCGACCACCAACAAGGTCGTCGTCACCGCCGACCGCACGGTCTCCGGGGCCGAGTGGGCCAAGCTGACCAAGGTGGTCGACGGGCTCGGCGCCAAGGCCGAGCTCAAGCGGACCGAGGGCGAGTACAAGCCCTTCGTCGCGGGCGGCGACGCCATCACCGGAAACGGCGGGCGCTGCTCCCTCGGCTTCAACGTGACCAAGGGCGGGGAGCCGTACTTCCTCACCGCCGGCCACTGCACCGAGGGCATAACCAGCTGGTCGGACTCCTCGGGGAACGTGATCGGCGAGAACGAGGCGTCGAGCTTCCCGGACAACGACTACGGCCTGGTCAAGTACACCGCCGAAGTGGATCACCCGAGCGAGGTCAACCTGTACGACGGCTCCTCGCAGGCCATCTCGGGTGCCACCGACGCCACCGTCGGCATGGAGGTGACCCGCAGCGGCTCCACCACCCAGGTGCACTCCGGTACGGTCACCGGCCTGGACGCCACCGTGAACTACGGCAACGGTGACATCGTCAACGGCCTGGTCCAGACCGACGTCTGCGCCGAGCCCGGCGACAGCGGCGGCTCGCTCTTCTCGGGCGACCAGGCGGTCGGCCTCACCTCCGGTGGCAGCGGCGACTGCACCTCGGGCGGCGAGACCTTCTTCCAGCCGGTGACGGAGGCCCTGTCGGCCACCGGTACGCAGATCGGCTGAGCGCACCCGCACCGCGAGCAGAAGTCCCGTCCCGCGCGCGAGGGGCGGGACTTCCGCGCGCGTACGGCGGGGCTCCTGTGTGCGCGTATGACGGGGGGCTCGCGCGTGTACGGCGGGGGCTCTCGTGTGCGTACGGCGGAGGCCCCGCGTGCGTACGGAGGGTCAGCCGGCCTGCGTGGGCAGCTCCGCCTCCCGCCGCCTGAGGCGCAGCACGGACGCCAGCACCGTGATCACCGTCCCGGCGACCGCCCACGCCCACAGCACCAGCAGGGAGACGGTCGTGTCGTTGCCCTTGAAGTAGGCGATCGAGCGGGCCGCCCAGGTGCCCGCGCCCGGGGGCAGCCACGGGCCGATCGCCTTCCAGAACGGCGGCAGCATCGGCAGCGGGAAGGCGCCGCCCGCGCTCGGGTTGCCCGCGATCACCACCAGCAGGATCGCCAGCCCGATGCCGATGATCCCGAAGACGCCCTGGAGGGCGAGCGTGGCGGCGCCCACCGCGAAGGTGATCAGTGCGCCGAGCCCCCACAGATCCACCACGCTGCCGGGCAGCGCGCCGAGGACCGGCCCGATGAGCACCGCGCCACCGAGCCCGCCGACGATCGACACCAGGGCCATCACGATCAGCCGGATCGCCGCGCGGTGCGGGTTGGCCGGCCGGGCGCCGGTGCTGATCGCCAGGATGGAGGCGCACAGGTAGCCGCCGACGCACCAGCCCACGACCAGGTAGAAGGACGACAGCCCGTCGAAGTCGTGGGCCGAGGCCGGGGCCACGTCGACGGTCCGCACCGTGCGGCCCTCGGCCCGCTCCGCCTCGGTGACGAGGCTCTCCAGGGTGGTGGCGAGGACGGTGCCGCCACCGGAGGCGACCAGCAGGGTGTCGGTGCGGCCGGAGGGGTCGACGACCAGGGCGCCGTCGATCTCCCGGTCCTCGACCTGCTGCCGGGCACTCGCCGCGTCGGCCACCGTGCGCGGATCCAGCGGCGACCCGGGCAGCCGTTCCAGCCTGGTCACGGTCCGCTCGGCGGCCGCCGGGGGTGCGACCACCCCGAAGGGCACGTCCTTCGGCTTCGGGTCGTGCAGCGCCCCCACGTAGGAGGCGATGAACAGCAGCTGGAGCGCGATCACGCCGAGTACGAGCAGGGTGGCCCGCGGGGTGACGGCGTCCTTCACCTCGTCGCGGAAGGAGCCGCTCCGGGTGCCGGTGGCCGGTGTGTGCGACATGTCCCCACGGTCCGGGTCGGCGGGTGTTTGCGCAGGTGGGGCGGGGCCGAACGGATGTCGCACACGCATTCGAAAATTGGTCTATGGTGGGGGTGAGGTAGTTGGGAACAGGCGTTCGATAAGGCGTCGGTTCATGAGTTCGGGAGGTGCGTGTGCCGGGTTTCACGCATCTGCACACCTTCTCCGGGTTCTCCGCCCGCTACGGCGCCTCCCACCCGGAGCGGCTGGCCGAGCGCGCCGCCGAGCGGGGCATGGACGCCCTCGCCCTCACCGACCGCGACACCCTCGCGGGCACGGTCCGCTTCGCCAAGGCCTGTGCGAAGGCGGGCATCCGTCCGCTGTTCGGCGCGGAGCTGGCGGTGGCCGCCCCCGAGCCCGAAGCGGACCGCACGGAGACCTCCGTGCGCCGGGACCGGCGCCGCGCCCCGGTGCGCGGCGGCGCCTTCGTCGACGAGTCGGCCCAGCGGGTGACCTTCCTCGCCCGGGACGGCGCCCGCGGCTGGGCCGACCTGTGCCGACTGGTCTCCGCCGCGCACACCGCCGGGGGCACCCCCCTGCTGCCCTGGGCCGACAACCACGCCGACGGCCTGACCGTCCTGCTCGGCCCCTCATCCGACGTCGGCCGCGCCCTCACCGCCGGCCGCCCCGACCGCGCGGCCCGGCTCCTCGCCCCCTGGCGGGAGGTCTACGGCGACGCCCTGCACCTGGAGGCCGTCTGGCACGGCCGTGAGGGGACCGGCCCCGGCTCCCTGCGCCTGGCAGCCCGTACCGTCGGCTTCGCCGCCGAGCAGGGCGTCCGGCCGGTGATCGGCAACGCCGTCCGCTACGCCGACCCCGGCCAGGGCCAGGTCGCCGACGTGCTGGACGCCGCCCGCCGCCTCGTCCCCGTCGACGCCACCGGGGAACTGGACTCCGGTGAGGCCTGGCTCAAGGGCGCGGACGCCATGCGGCACGCCGCCGAGCGCGTCGTGGAGGCCGCGGGTTTCCGGCGCGAGGTGGCCCACCGCCTGCTGGAGCAGACCGGGGCGACGGCCGCCGAGTGCCTGGTCGACCCCGAGGACGATCTCGGCATGGGTGCCGTCCACTTCCCCGAACCGCACCTCGTGGGCGCCGGCCGCCGCACCGCCCAGCGCGCGCTCGCCTCCCGGGCGGCGGCGGGCATGGTGCGGCGCGGCTACGACCGTTCCCCGGGTGCGCGGCACTACTGGGAGCGGATGCACCACGAGCTGGACATCATCGCCCACCACGGCTTCGCCTCGTACTTCCTCACCGTCGCCCAGGTGGTGGACGACGTGCGGGACATGGGCATCCGGGTCGCCGCGCGCGGCTCCGGCGCGGGCTCGCTCGTCAACCACCTCCTCGGCATCGCGCATGCCGACCCGGTCGAGCACGGGCTGCTGATGGAGCGCTTCCTGTCCAGGGAGCGGGTCGTGCTGCCCGACATCGACATCGACGTGGAGTCCGCGCGCCGCCTGGAGGTCTACCGCGCGATCATCGGCCGCTTCGGCACCGAGCGGGTCGCCACGGTCGCCATGCCGGAGACGTACCGGGTGCGCCACGCCATCCGTGACGTCGGTGCCGCCCTGTCCATGGACCCGGCCGAGATCGACCGTGTCGCCAAGTCCTTCCCGCACATCCGCGCTCGCGACGCCCGCGCGGCTCTCGAGGAGCTGCCCGAGCTGAGGGAGCTGGCGGGGGAGAAGGAGAAGTACGGGAAGCTGTGGGAGCTGGTGGAGGGCCTCGACGCCCTCCCGCGCGGCGTGGCCATGCACCCCTGCGGCGTACTCCTGTCCGACGCCTCCCTCCTCTCCCGTACGCCGGTCGTGCCGACCAGCGGCGAGGGCTTCCCGATGGCGCAGTTCGACAAGGACGACGTCGAGGACCTCGGGCTGCTCAAGCTGGACGTGCTCGGCGTGCGGATGCAGTCGGCGATGGCGCACGCGGTCGCCGAGGTGAAGCGGGCGACGGGCGCCGAGGTCGACCTGGACTCCGTACCGGAGGGCGACCTGGCGACGTACCGGCTGATCCGCTCCGCCGAGACGCTGGGCTGCTTCCAGATCGAGTCACCGGGCCAGCGGGACCTGGTCGGGCGGCTCCAGCCGTCGACCTTCCACGACCTCGTGGTCGACATCTCGCTCTTCCGGCCGGGGCCGGTCGCCGCCGACATGGTGCGGCCGTTCATCGAGGCCCGGCACGGGCGGGCACCGGTGCGCTACCCGCACGAGGACCTGTCGGAGCCCCTGAAAGGCACGTACGGGGTCGTCGTCTTCCACGAGCAGATCATCGACATCGTGGACATCATGACCGGCTGCGGGCGCGGCGAGGCGGACCGGGTGCGGCGCGGGCTGTCCGACCCCCAGTCGCAGGGGCGGATCAAGGTGTGGTTCGCGCAGCACGCAGCGGCGAACGGCTACGACGCAGAAACGATTCAGCGGACCTGGGAGATCGTCGAGGCCTTCGGCAGTTACGGCTTCTGCAAGGCGCACGCCGTCGCCTTCGCCGTCCCCACCTACCAGTCGGCGTGGCTGAAGGCCCATCATCCGGCCGCCTTCTACGCGGGGCTGCTCACCCACGATCCCGGCATGTACCCCAAGCGGCTGCTGCTGGCGGACGCGCGGCGGCGCGGGGTGCCGGTCCTGCCGCTGGACGTGAACAAGTCGGGGGTCGCACACAGGATCGAACTGGTGTCTGAATCAAAGGGCTGGGGGCTGCGCCTCGCCCTCTTGGACGTGCACGGCATCAGCGAGGCCGAGGCGGAACGGATCGCCGAGGGGCAGCCGTACGCCTCCCTGCTCGACTTCTGGGAACGGGCCCGCCCCAGCAGGCCGCTGGCCGGACGGCTCGCCCAGGTCGGCGCGCTGGACGCGTTCGGCGCCAACCGCCGCGACCTGCAACTGCACCTGACCGAGCTGCACCGCGGTGCCCGGGGCGGACGCGGCGACCAGCTCCCGCTGTCCGGCGGGCGCAGGACCGCCCCGGCCGGGCTGCCCGACCTCACCTCGGCGGAGAGGCTCAGCGCCGAACTGGGCGTGCTCTCCATGGACGCCTCGCGCAACCTGATGGACGACCACCGCACCTTCCTGAACGAGCTCGGCGTCATGTCGGCCAAGCGGCTGCGCGAGGCCCGGCACGGGGAGACGGTGCTGGTCGCGGGCGCCAAGGCGGCCACCCAGACGCCGCCGATCCGCTCCGGCCGCCGGGTCATCTTCTCCACCCTGGACGACGGCACCGGCCTGGTCGACCTCGCCTTCTTCGACGACTCCCACGACACCTGCGCGCACACCGTCTTCCACTCCTGGCTGCTGCTGGTGCGCGGGGTGGTGCAGCGGCGCGGCCCGCGCAGCCTCAGCGTGGTCGGCTCCGCCGCCTGGAACCTCGCCGACCTGCTGGAGGTGCGCCGGGAGGAGGGGCTGGAGGGCGTCGCGGCCCGGCTGGCCGGAACGGGCGGAACAGGCGGAACGGATGGAACGGGCGGAACGGACGGGACCCAGGGCGGCGACCCCGGGGACGGCCCGGCGCGCAGACGCCTCGCCGGTTCGGAAGGGCTGCCCGCGCCGACGGGTTCCGCGGCCCAGGACCCGATGGAACACAGGCGCATCCGCATGTCCACGGGGTACGAGATGCACCCCTGGGCCGATCTGCGCCCCGCGGGCGAAGGGTCCGCGGTGGGAAGGAAGTTGTGGCACCAGAGTCCGGGGAGTGCGGGATGACCATTCTCTGCGTACGTTTCCAGCTGCCGCCGATGTACGAGGCGGCCCTGCCCCAGCTGCTCGGGCTGCTGGAGGAGTTCACGCCGGTCGTCGAGGCGTTGCCGCCGGACGGGGCGCTGGCCGACCTGCGCGGCGCCGAGCGGTACTTCGGGCGGGACGCCGTGGAACTGGCCTCGGTGATCCGCGTCCGCTCCCTCGCGCTGTACGGCGTCGACTGCGTGACCGGCGCCGGGCCGGGCCCGATGCTGGCCCGCATGGCCCTGCGGGACGCCCGGCCGGGGCTGACCCGCGCGGTGCCCGAGGGCGGGGTGCGGGAGTTCCTCGCCGGCAAGCCCGTCGTCGCGCTGCCCGGCGTCGGCACCGCGACCGCCCGCACCCTGTGCGAGTACGGTCTGGACACCCTCGGCCGGGTGGCCGCCGCGCCGTTGTCCACGCTCCAGCGGCTGGTCGGCGCGAAGGCCGGCCGTGAACTGCACGAGAAGGCGCAGGGCGTCGACCGCGGCCGGGTCGTCCCCAACGGCGTCTCGCGGTCCCTGGCCACGGAACGCCCCTTCGCCCGCGACGAACTCGACCCCGGCCGGCACCGCCGCGCCCTGCTCTCGGCCGCCGGGGAACTGGGCTCACGGCTGCGCGCCGTGGACAAGGTGTGCCGCACCCTCACCCTCACCGTGCGCTACGCCGACCGCTCGGCCACGACCCGCAGCCGCACCCTGAAGGAGCCGACCGCGCACTCGGCGGCGCTGACGCGGGCCGCGTACGGCATGTACGAGGCGCTCGGTCTCCAGCGTGCCCGGGTCCGCTCGCTCTCCCTGCGTGCCGAGGGCCTGGCCCCCGCCGAGCAGGCCTCCCACCAGCTCACCTTCGACCCGGTGGACGAGAAGGCCCGCCGGATCGAGGAGGTCGCGGACCGCGCGCGGGCGAAGTTCGGGCCGAGGGCGGTGATGCCGGGGTCGCTGGCGGCGTGAGGCTCCCGCGGGTCAGTTGGCCCACGGAGGCGTGAGCCGGGTGCCGTCGGCGAGCTCCGCCTCCAGCCCGACGGAGGTGGTGACCCAGGACGTCGCGGTCCGGTCGGTGGGGTTCTCGACGGCGAGGGTCGCCCCCGGGTTGATGATCACCGTGTCGCCCGCGGTGACGCGCTCGGTGCGGCCGTCGAGGGTGACCAGCAGTTCGCCGGTGAGCAGGTGGAAGATCTCCTCCCGGTTGACGGTGTGCGCGGGCGCCTTCGTGCCCGCCGGGATCTCGCCCCGCCAGGCGCACAGCTCCTTGCTGCCGGTGCGCGGGGTGGCGTACGAGACGAAACGGGCGCCGTGGATCTCGTGGGTGACGGCTTCGGACGAGCGGACGACGGGCATGGCGGACTCCTGTCGGGGCATTGGTCAGGCAACTTGACCATGGGCTGGGTCCTTATGGTCAACCTCCTTGACCAATTGGTCAAGGGTGTTTCAATGCCCCCGTGCAGAACTCCGACGCCATGGCCCTGTCCGCCGCCCTGCTCGCCGCCGCCGGCGGGCTCACGCAGCGCATCCACGAGGGTGTCGTCGCCCGAGGCTTCGAAGGGGTGCGGCCCGCGCACGGCTTCGCCTTCGCCCGGATGGCCCCGGACGGCGCGACGGCCACCGACCTCGCCGCGCATCTCGGGGTGACCAAGCAGGCCGCCAGTCAGCTCGTCGACGAGCTGGTCCGCAGGGGGTACGCCGAACGCCGGCCGCACCCCGCCGACGCGCGGGCCCGGCTGGTCGTCCTGACCGAGTCGGGGTGGGCCTGCACGCGGGCCGCGGAGGAGGCGGCGGCGGAGGCCGTGCGCGCATGGGCCGACGTGCTGGGTGAGGACGGGGCCCGCGCGCTGCGCGACCTCCTGCTGCGTGTGGCGCCCAATGGACCGATACGGCCCACCTGGTGACCGCCCGCCTCCTGGGATCTTCGGCCGGCAAGGCGTACGGGCACGCGAACGGGGTCTGTCCGGCCTGAGCCGCCGGACAGACCCCGCTTTTCCCCGCGTCGCGGGTCAGCCGCTGTGCCGGCCACCGGTCGTCGCCCGCCGGCGCACCGACGCGAACAGGACGGCCGCACCGACCGCCAGGGCGGCGGCGCCGCCGACCGCGATGTACGGCGTGCTGCTGTCCCCGCCGGTCTCGGCGAGGTTCTCGGTGCCCGCGCCGGCGGCCTTGACCTGGTTCGGCTCACCCGCCGAAGCGGCTTCGGGGGCCGCGCCGGACGCCTCGTCCGGGGCGGCCGGGTCCGTCGGGTCCGTCGTCGTCTCGGCGTCCTGGTCGCCGTGGCCGTGGTGCTCGATCGTCGACTTGTCGGCCGCGGCCGCGATCTGCTCCTCGGACGGGGCGGAGGCCTCGGGGGCCGGGGCGGCGGCACCCGTGGAGTCACCGGCCGCCGCCGCGCCGTCGCTGCTCGCGCTGTCGCTGCTTCCGCTGCTTCCGCTCGCGCCGCCGAAGGAGATGTCCGAGCAGGAGTAGAACGCCTCAGGGCTGTCCGAACGCTGCCACACCGCGTACAGCAGGTGCTTGCCGGAGCGCTCGGGAAGGGTGCCGGAGAGGGTGTAGAAGCCGCCCGAGGCGGTCGGGTCGGTGACCGTCGCCACCGGGGCGGACAGATCCAGGTCGCCCCAGCCCAGCGGCCCCGCCGGGTCGTACCCGGGCTTGGTGATGTACACCTTGAAGGTGCCCTTGTGCGGGGCCGTCACGCGGTACTTGAAGGTGTACGCGCCGCTGCTCACGCTGGTCGCGGGCCAGTCGGCGCGGGCCAGGTCCATGCCCTTGAAGGCAGGGTCGTTCGCGCTGCACAGCTTGCCGTCCGGGATCAGCTCCTGGTGCTTGCCGGCGGCGTTGCCGATGCGGATGCCGTTCCAGTCGTAGAGCGCCTGGGTGCCGCCGGCCGCGACGGCCGCCTTGCACGCGTCGGACCGCGGGTTCTCGGGCCCCTCGGCGTGGCACTGCGACACCCGGCTGACCGGGTCGCCCATCGAGCCGTGCGCGGCCGCGGGGGCGGCTGCCAGCGTGGTCAGGGCGAGCGGTGCGAGGCCGGCGACGGCGACGGCGACGATCCTGCGGGGCGCGGACGGTGCGGGCATGGGGAACTCCTCGAACGGTCACTGGGAACGTGGGTACTTGGGCCGGAGCCCGTGGGGTGATCAGCAAACTAGCCCCGAGAAACCGTGAAATCGCCTGCTGGAGACGGGTGATGGAGATCCTTATGGTCGCGTTAAGGGAGTGCTCAGGCTGTGCTGAGGTAGCTACCGTTCGCGGCATGGCACCGACGCGAGAAGAGCAGATCCGGCAGGCGGTCACCGCCGACCTGCCGGTGGTGAGGGCCGTCACCGACGCCGCCTACCGCCCCTACGTCGAGCGCATCGGTGTGGTGCCGCAGCCCATGGAGGCGGACCACGCTGCGGACGTGGCCGCGGGAAAGGTGTTCGTCACGGGCGATCCCGTCGTGGGCCTCGTGGTCCTGGAGGCGTTCGCGGACCACCTCTTCCTCGACAGCATCGCCGTCCACCCCGACGCGCACGGCAGCGGTGTGGGGCGACGGCTGCTGCGCTTCGTGGACGCACGCGCGCGTGCGCTGGGCCTGTGCGAGGTCAGGCTCTACACGAACGCGATGATGCGCGAGAACCAGCGGATCTATCCGAAGTACGGGTACGACGTCGTGGAACGTCGAGTGGACGGGCCCTACGACCGCGTCCACTACCGTAAGCGACTGCTCTGACACGTCTCGTCATGCGACCGGCCCGGTCAGTTGTCCGGCCACCACGTGCGCGCGATGTCCTTGCGGACCTCCGGGCGTCCCGAGGGGCGCTCGTCGGCCTCCTCGCGGACACGGCGGGCGTCGGTCTTCTTCAGGGGCTTGTGCACGGTCAGACGGCGCATGGCTGCCTCCTTACGGATCCACCGGGTTCCGCGTTCTCACGGAGGTAGACCCTTTCCCCGAGACTTGCTCATCGATGCATGGCTGTCAGTGGCGGTTGTCACGATCCGGCGCCCCGATCCCATTGTCGGTGGCGGGTGTCACTCTTGGCGGCATGGTGAACGACAGTGACGGGACGACCGCGCCGGGTATCGACTGGGACGCGTTGGCCGCCGCCTTCGACGACGAGCCGGACCACGGTCTGCGCGACGCCGACGTGCGCCGGGCCTGGGCCGCCCGGCTGCGGTCCTGGCTGCCCGCGCGGGCCGGTGACGTCCTCGACCTGGGCTGCGGCACCGGCAGCCTGTCGCTCCTCGCGGCCGAGCAGGGGCACCGCGTCACCGGCGTCGACCTGTCCCCGGCCATGGTGGAGCTGGCCCGGGCCAAACTCGCCGGCCGTGACGCCGTGTTCCTCACCGGTGACGCGGCGGCACCGCCGGTGGGCGGGCGGCGCTACGACACCGTGCTGGTCCGGCACGTGCTGTGGACGCTGCCCGACCCCGCCGGGGTCCTGCGGCACTGGCGGGAGTTGCTGCGTCCCGGGGGGCGGCTGGTCCTGGTCGAGGGGGTGTGGGGGACCGTGGCGCCGGCCGGCATACCCGTCGGCCGGCTGACCGCCCTCCTCGCCCCGCTCGCCGGGCAGGTGCGCGTGGAGCGGCTGTCGCACGACCCCTCGTTGTGGGGGAGGGAGGTGGCCGACGAGCGGTACGCGGTGATCGCGACGACCGAGTGAGCCGCGCTGCGGCCCGCGCTATCCCAGCAGGTCCGTGAATCCGCCCCCGCGGGCCAGCCGTTCCAGCTCGTCCAGCGCGGCCACGGCGGCGGCAGCGGCCCCGGCATCCCGCCGCGCCAGACCGCTCTCGGCGAACTCGTCCTCGTCCAGCCGCCGTACGTCCGTGCCGTCCGCGGAGCGCCACAGGTCCAGGTCGAGGTCCTCCACGACCAGTTCCGTGCCGGTCAGCACGGCGGGGCGGGTGATGTCGCAGTACCAGCCCTTCAGCGCGCCCGTGCCGGCCCGGACCTCCTTCACGGCGTACCACCTGTCGCGCCAGTAGTACTCGGTGAAGACGTCGCCGGGCTCGAAGCGCACGAAGCCGAAGTCGCGGACGCCGGCACCGGCCCAGGGGGCGCGGACGGCGAGACGGGTGCCGTCGTCGTGCAGCAGCTCGCTCGCGTAGCGGATCTTCGTACGGCCCGCCTTGACCAGGACGACGTCCACCTCGCCCGGCACCTCAGCCGAGTTCGCGGACATAACGCACCTCCGTCCCGCAGACCTCGTACCCGAGCCACTTGTTGACGGCGAGCATCGGACCGTTGCCGGCGTCGTTGCCGGTGAAGGCCTCCGTGTACCCGGCGGCTCGGGCCCGGTGCAGGGAGTCGGTCTTGGCGAGTTTGGCGAGACCCCGGCCGCGGTGGGCGCGGACGGTGCCCGTCATGGCGGTGGCATAGCGGGTGCCGCCGTCGGTGTAGGCGACGCTGAAGGCGACGGGGCGGCCGTCGACGACCGCGACCGTGGTCAGTTCGCGGTTCAGCAGCGGGTGCCGCCAGGTCTCCGCGAGCCAGGCCTCGTAGTCCGTGAACTCCATGGCGACGTCGCTCGGTTCGTCCCCCAGCGTCTCCGCGTCCAGCTCGAACATCGGGCGGGGATCGTCGGCGTAGTCGGCAGCGGTGCGCAGTTCGACACCCGGGGGAGGGGACGGTACGGGCGGGAGTGCGCCGTTCGCCAGGTCGAAGCGGAGGAAGTGGGCGGAGCGCCGCCGTTCGTAGCCGTGCCGTTCGGCGAAGGCCAGGCCGGCGGGCTCGTCCAGCACCCAGGCGAACAGCTTCGTCGCCCCCTCGGCGGCCAGGTACTCCTCGGCCGTACGCACCAGCAGCCCGCCGGCCCCGCGCCCGGTCCTGTCCGGGTGGACGTAGATGTTGAGGTACGCCTGACCGGGCTCCGGGCTGTCGTGCACCAGCCCGATCTGCGCCGTGCCGATCATCTCCCCGTCCTCCTCCGCGACGAGGGAGCGGCTCCGGGCGTCCGGATGGGTGTGGACGAGCCGGTGGACGACGGCCTCGGGCGTCCACAGGATGAACGGCAGGGCGACGTGGCGGACATGGGCGAACGCCGCGACGTCGGCCGGGTCATCGGGGCGCAGATCGCGCACAAGGACGGTCATGTGAGCGCACGCTACGGCGGTCGGGCGGTCGGGTACCTCTCATTTTCCGGGGGATGCGGGACAATCGCTGCGTGACCTTGAAGATCCACATCGCCGACGGTGCCCCGCCCTACGAGCAGGTGCGCGCGCAGATCTCCGAACAGGCGCGGTCGGGAGCGCTGCCGGTCGGGTACCGGCTGCCGACCGTGCGCGGACTGGCCGAGTCCCTGGGGCTCGCCGCGAACACGGTCGCCAAGGCGTACCGGGCGCTGGAGGGGGACGGGGTGATCGAGACACGGGGCCGCAACGGAACGTTCGTCGCCGCCGCGGGCTCGGCGGCGGAACGGGAGTCGGCGTCCGCCGCGCAGGAGTACGCCGCGCGGGCGCGGCGGCTCGGGGTGGCGGAGTCGGATGCGCTGGACGCCGTACGGGACGCCCTGCGGGCGGCTTACGGGGACTGAGGTGCTCTCCTGCCCGCGGTGTGCTGTGGCCGGCGCGCCAGCGCGGCCGGAGCCGCCCGTGTCTCAGCGTCCGCGCCCCTGGGGCGTGCGTGTGACCGTCAATGACGAGGTTCTCGCCAGCCGGGCGAAGAGCTGGGCGTCCCGGACGGCCGCGGCGTTCGGGTCGTTGTTGAAGTACACGTAGACGTCCTGCTGGGGCCAGGCGTCCCGGACGCGCTGGACCCAGGTGGCCAGCGACCGGCGCCCGTAGTGCGGCCAGGCGGCGGCGCGGCCCTGGTGGAAGCGGAGGTAGCCCCAGTCGGCGGTGCGCCACAGCGGGGTGGCCGGGCGGGCCCGGACGTCCGCCCAGCACAGCGCCGCACCCCGCGACGTGAGGACGTCCCGCACCTCGGGCGTCCACCAGGACTCGTGCCGGGGTTCCACCGCGACCCGCGTGCCGGGCGGGAAGCAGGCGAGGCAGGCGTCCAGGAGACCCGCGTCGCCCCGTAGCGTCGGCGGCAGCTGCAACAGGACGGGGCCGAGCCGGTCCCCCAGGCCCGCCGCGTGGCTCATCAGGCGGTCGACCGGCTCCTCGGGGTCCCGCAGGCGTCTGATGTGGGTGAGATAGCGGCTCGCCTTGACGGCGACCACGAAGTCCGCGGGCACCCGCTCGCGCCACGCCGCGAAGGTCTCCCGCGTGGGCAGCCGGTAGAACGCGTTGTTGATCTCGACGGTCGCGAAGCCGGCCGCGTACCGCTCCAGCCACAGCCGCACGGGCAGGCCGGGCGGGTACAGGACCTCCCGCCAGTCCCGGTACTGCCAGCCCGACGTACCGACGAACAGGGTCATACACCCATCAAAACACCCCGGCGCCCCCGCTACAGGTAGAGCCCGGCCTCCGCCCCGGCCCGCGGTTCCGGCAGCGCGGTGGGCGAGGTGCCGCGGCGCAGCGCGTACAGCTCCGCCAGCGTCGCGCCCTCACGGCCCACACCTTCCTCGGTGCCGAGCCAGTCCACCGCCTCCCGGCGGGTCAGCGGGCCGACCTCGATGCGGGCCAGGCAGCGGCCGGGGCGGACGACGGCGGGGTGGAGGCGCTCCAGGTCCTCGTTGGTGGTGACGCCGACCAGGACGTTGCGGCCCTGGCCGAGCAGTCCGTCCGTCAGGTTGAGCAGCCGTGAGAGCGCCTGGCCGGCGGTGTGCTTGGCCTCGCCGCGGATCAGTTCGTCGCAGTCCTCCAGCAGGAGCAGCCGCCAGCGGCCCTTGCCCGCCGCGTCCTCCTCGCCGATGGCGATGTCCATCAGGTAGCCCACGTCGGAGAAGAGCCGCTCCGGGTCGAGTACGCAGTCCACCTGGCACCAGTCCCGCCAGGAGCGGGCGAGGGTGCGCAGTGCGGAGGTCTTGCCGGTGCCCGGTGGCCCGTGCAGGAGCAGCAGCCGGCCCGCGATGTCCTCGGGGGTCGTCTTCATCAGGCCGTCCATCGCGTCCGCGACGGGCGCCGTGTAGTTGGCGCGGACCTCGTCCCAGGTGCCCGCGGAGATCTGCCGGGTGGTGCGGTGCGGGCCGCGGCGCGGGGAGACGTACCAGAAGCCCATCGTGACGTTCTCCGGCTGCGGTTCGGGTTCGTCCGCCGCGCCGTCCGTCGCGTCGGCGAGCACCTTCTCGGCCAGGTCGGCGGTGGTCGCCGTCACCGTGACGTCCGCGCCCCGGTTCCAGCGCGAGACCAGCAGGGTCCAGCCGTCGCCCTCCGCCAGCGTCGCGCTGCGGTCGTCGTCGCGGGCGAGCCGCAGCACGCGCGCCCCGGGCGGCAGGAGCGTCGCCCCGGACCGCACGCGGTCGATGTTCGCCGCGTGGGCGAACGGCTGCTCGCCCGTCGCGAAACGGCCGAGGAACAGCGCGTCGACGACATCGGACGGGGAGTCGCTGTCGTCGACGTTGAGCCGGATCGGCAGGGCGTCGTGCGGGTTCACGGACATGCCGCCATGATCCGGCACCCGGCCGCCGCGTGCACCCGGTTTCCCGGGCACACGCGGCCCACCCGCCGCCCCCGGCACCCCGGGCACGGGGCGGCCGGCGGGCGGTTCAGGCACCGGACCCCAGCACCCGTCCCCGTACCCGCCGTGCCCCGCGGAGTACGGCGTACCCCTTGGTGAGCGCCCGGTCCCGGGCGAAGGTGCGGGCGATCGCGCGGCCCTCGATCAGCCGGGCGAACTCGTCGCTCCCGGTACAGCGGCGCACGGTGACCCGCCGCAGGGCGTACGGTCCCTGGGCCCGGCGCGCCAGATCGTTGCCGACGGCGAGCGCCTGCGCGTATCCCGTCTCGCGCACCGCCCGCCGCACCCGGCGGTCGGAGTACCCGTAGGGGTAGGCGAACGAGACCGGTACGGCGCCCAGCTGGTCGGCGACGATCTCCTTGCAGTGGATCAGCTCGTACCGCAGCCGCTCCGCGCCCAGTTGGTCGAGCTGCGGGTGGGTGTGGCTGTGCCCGCCGATCTCCACGCCGGCGGCGGCCAGTTCGCGGACCTGGTCCCAGTCGAGCATGGTGTCCAGGGCGCCCCCGGTGTCGTACGGGCCGCGCAGCCAGCCGGTCGAGACGAACAGGGTGGCCGGGAAGCCGTGTTCGGCGAGGGCGGGCAGGGCGTGCCGGTGCACACCCTCGTAGCCGTCGTCGAAGGTGATCAGGACGGGCCGCTTCGGCAGCGGGCGTCCGGAACGCCAGGCGGCGGCCAGCTCCGCCGTGCCGACCGGTGTCAGGCCCCGGTCGGCGATCACCGCCATCTGCTCGTCGAACGCCTCCGGAGTCACCGACAGCGCGCGGGTCGCGTCGTTCGGGTCGGCCGCGACCGCGTGGTACATGAGGACCGGCACGCGCGTGTCGGTCCCGTACGGCTCAGCCACGCGCGCCTCCCTCGATGGGCGCCACGGAGAAGGCGGCCCCGCCCCGCCGCGCCCGTACGCTCCCCACCACGTAGCCGCCCGCCGCCGTGAGCACCCCGGCGACGATCGCGCCCGCCCGTCCAGCGCCGCCCGGCCGGGCCAGTACGGCGTCGCGCAGCCCGCGCGCCACACCGGCGGGCAGGACCCGGGTGGCGTACCGGCGTTCGGACTCCAGGCCCTTGTCCGCGCCGACGCTGCGCGCCACCAGTGCCTTGGACAGGCCCTCGGCGTAGGTGCGGGTACGGAAGTAGCCGAAGTGCTCGCGCGCCTTCGGCACCCGGTGGTGGATCACCGCACGGTCGTCGATCAGCAGTACGGCGTCGGGCCGGGCGCGGGAGAGCCGGATGCACAGTTCGGTCTCCTCGCAGCCCAGCGGGCGTTTGTCGCCGTCGCGCCCGATACCGGTGGCGAAGCCGCCCGCCGCGTCGAACGCCTCCCGCCGGAAGGAGGCGTTGCCGCCCAGCACGTTGCGCACCCGGACCCGGCCGGGCGGCAGGCCCCGGTACGTGCAGCCCACCACCCAGTCGAACTCCTCCGGGAACCAGACCGGCCGGCGCCCCGACGCCCAGATCGGCACCGTGCGCCCGCCGACGGCGACGACCGCCGGGTCGGCGTACGCCGCGGCGAAGTGCCGCAGCCAGTCGTGCTCGGCCACGGCGTCGTCGTCGAGGAAGGCGATCACGTCCCCGCGCGAGGCGGCGATGCCGGTGTTGCGGCCGGCGGACAGGCCGCGGGGGCCCGTGTTGGCGAGCACCCGCACGTCCTCCCGCTCCTTGTACTCCTTGAGCAGCCGGTCCCTGAGCGCCTGGTTGTGGTCGACGACCAGCAGGGTCTCCCGGGCCGGGTGGGACTGCGCCCGCACCGAGGAGACCGCCGCGAGGATGTCCTCCCAGCGGTCCTCGGTGTAGACGCAGATCACGACGGAGATCGTGAGCGAGGCTTCGGAACCGCTCAAGACGCCTTCCCCCGGACCGGGACGACCGGAGCGACCGAGCCGACCGAGCCGACCGAGGCGAGCGTCGGCGCGTGCGTACGGTTGCGCAGCGCACGCCGGTTGGAACGCTCCTCGAGGATCACTCTGAGCACCCGCAGCCCGTCCCGCACGGCGCGCAGGTTGCTGACGCCGTGGATGCGCAGGTACTCGTGGCTGGGTATCTCCTGGACCTTCAGGCCGGCCTTGACGACCCGGATGTTCATCAGGGTCTCGACCTCGAAGCCGGTGCAGTCGAGGTCGATCTTGTCCAGGCAGTGGCGCCAGAAGGCGTTGTAGCCGTAGCAGAGGTCGGTGTACCGGGCGCCGAACTTCCGGTTGACCACCGCGCACAGGGCGCGGTTGCCGAGCTTGCGGACGAAGGTCATGTCGTCGGTGCCGCCGCCGTTGGCGAAGCGGGAGCCCTTGGCGAAGTCCGCGCCCGAGACGAGGGCGGAGACGTACGACACGATCTCCTGGCCGTCGGCCGAACCGTCGGCGTCGACCATCACGATGATGTCCCCGGTGCACGCCTTGAAGCCGGTGATCAGCGCGTCGCCCTTGCCCTTGCCGCGCTGCTCGACGACCTTGACGTCCGGCCACAGTTCCCGGGCGACCTCGACGGTGTTGTCGGTGGAGTTGCCGTCCACCAGGACGACCTCGTGGACCCAGTCGGGCAGTGTCTTGAAGACGTACGGAAGGTTCTCCGCCTCGTTCATGGCGGGTATCACCACGCTCACCGGCGGCGCTATCGCCAGGTGGGAGGAGACGGGCCGGTACTTCCCGGCGGGTGACGGATCGGAAGACGGGTCGCGCGACGGTTCGCTGCCCGTCGACGCCGGCTGCAGGACTGAGCTCATGAGTCTGGTCCCTCTCGTCCGGCGGACCGCCCGCCCCAGGGGCGGTCCGGCTCTGTATCCGGTTCGAAAGGGGGGTTCTCACCCACGGCGCGACGGGACGGATCTCCGTGCGTGCCAGGTGAGCTGGCAAAGCCTGTCGGTGCCGGAAGCAAACGGCGGCCGACCGCGCGGCACGGCCCGGTCACCGGTGCGGTCACCGAGCACGGCACCCCCCTACCGCGCGTCCCGCCCCGGTCCGCCGCGGCCTCGAGCCCTCCCCTGAGCCGCTTGCCGACGTACCGATGCGGGAGATGTATGACGGTATTGACGATTGAACCCCTATGGCAAGACCTGGAACCAGGCCTCACGTTTTTGTTGGTTTGCCGTCATCCGTTCTTCTCGGGGGGCGTTTTCACGCGGTGCGGGTCTCCCGGACCGTTCCGCTTTGCCCCCCGAAGACCAAGATGCCGGGCCGCCTCAATGTGACGCAGCTCGCCGGAGAGCGTCAAGAGCGCACCGGTGCTCGCGCTGACTTTCGTCCGGTAGTGAACGACTGTCAGCCAATCTTTGGCATGGACACTTCCTATCAACGCGCGTAGCCGGTACCACGGTTGTGGCAGAGATACTGCTAAGGGAGGTTCCATGAGACGTTTGCGACTTGTCGGCTTCCTGAGTTCAGTCCTCCTCGCCGCCGGCGCGGCCTTCACCGGGACCGCGACCGCTCAGGCGGCCCAACTCGCCGCGGCCGACGGCTATGTGGCGCTCGGTGACTCCTACTCCTCCGGGGTCGGAGCGGGCAGCTACATCGGCTCCAGCGGTGACTGCAAGCGCAGCACGAAGGCCCATCCGTACCTGTGGGCCGCCGCCAACTCACCCTCGACGTTCGACTTCACCGCCTGCTCCGGCGCCCGTACGGGTGATGTTCTCGCCGGACAGCTCGGCCCGCTCAGCTCCGCCACCGGCCTGGTCTCGATCAGTGTCGGCGGCAACGACGCGGGCTTCGCGGACGTCATGATGACCTGTGTGCTCCAGTCCGACAGCTCCTGCCTGTCGCGGATCGCCACCGCGAAGGCGTACGTCGACTCGACGCTGCCCGGCAACCTCGACAGCGTCTACTCGGCGATCCGCAGCAAGGCGCCCGGCGCCCGCGTCGTCGTCATCGGTTACCCGCGCTTCTACCGGCTCGGCACCTCCTGCCTCGGCCTCTCCGAGACCAAGCGGAAGGCGATCAACGACGCCGCCGACCACCTCAACACCGCGATCGCCAAGCGCGCCGCCGACCACGGCTTCACCTTCGGCGACGTGCGTCCCCCCTTCACCGGCCACGAGATCTGCTCCGGCAGTTCCTGGCTGCACAGCGTGAACTGGCTCAACATCGGCGAGTCGTACCACCCGACCGCGGCCGGCCAGTCCGGCGGCTACCTGCCGGCCCTCAACAGCGCCGCCTGACCGGAAGCGGAAGGAGAAGGAGAAGAGGAGGGGGAGGCCCCGCCCGTCGGGGTCTCCGTCTCCGTCCCCGTCCCCGTCCCGCAGGTCACGGAGAACGCCACCGAGTTCGACGTGGCCTCCACCGGCTCCCGCACCTCCACGCGGACGGCGCTCTCGAACGTGCCGCTGCCGGCGTTCGCCGTGACGACGACGGTGTCCTGCCGCGTGCGGTCACCGCCCGCGGGGAAGGAGAGCGTCTTCCAGCCCGGATCGGAGACCGCTCCGTCCTCCGTCACCCAGCGGTAGCCGACCTCAGCGGGCAGCCGCTCCACCGTGAACGCGGCCGTGAAGGCGGGCGCCCGGTCGTGCGGCGGGGGACAGGTCCCCGCGTAGTCGGTGTGCGAGCCCACCACGGACACTTTCACGGACTGCGGTGGAGGACTGCTCCCCGGACTGCTCCCCGGACTGTGGCTGCCGGAACCGGCCGAGGGGCCCGGCTCCTCACTGCGCTCCGTCCGGCTCGGCCCGGCGCCGGTCGCCCCCGGGTCCGGACTCCCGCCCGCGCCCTCGGTGCCCCCGCCGCCGTCCGAGCGGTTCAGCAGGGCGTACGTCAGTCCGGCCAGCGCCAGCGCGAGCACCGCCAGTCCCACGATCAGCACGATCCGCGCGCGCCGGTCCCGGCCCTCCAACGCCGCGGGCGCGGGCACGGACGTGCTCGCCGTGGCCGGTACGGGCGTCGGGGGAGTCGGTGGGGCCCCCGGCTCGGCATGTGCCACGACCGTCGGGACGTACGCCCCGGCCGGCACCGCGTCCGCGCGCGCCGTGCCACCCCCGGAGGGGGTACCGCCGGCACCCACGAGCCGCAGATCCCGCTCGGCCCGCTCGGCCGGGATCCGTTCGGCCGGGTCCTTGCGCAGCAGGCCCTCGACGACGGGCGCCAGCGCGCCGGCCCGGTGCGGCGGCGGCAACTCCTCGTCGACGATCGCCCGCAGGGTACTCAACGGGGTGTCCTGGCGGAAGGGCGAGGTGCCCTCGACCGCCGCGTACAGCAGCACGCCGAGTGACCAGAGGTCGGACTCGGGACCGGGCGTGCGGCCCAGCGCCCGCTCCGGGGCGAGGAACTCGGGCGAGCCGACGACCTCGCCGGTCATGGTCAGCGCCGAGCTGCCCTCGACCATGGCGATCCCGAAGTCGGTGAGCACGACCCGGCCGTCGTTGGCCAGCAGTACGTTGGCCGGCTTCACGTCCCGGTGCAGGACGCCCGCCCCGTGCGCGGCCCGCAGCGCGGCCAGCACCTCGGCACCGATCCGCGCGGCACGCCGCGGTTCCAGCGGGCCCTCGGCCTCCAGCAGGTCGGCCAGCGACAGCCCGCGGACCAGCTCCATCACGATCCAGGGCCGGCCGCCGTCGGTGGCAACGTCGTACACCGTGACCACGTTGGGGTGGGCGACCCGGGCGGCGGCCCACGCCTCCCGCTCCAGCCGCGCGTACATCCGCCGCACGTCGGTCTCCGGCAGCCCGGCGGGCGCGCGCACCTCCTTCACGGCGACCTCGCGGTGCAGCACCTGGTCGCGGGCGCGCCAGACCGTACCCATGCCGCCCTCGCCGAGGGGGGACAGGAGATGGTAACGGCCGGCGACCACACGCTCGTTGCCCGGTTCCTCGAACACCGGCGCCCCCTATGGCGTCTCACGCGGACATTCCTCGGGAACGGGCCCGTATTCCTCCCGCATTCATCCCCAAAGTAGCTCAGCCGAGCACGGTTGCGGCCCCGCTCCCGGGACCGGACCGGACGACCCCCGGGAAGTACCGGAGACGACCCGGAATCCGCACCCGCGGCCAGCACGTGCCCGGCCGACCCGCGTTTTCCGCCCGCTGGTCCGCAACTCCTCCGGAGGGCGTGCCGCCACGCGCGCCCGGCGGTGACGTGGACGGGCCGGACGCGGCCCGCGGAGAGGGGGGCCGGGTGGAGGCGGACGAGCTGCCGCTGCTCGTGGCGGACGGTGACCAGCCGCCTGCCGCGCCGCGGCGACCTCCACTCGCTCGCCGCCCCTTACGCACTCGATGCCCTCGACGGCGCCGAACGGGTCCGCTTCGAACGGCACCTGGACGGGTGCGCCCGCTGCGCCGCCGAGGTGCGGACGCTGTCCGAGGACGCCCTCCGGCCGGCCTGGTCCACGGCCGCCCCGGCCCCGGCCGCCCTGCGCGACCGCGTCCTGGCCGCCGTACGCGCCACTGCCCAGGAGCCGGCGCCCGGGCGCGGGCCCGCGCGTCGGCGGCCGCCCCACGTGTGGGGCGTCCGGCCGCCGGAGCGCTCCCCCCGCGCGCGCCTGCTCGTGCCCTTCGCCGCGGCGACGGCCGCCGCGGCGCTCGTGGTCGCCTCGCTCTTCTCCGTCCAGGCGCACCGGACGCAGGACGAGCTGGACTCCGCGCGGGACCGGGCACGTGAGATCGCCCACGTTCTCACGGCTCCGGACGCCCGCGCGACGAGCGTCGAGGACGGCCGGGGCCGCGCTGTCGGAGTCGTCGCCTCCGTATCCGAGGGGCGCGCGGTCGTCACCCTGAGCGGATACGGCGAGCCGTCCGGCGACCGCGTGCGCCAACTGTGGCTCATGCGCCCCGGCGCCGGGCCGCGCCCCCTGGGACTCTCCGGCGCCGGCATGCCTCTGATCGTCTCCGGCCTGAACCGGTCCGCCACCTCACTGGCCGTCACCGTCGAACCCGCCGGGGGCTCGGCCCGCCCGACACGCACACCGATTGTCCAACTCGCCCTGGAATCTGTCGGATTCGGAGAGTGATCGTCAACCCCCTTGCGGGGAAGGTGAATCCTGTGACCGCGATACGCGCATGCCGTACCGGGGCGATAGGGTTACTCTGCCCGGGCCGGGTGGACTCGTACGGGTGGGGAGTGACATGGAACAGATAACAGTGCGCAGCAGGGCAAGGGTCCCTGCGATCACGTGCGGAAGCAGCGCGACCAGTTCGCGTCTCGACCGTCACCTCGCGGTGCTCGGAGGGCCTGCCCTCCCGCAACGGGAAACGGTGGAGGCGACCTCACTGATGCGTGAGCTGACCGCGCGTGAGCCCGCGCACAAGCGCAGCAGCAGGGGCGCCAGGGTGCGCCGGGTCTCGCTGTTCGCGCCGCTGCGTCGACTGCGCCGCTCGCTGTTCGGCAGCAACTGAGGCCCGCGCGCCGGCGAACACACCGTCCCGGCGCGGCGCCGCGCACCTGTCCGCCGTCCCCACGGCACGCAGCGGCGCCTCGGTGTGCTCCCGAGCGCGGGTAACTCCCCGTACGCCCGTCTCCGTACGTCCGTCCGTCCGGCATGTCCGTCCGGCACGCTCCTACCCGCACGTCCCGTGCGTGTGCTCACGTCCCCGGTCCCGCCGTCTCCCCACTCGACGGTGGCGCGCCCAGGCTCGCTCAGCCGTCCCCGCGCGCGTACCGGCGGACGGTGAGCGGGGCCCACACCGTCCGCAGCGCGCAGAGGTCGCGCGGCGCCGTGGTCCCCGCCGCGCTGATCGGTTTCCACCCGGCGACCGTGCCAGCCGGCCCGGTAGGCACTACAGCAGTGCCAGCTGCCCCTGTGGCCCCTCCTCCCGGCCGTCCAGCACGGAGGCCGGCCTGCGGGCCGCCGGGGGCACCGGAAGCACGCCGGCCTCGCGCAGCTCGGTCGCCGTGATCTCCGCCGTCACCGCCGTCGGCTCCCGGAACCGCGGCCGCACCTCGGCGAGCAGGGCGAGGACCGTGATCAGTTCCAGCAGCTCGGACGTCCAGGTCTGCGGCCAGGCGGCCGGGCGGACCGCCGCCAGCGTGCCCGGCTCGCCCTCGGCGGTGCGGGCCGCGAACCACTGCTCCAGCACCCGCGCCCCGCCCGCCTCGAAGTCCCAGGCGCCGGGCGGCACGGGGGAGACCCGGCCCTCGTCCAGGTACAGGGCCTCCTCGTCCCGGTCGTAGCGCAGCGTCACCGGGCGCGCGGGCAGCGGGGCGCGGACGTACGGGCGGCGGCCGCCGGGCAGCTTGGGGCGCTCACCGTCGCGGCGCATCAGCCACAGGGCGCGCCGCCCCAGGCCGACCCCGCGCTCCCACAGCGCGGGGTCCGCGGTGAGCGGGACCCGGGAGCCCTCCCGCACGGTCGCCACCGCCCAGGCCAGCACGTCCACCGGCTCGGGGCGCGCGCCGAGCCGGGCGGCCAGGTGGTCGAGGAGGCCGGGCGCCATGTTCGGCTCCGCCCCGCCGGGACGGCGGTACAGCGGACGCACCCGGGGGCCGCCGAGCAGCGGCAGCCGCGAGGTCGCGAGGAGCAGCGGAGCACCGGCGGCGCCGGGAGCCTCCACCACGAACACCTGCCGTTCGTCCGCCACCCGCCACAGCTCCGGACGGGCCGCGTCGATCAGCCGGTGGTCGGGAATCAGCCACTGTTCGTCGAAGGGCGCGCGCAGTACGCGTACGGGTTCCGGACACGGCCCCGAGGCGCGCACCAGCTTCTCCGTGCCGCCGAGACCGCCCGGCAACCGCCCGACCGCCGTGTGCAACGTGCGCGAACGCGTCGGCTCGAACAGGGCCTCGCGGTCGGGCCCCTGGGCCTTCACCAGGGCGTCCCAGCGGGCCCTCAGGGACACCGCGTCGGGGGCCGCCGGCCAGCCCCGGCCGAGCCGCGGCGGTGCGACGGACCACGGCATGAGGTCCGCCAGCGGCGGAGCGTCGTCGTGCGTCACGCTGGGCATCGTACGACGGGGTGCCGCGGCCTCACGTGGCATCCAGGGTGACCGTGAACGAGAAACGGTCCCCCCGGTAGTGGATGACCGCCACGTCCAGCACCCGCCCCGCCATGTCGTACGTGATGCCCGTGTAGTGCAGGATCGGGCTGAGCAGCGGGACTTCGAGCAGCCGCGCCGTCTCCGGGTCCGCGAGCCGCGCCTCCACGGTGTCCGTGATCCGGCTGATGTCCAGGCCCACCACGTCCCGCAGCACCTTGGTCATCGGCCAGCGGGCCAGGTCGTCCACGTCGATGCGGGCGGCGACCTCGGGACGGACGTAGTTGCGGGCGTGGTTGGTGGGCTCGCCCGTCTGCTCGTCGCAGCGCAGCCGGTGGTACGTCGCCGTCTGGGCCAGACCGGGGAAGTACTCGGCGAGTTCGGGCGGCACGGGGCCGGTGCCGTGGCCCAGCAGCTCGGTCTTCATACCGGACTGCTGGGCCACGATCGCGTCCACCGAGCCCAGCAGCCGCACCGGAGCGCCCCGCCGGGCGTCGGGCTCGATGAACGTGCCGCGCCGACGGTGACGGGTGATCAGGCCCTCGTCCTCCAGCTCCTTCAGCGCCTGCCGCATGGTCAGCACACTCACCCCGTAGTGGCCGGCCAGCTGCTCCTCGGTGGGCAGGCGCAGCGGGTCCCGGGGCGAGCGGCCGAGTATCGAGGCGCGCAGCGACTGCGACACCTGGTACCAGAGCGGCAGCTTGCGGTTCAGGACGATGGAGTCCGGGGCGAAGGAGGTCACGGGCCATCCGTACCGGTAGTGAATCCTCAGTGCAAGGGGCGGAAGTGACGCTCCAGGCCCTGCCAGACATCGTCGTAGCGCGGTTGCAGGTGCTCGGCGCGGGCCGCCTGGGGCGTGAGGGTCACCGGCCACCGGGTCTCGAACATGAACGCCAGCCCGTCGTCGATCCGCTGCGGCTTCAGCTCGGCCGCGCTCGCCCGGTCGAAGGTCTCCCGGTCCGGACCGTGCGCCGACATCATGTTGTGCAGCGAGCCGCCGCCCGGCACGAAACCCTCGGCCTTCGCGTCGTAGGCGCCCTCGATCAGGCCCATGTACTCGCTCATCACGTTCCGGTGGAAGTACGGCGGCCGGAAGGTGTCCTCGCCCACCAGCCAGCGCGGCGCGAAGACCACGAAGTCGACGCCCGCGAGGCCCGGGGTGTCCGACGGGGACGTGAGCACCGTGAAGATCGACGGGTCGGGGTGGTCGTACGAGACGGTGCCGATGACGTTGAAGCGGCGCAGGTCGTAGACGTACGGCACGTGGTTCCCGTGCCAGGCGACCACGTCGAGCGGGGAGTGGTCGTAGGTGGCCGTCCAGAGGTTGCCGCAGAACTTGTTGACCACCTCCACCGGGCCCTCGGTGTCCTCGTACGCGGCGACCGGTGCCAGGAAGTCCCGGGCGTTGGCGAGCCCGTTGGCGCCGATCGGACCGAGGTCGGGGAGGCGGAAGGGGGCGCCGTAGTTCTCGCAGACGTAGCCGCGGGCGGTCGGGCTCTGTCCGCCGTTCGACGCGGTGTCGAGCAGTTCCACGCGGAAGCGGACCCCGCGCGGGATGAGTGCCACGTGGCCCGGCTCGGCGTGCAGCAGGCCGAACTCGGTGCGCAGCAGCAGGCCGCCGCGCTCCGGGACGATCAGCAGCTCGCCGTCGGCGTCGCTGAAGACGCGCTCCATGGAGGCCGTGGCGTGGTAGAGGTGCACGGCCATGCCGGTGCGCTGGGTGGCGTCGCCGTTGCCGCCGAGCGTCCACAGGCCCGCCAGGAAGTCGGTGTCCGGCCCGGGCTCGGGCAGCGGGTTCCACCGCAGCCGGTTCGGGTCCGGCACGGCCTGGGTGAAGGGCGCCGTGCGGATCGCGCCGTTGCCCGTGCGGGTGAACGCCGGGTGCGCGGCCGACGGGCGGATGCGGTACAGCCACGAACGCCGGTTCTCCGCCCTCGGCTCCGTGAACGCCGTGCCGCTCAGCTGCTCCGCGTACAGCCCCTCGGGCGCCCGCTGCGGCGAGTTCCGGCCCTCGGGCAGCGCTCCCGGAACGGCCTGCGAGCTGTGCTCGTTGCCGAAACCGGACAGGTAGGCCAGTCCCTCCGCGGTCTTCCGCGCGTCCCCGCTCATTGATCGCTCCCTCGCAACCCGATTCCTATGGAACACCGTAGGATTGCGATTTCCCGCGCGCAAGAGGTCGTGCGGGGCTTGCCGTCCGTGCGTCGGTCGTCCCGCAGGAGGATGACCGGAACCAGGCCCCCGGGGGATCCGGACTGTCGGACCGGTGTTCTAGTCTCCCGTCATGTCGTGGATGCGGGGAGTGCTCGCCGTGCTCGCGGTCTGTGTCCTGCTGCTGACCGGATCCGCCGGCTGTGGCTCCGGTGACACGGGCGGTACGGGCGAACCGGAGGCCCGGGATTCGGCCACGCCGGTGGGCAGGCTGCTCGACGCCACCGACGAGGAGGGCCGGCGCTACCGGGAGGTGGACGGCGGGCAGGCGCCCGAGGTCGGTGTCGAGGTGCAGCCCGAGGACGACGACAGCTGGGACGTGCGCCTGACCGTCCGCGACTTCAGGTTCTCGCCGGCCGGGACGGAGCCGAAGGCGGTGGCCGGCCGCGGCGTCGCCCACCTCTTCCTCGACGGCGACCTCCTCACCCGCCTGCGCGGCCCGCAGTACCGCCTCGCCGCCGGCCTCGTACCGCGCGGCACCCATCAGCTCACGGTCCGCCTGTACGCCGACGACGGCACCGTCTGGGCCGTCGACGGCGAACCCGTCGAGAGCACGGCGGACATCACGGCGTCGGACGCGGAGCCGTCACAGGCCACGGAGCCGGAGGGGATCGAGGACCGGACGCTCCCCGCACCCGCGGCGGCCCGGTGAACGAAACCGGTGGCCACCGCCGTACTGAAGGTCACAGTTCACCGGACCGCGGCGGAAGGGCATCATGAAGACCGTGTCCCACGCGACCTCGCTCCGCCGTGCCCCCGTGCAGCGGCGCAGCGCCGAACGGCTGACCCGGATCCTCGACGCCTGCGCCGAACTCCTCGACGAGGTCGGCTACGAGGCGCTGAGCACCCGGGCCGTGGCGCTGCGCGCGGACGTCCCCATCGGCTCGGTGTACCGCTTCTTCGGCAACAAGCGGCAGATGGCCGACGCGCTGGCCCAGCGCAACCTGGAGCACTACGCGGAGCGGGTGACCGAACGGCTGACGGAGGAGGGGGACGGCGGCTGGCGCGGGGCGCTGGACGCGGTGCTCGACGAGTACCTGGCGATGAAGCGGACCGCAGCCGGCTTCTCCCTGATCGACTTCGGCAACCAGATCCCGGTCGGCGGCCGCCACGCCGTCCCCAACCACCGCGTCGCCGACCGGCTCACCGAGCTGATCTGCGGCTATCTGGGCCGCCGACCCGACGACGATCTGCGCCGCGCCTTCCTCGTCGCCGTGGAGACCGCCGACACCCTCGTGCAGCTCGCCTTCCGGGCCGCGCCGGACGGGGACGAGAGGATCATCGAGGAGGCCCGGGAGCTGCTGCGGGCCTATCTGGGGCGGGTGCTGGACTGACGGGCCGGTCATGCTCGGCCGGCGGGCCGCTCGTGCTCGGCCGGCAGGGCGGTCGTGCTCGGCCGGTGGGCCGCTCTTGCTCGGCCGGCAGGGCGGTCGTGCTCGGCCGGCGGGCCGCTCGTGCACGATGAGTGCTCGTGCAGGACGGGCTGCTCGTGCCCGGCCGGCCGGCGGGCGGGGCGGTGCTCGGCCGGCGGGCCGGTGCCGTGCGGCTGTTCGCGCGGACGCCTGCGCAAGGCCTCCTCAACATGCCTACCGGTCGGTATGCTCGCCGGAAGGAGTGCCACCACCGCCGTCCTCCGGGAGGACCCGTGCCCCGCACCGCCCTGCGTATCTGCCCCCTGTGCGAGGCCACCTGCGGCCTGAGCCTCACCATCGACGGCACCGCGGTCACCGCCGCCCGCGGGGACCGCGACGACGTCTTCAGCCGTGGCTTCATCTGCCCCAAGGGCGCCTCCTTCGGTGCCGTCGACGCCGACCCCGACCGGCTGCGCACGCCCCTGGTGCGCAGGGACGGCGAGCTGTGCGAAGCCACCTGGGAGGAGGCGTTCGACGCGGTCGCCGCCGGCGTCCGGCCCGTCGTCGAGCGGTACGGGCCGCACTCCGTCGGCATCGTCCTCGGCAACCCCAACGTGCACACCATGGCCGGCGCCCTCTACCCGACCGTCCTGCTCGGCGCCCTCGGCACCCGCAGCCTCTTCACCGCGTCGACGGTCGACCAGATGCCCAAGCACGTCTCCAGCGGGCTGCTCTTCGGTGATGCCAACGCCATCCCGGTGCCCGACCTCGACCGCACCGACCACCTGCTCCTCATCGGCGCCAACCCCCTGGAATCCAACGGCAGCCTGTGCACGGCCCCCGACTTCCCCGGCCGCCTCAAGGCGCTCAAGGCCCGCGGCGGCACCCTCACCGTCATCGACCCGCGCCGCACCCGCACCGCGAAGCTCGCCGACCGCCACGTGGCGATCCGCCCCGGCACCGACGCCCTGCTCCTCGCCGCGATGGCCCACGTACTGTTCGAAGAGGACCTGGCCGACCTCGGAGCCCTCGCCCCGCACGTCGAGGGGGTCGGGGAAGTCGCGGACGCCGTACGGGACTTCACGCCGGAGTCCGTCGCCGCCGCCTGCGACGTGGACGCGGGCGTCACGCGTGCCCTCGCACGCGAACTCGCCGCCGCCCCCACCGCCGCCGTCTACGGCCGCATCGGCAGCTGCACCGTCCCGCACGGCACCCTCGCCAGCTGGCTCGTGGACGTCCTCAACATCCTCACCGGCAACCTCGACCGCCCCGGCGGCGCCCTCTTCCCGCAGGCCGCCACCGACAGGACCCCGCGTCCCGCCGCTCCCGGCCGCGGCTTCGCGCTCGGCCGCTGGCGCTCCCGGGTGAGCGGGCACCCCGAGGCCAAGGGCGAGCTGCCCCTGTCCGCGCTCGCCGAGGAGATCGACACCGCCACCGAGGAGGGCGCGCCGGTCCGGGCGCTGATCGCCGTCGCCGCCAACCCGGTGCTGTCCGCACCCGACGGCGACCGGCTCGACAAGGCGCTGGACTCGCTCGACTTCATGGTGAGCGTCGACCCGTACCTGAACGAGACCTCGCGCCACGCCCACGTCGTCCTGCCGCCGCCCCCGCCGGCCCAGAGCCCGCACCACGACTTCGCCTTCAACACCCTCGCCGTGCGCAACCAGGTCCGCTACACCCGGCCCGCCGTCCCGCTCGAACCCGGCCGCATGGCCGAGACCGAGATCCTGGCCCGGCTGACCCTGGCCGCCACCGGCATGCACGGGGCCGACCCGGCCGCCGTCGACACCATGGTGATCGAGCAGACCCTCGGCAAGGCCGTCCGGGACCCGCACTCACCCGTCCACGGACAGGACGCCGGTGAACTGACCGCACGGCTCGCCGGCGAGAACGGCCCCGAGCGGCGGCTCGACCTGATGCTGCGCCTCGGCCCCTACGGCGACGGCTTCGGCGTACGGCCGGACGGGCTGACCCTCCGGCGACTGCTCGCCCACCCGCACGGCATCGACCTCGGCCCGCTGCGCCCGCGGCTGCCGCAGCCGCTGAAGACCCGCAGCGGCAAGGTGGAGCTGCTGCCCGCACCGATCGCCGACGACCTGCCGCGCCTGCGACACGCCCTGACCGGGCGCGCCGACGGGCTCGTCCTCGTCGGCCGCCGCCACCTGAGGTCCAACAACAGCTGGATGCACAACATCCCGGCCCTCACCGGCGGCTCCAACCGCTGCACCCTGCACCTCCACCCCGACGACGCCGAACGGCTCGGCGTGCGCGGCGGGGAGCCCGTGCGGGTCAAGGGCGCCGGGGGAGAGGTGACGGTCCCCGCCGAGGTCACCGACACCGTCCGGCCGGGCGTGGTCAGCCTCCCGCACGGCTGGGGCCACGACCGGCCCGGCACCCGCACGAGCCACGCCGCCACCGAGCCCGGCGTCAACGTCAACCAGCTCCTCGACGGCAGCATGCTCGACCCGCTCTCGGGCAACGCGGTACTCAACGGTGTACCCGTCGAACTCACCCCGGTGACCCGCCCCTGACCGACGCAAAGCTGTGACCTGGAGTTTTGCGCTTATTGCTCGCATGTCAACGTCTTGTTAACGATGCTTCGCGGCACCTAACGTCGCTCGCACCGCCTGCCCCGGTGGGATGTTCAAGGGCGAACGTTAGGTACTCACTCATGCTGACCATCCTCGGCTTCGCCATGATCGCGACCTTCCTGGTCCTGATCATGATGAAGAAGATGTCGCCGATCGCGGCGCTCGTGCTGATCCCCGCGCTGTTCTGCGTGTTCGTCGGCAAGGGCGCCGAACTCGGTGACTACGTCATCGACGGCGTGTCCAGCCTCGCCCCCACCGCGGCGATGCTCATGTTCGCGATCGTCTACTTCGGGGTGATGATCGACGTCGGGCTCTTCGACCCGATCGTCCGGGCCATTCTGAAGTTCTGCAAGGCCGACCCGATGCGGATCGTCGTCGGTACGGCCCTGCTGGCCGCCATCGTCTCGCTGGACGGCGACGGCTCCACCACCTTCATGATCACGGTCTCGGCGATGTACCCGCTGTACAAGCGCCTGAAGATGAGCCTGGTCGTGATGACCGGCGTCGCCGCGATGGCCAACGGCGTGATGAACACCCTGCCCTGGGGCGGGCCCACCGCCCGTGCCGCCACCGCGCTGAAGGTCGACGCCACCGACATCTTCGTCCCGATGATCCCCGCCCTGGCCGTGGGCCTGCTCGCGGTCGTCGTCCTGGCGTACGTGCTCGGGCTGCGCGAGCGCCGGCGGGTGGGCACGCTGACGCTGGACGAGGCGCTGGCTCGGGAGCCGGAGAGCGAGACGGTGCTGGTCGGCGCCGGTACGGGCACGAAGGCGGGTGCGGGGGCCGGTGCCGGTGCGGGGAAGGCCTCCGCGGGCTCCGGTGGGTCCCGGGACGCCGCCGCCGAGGACGGCGAGTCCGACGACGACTTCCAGGGCCTCGACCCCAACCGGTCCACCCTGCGTCCCAAGCTGTACTGGTTCAACGCGCTGCTCACGGTCGCGCTGCTCACCGCCATGATCATGGAGCTGCTGCCGATCCCGGTGCTCTTCCTGCTCGGCGCCGCGCTCGCGCTCACCGTCAACTTCCCGCACATCCCCGACCAGAAGGCCCGTATCGCGGCGCACGCCGAGAACGTCCTCAACGTCTCGGGCATGGTCTTCGCCGCCGCCGTCTTCACCGGTGTCCTCACCGGCACCGGCATGGTCGACCACATGGCCAACTGGCTCGTGGACACCATCCCCGACGGCATGGGCCCGCACATGGGCCTGGTCACCGGCCTGCTGAGCCTGCCGCTGACCTACTTCATGTCGAACGACGGCTTCTACTTCGGTGTCCTGCCGGTGCTCGCCGAGGCCGGTCAGGCGCACGGCGTGTCGACGCTGGAGATCGCCCGCGCCTCGATCGTCGGCCAGCCGCTGCACATGTCCAGCCCCCTCGTCCCGGCCGTGTACGTCCTGGTCGGCATGGCCAAGGTCGAGTTCGGCGACCACACGCGGTTCGTGGTGAAGTGGGCGGTCCTGACGAGCCTGGTCATTCTCGCGGCGGGCATCCTGTTCGGCATCATCTGATCATCGGCCCGGCTCCCCGGGGGCACGCGCGGGGAACCGGCAGTTCGCAATTGCGGGAGGACACGATCATGGCGCCCGGTGGGAACCGCGGGTGGCTGCTCCGCCTCGTCATCGCCTTCGGCTTCGCGCAGGGGGCGGTGTCGATGGCCCGGCCCGCCGTCTCCTACCGGGCCCTCGCGCTGGGCGCCGACGAGCGGGCGGTCGGCGTCATCGCGGGTGTGTACGCGCTGCTGCCGCTGTTCGCCGCCGTCCCGCTCGGCCGCCGCACCGACCACGGCCGCTGCGCGCCGCTGCTGCCCGTCGGCGTGGTGCTCATCGCCGGCGGCTGCGCGCTGAGCGGTGTCGCCGGCTCCCTGTGGGCGATGGCCCTGTGGAGCGGTGTCATGGGCCTCGGCCACCTCTGCTTCGTCATCGGCGCCCAGTCGCTGGTCGCCCGCCAGTCCGCCCCGCACGAACAGGACCGCAACTTCGGCCACTTCACCATCGGCGCCTCGCTCGGCCAGCTCGTCGGGCCCGTCGCGGCGGGCGCGCTGATCGGCGGCCACGACATGGCGGGCAGCAGCGCCCTGGCCCTGGTGGTAGCGGGCGCGGGCGCGGCCGTCGCGTTCACGTCGTTGTGGCGCATAGAGCACCCGGCGTCCGCCAAGTCCCGTACGGACCACGGGGCGCGCGTCCCCGTCGGGAGCATCCTGCGCGCCCGGGGCGTGCCCGCGGGCATCCTGATCAGCCTGTCCGTCCTGTCCGCGACCGACATCCTCACCGCCTACCTGCCGGTGGTCGGCGAGCACCGGGGCATCTCCCCGGTCGTGATCGGTGTACTGCTCAGCCTGCGGGCCGCCGCCACGATCGCCTGCCGGCTGGTGCTGACGCCCCTGCTGCGGCTCCTCGGCCGTACCGTGCTGCTCACGGTCACCTGTCTGCTGGCAGCCCTGCTGTGCGCCGGTGTCGCGCTGCCGGTGCCGGTGTGGGTGCTCGCGTTGATGCTGGTCGCCCTCGGCTTCTGCCTCGGCGTCGGCCAGCCGCTGTCCATGACGACAGTCGTCCAGGCTGCCCCCGACGGGGCCCGCTCCACCGCCCTCGCCCTGCGCCTGACCGGCAACCGCCTCGGCCAGGTAGCCGCACCCGCCGCCGCGGGCCTGATCGCCGGCGTCGCGGGCGTGGCCGCGCCGTTCGTGATGCTCGGCGCCCTGCTGCTCATGTCCTCGGGCATCGCCCTGCGCTCCCCGTCGGCCGGGCCCGTCGCGGACCGGCCGACGGCCGGGGACGAGCCCGAGGGCACTCCTCGCCGCCGGGCCCCCGGCCGGACGGCCCGTTAGGGCCCCCTGCCGGATCCCTGCCGGGCGGGGCCCGCAGCGGGTCCACCGGATCGCGCCGACGGCCTCCGGTCCGCCTCCTGAGACGCCCCACCGCTGAATCCGGCCGTCCGCTTTCTCACCAGATGGACGGTGGCACCGAGATCTGGTCCAGCGTCTTCCCCCAGCCGCGCACATTCCGTTAACTTCCGTGACTCACACGCCCCGTACGACCCGCACGAGGGCGTCCGACCGCGGAGCACCAGCGCTCAGTGAGCCCCCGGGGGCACCTCCCATGACACGCGCCATCTCCCTGCACGACGTGAGCAAGACCTACCCGCGAGGCGTCCGCGTGGTGGACCGGCTGTCGCTGGACATCGCGCCCGGCGAGTTCCTCGTCCTGCTCGGCCCCTCCGGCTGCGGCAAGTCCACCGTGCTGCGCATGATCGCCGGCCTCGAGGAGATCACCGACGGCGAACTGCTGCTGGACGGCGAGTACGCCAACGACCTGCTCCCCTCCGAGCGGAGCATGGCGATGGTCTTCCAGAACTTCGCCCTGTACCCGAACATGACGACCCGCGGGAACATCGGCTTCCCGCTGCGCGTCGAGGCCCCGCAGGCCGACCCCGGCCCCCGCGTGGACGCCACCGCCCGCATGCTGGGCATCGAGGACCTCCTCGACCGCTTTCCCGCCCAGCTCTCCGGCGGCGAACGCCAGCGCGTCGCCATGGGCCGGGCCATCGCCCGGCACCCCACCGCCTTCCTGATGGACGAGCCGCTGTCGAACCTGGACGCCAAGCTCCGCAACCACCTGCGCGCCGAGATCACCAAGCTGACCCGGGAACTGGGCGTCACCACGATCTACGTCACCCACGACCAGTCCGAGGCCATGTCCCTCGGCGACCGCGTCGCCGTCCTGCGCGGCGGCGTGCTCCAGCAGGTGGACAGCCCGCGCGCGGTGTACGCCCTGCCGCGCAACGTCTTCGTCGCCGCCTTCATCGGCACCCCGCGGATCAACCTGCTGCGCGGCCTCGTACGGGCGCCGCTCGACGGCGCGATGACCATCAGCCTCGGCAAGCAGTTCCTGCGCCTGCCCGAGCCGCTCTCCCTGGACCACCAGATGCTCCGCGTCCAGCAGGGCCGCGAGGTCATCGTCGGCCTGCGCTCGGAGGCCGTCCGGATCGCGAAGCCCGCCTCCGCCCGTCCCGGCGAGGTACTGCTCACCGGCCTGGTGGAGCACGTGGAGTTCCAGGGCCACGAGGTCCTCGTCCACTTCAACACCGGTTCGCGCCCGGCCGTCGTACCCGACCTGGAGGCTCCTCGCCCCGTCGCCCGCCCGGTCAGGCGCCGCCGCCGCGACGGCACGGTCCTGGACCGGCTGAGGGAGCGGGCGGGCGCCCTGCGCGCCGGACCGGTGGTGGTCCTGGACGACCCCGACGAGGACGCCGGACCCGCGGGCACCGGACCCGCTGTCGCCGCCCCGGACGGCCGCCTCCCCGGCGACCTGATCGTCCGGACCACCCCCGACATCGACCTCCGCCACGGCATGCAGGTCCCTCTCCTCGTCGACCTCGCCCACCTGTTCGTCTTCGACCAGCACGGCGACCGGATCTGCCCCGCCCCGGCGCGCCTGCCGGACCTGGACGAGTGAGTTCGCCGGCATCCAGCCCGCCGGGAGGGTGAGCCGCGCCACCATGGTGGCCGCCCCTGGTGCCGTAAAACTATCGGCGCTAGTTTGGGGCCGGACGACGAGGCCCGCCCGGAAGGAACGCGATGAAGGCACATGACGGCATGTACATCGACGGAGCCTGGCGGCCCGCCGACGGCCGGGACACGATCGAGGTCGTGAACCCGGCCGACGAGCAGGTGATCGGCAAGGTCCCCGCCGGTACCGCCCTGGACGTCGACACCGCCGTACGGGCCGCCCGCGCCGCCCTGCCGGGCTGGGCGGCCACCCCGCCCGCCGAGCGGGCCGCGCGCCTGGCGGCGCTGCGGGACGTACTGGTGGACCGCAAGGACGAGATCGCCGGGACGGTCACCGCCGAGCTGGGCTCGCCGCTGAAGTTCTCGCAGGCCGTGCACGCCGCCGCCCCGATCGCGGTGGCCGGCTCGTACGCCGACCTGGCGGCGACGTACGCCTTCGAGGAGAAGGTCGGCAACTCCGTCGTCCACCACGAGCCGATCGGCGTGGTCGGGGCGATCACCCCGTGGAACTACCCCCTCCACCAGATCGTCGCCAAGGTCGCCCCCGCACTCGCGGCCGGCTGCACGATCGTGCTGAAGCCCGCCGAGGACACCCCGCTCACCGCCCAGCTCTTCGCGGAGGCGGTGCACGAGGCCGGCGTCCCGGCCGGCGTCTTCAACCTGGTCACCGGCCTCGGCCCGGTCGCCGGCCAGGCCCTCGCCGAGCACCCGGACGTCGACCTGGTCTCCTTCACGGGTTCCACGGCTGTCGGCCGGCGCATCGGTGCCCTCGCCGGGGCCGCCGTCAAGAAGGTCGCCCTCGAACTCGGCGGCAAGTCCGCCAACGTCATCCTCCCGACCGCCGACCTCGCCAAGGCCGTGAACGTCGGCGTCGCCAACGTGATGTCCAACTCCGGCCAGACGTGCAGCGCCTGGACCCGCATGCTCGTGCACGGCGACCAGTACGACGAGGCCGTGCGGCTGGCCGCCGAGGCCGCCGCGAAGTACGGCGACCGGATCGGCCCCCTCGTCAACGCCAAGCAGCAGGAGCGCGTGCGCGGCTACATCGACAAGGGCGTCGCGGAGGGCGCGCGCCTCGTCGCGGGCGGCCCAGAAGCACCGCGCGAGCAGGGCTACTTCGTCAGCCCGACCGTCTTCGCCGACGTCACCGAGGACATGACCGTCGCCCAGGAGGAGATCTTCGGGCCGGTCCTGTCCATCCTCCGCTACGAGGACGAGGAGGACGCCCTGCGGATCGCCAACGGCACGGTGTACGGCCTCGCCGGCGCCGTCTGGGCCGGCGACGAGACCGAGGCGGTCGCCTTCGCCCGCCGGATGGAGACCGGCCAGGTCGACATCAACGGCGGCCGGTTCAACCCGCTGGCGCCCTTCGGTGGCTACAAGCAGTCCGGCGTGGGCCGCGAACTGGGCCGGCACGGCCTGTCCGAGTACCTCCAGACCAAGTCCTTCCAGTTCTAGCTCCAGGGGAGTTGCCCACGTCATGGCCGTCCGTACCACTGTCCGTGCCGCCGTCGTACCCGCCGTAGGCGCCCCGCTGGAGATCACCGGGATCGAGCTGCCCGAGCCCGGCCCGGGGCAGGTCCGGGTGAAGCTCGCCGCCGCCGGGGTCTGCCATTCCGACCTGTCCCTGTCCAACGGCACCATGCGTGTGCCGCTCCCCGCGGTCCTCGGCCACGAGGGCGCCGGCACGGTCCTCGCCGTCGGCGAGGGCGTCACCCGCGTCGCCCCCGGCGACGACGTCGTCCTCAACTGGGCCCCGTCCTGCGGCGCCTGCCACGCCTGCTCGCTCGGCGAGGTCTGGCTGTGCGCGAACGCCCTGGCCGGCGCCGCGAACACGCACGCCCGCCGCGCCGACGACGGCACCGACCTGCACCCCGGCCTGAACGTCGCCGCGTTCGCCGAGGAGACGGTGGTGAACGCCGACTGCGTCCTGCCCGTCCCCGACGGCATCCCGCTCGCGGACGCCGCCCTGCTCGGCTGCGCGGTCCTCACCGGCTACGGGGCCGTCCACCACTCGGCGAAGCTCCGTGAGGGCGAGACGGTCGCCGTGTTCGGCGTCGGGGGAGTGGGCCTCGCCACGCTCCAGGCGGCCCGGATCGCGGGCGCGTCGAGGATCGTCGCCGTCGACGTGTCCCCCGAGAAGGAGGAACTGGCCCGCGCCGCCGGCGCCACCGACTACCTGGTCGCCTCCGGCACCACCGCCCGCGAGATCCGCGCCCTCACCGGCAAGCAGGGCGTCGACGTCGCCGTCGAGTGCGTCGGCCGCGCGGTCACCATCCGCACCGCCTGGGAGTCCACCCGGCGCGGTGGACGCACCACGGTCGTCGGCATCGGCGGCAAGGACCAGCAGGTCACCTTCAACGCCCTGGAGATCTTCCACTGGGGCCGCACCCTGACCGGCTGCGTCTACGGCAACGCCGACCCGGCCCGGGACCTCCCGGTGCTGGCCGAGCACGTCCGCGCCGGACGACTGGACCTCGGCGCCCTGGTCACGGAACGGATCGCCCTGGACGGCATCCCGGCGGCCTTCGAGAACATGCTGGCGGGCAAGGGCGGCCGGGCGCTGGTGGTGTTCTAGCCCGGCCCGGGCCGGCCCGGTCCTAGACCCGGTCGGTTTCCTCGCGGCGTGGTTCCGGGGCGGGTGCACCCCGCTCCGGAACCGCCGCCGTACGCTTCCGGGACCGCGACACCGCCACGCCCGCCAGGCACAGCGCGCCACCCGCCAGGGTGAGCAGCCCCGGCACCTCGCCCAGCACCAGCCACGACATCAGGACGACGAGCGCGGGCACGGCGTACGTGGTCGCGCCCATGCGGCCGGCGGTCGTACGGGCCAGGGCGTACGCCCACGTCGTGAACGCCAACGCGGTCGGGAAGACGCCCAGGTACACCATGTTGAGCGTCGCGGAGACGGGCGCGTCAGCCACCTCGTGCACCAGCTGCCCCGTGAACGGCAGGCAGAGCACCGCTCCGACCAGGCACCCGAACGTCGTCACCTGTAGCGCGCTCGCGTGTCCCAGGGCCGGCTTCTGGGCGACGACCCCGCCCGCGTAGGCCACGGCGGCCAGGAGGCACAGCACCACCCCGAACAGCGAGGAACCGCCCTCGCCGGACATCGACAGGCCCACGGTCACCGCACCGGCGAACGACACCGCCATCCCCGCCAGCAGCCGTGGCGGCAGTGCGTCGCCCAGCAGCCGGGCGCCGAGCAGTGCGATGAGGATCGGTCCGACGTTGACCACCAGGGCGGCCGTACCGGCGTCCACCTGCTGCTCGCCCCAGTTCAGGACGACCATGTACAGGCCGAACCAGAGCAGCCCCGATATCGCGATGCCCCGCCATGCCGGTCGCGGCGGCAGCCCCTCCCGGCGCAGCAGGCAGATCACCCCCAGGGCCAGGGCACCCGACAGCAGCCGCCCGAGCGCCAGTGCGCCCGGCGAGTAGGCCTCACCGGCACTGCGGATCGAGACGAAGGCGGAGGCCCACAGGACGACGGTGACCGTGGCCGCGCCGGCCGAGAGCAGTTCCGGGCGGCGTGCGGGGGCGGGACGGGGCATGCGGGCGGAGCTCATCATTCTCCAGAGGCTAGGCAGCGCAAGAGGGGTCGCGCCGGCGGGTTTCGGATGGTGAGCCGGTGCTCAGCGCAGTGCCACCGGGTCGATGCCGAGCAGCTCCGACAGCGCGTCCTCGCCCGCCGGCGTCACCTTCACCGCCCGCCCGGAGCCGATGCGTACGCACCAGCCCGTGTCCAGGGCGTGCCGGCACAGGGCCGCGCCCGCGACACCCGCGAGATGGGGGCGGCGCTCGGTCCAGTCGAGGCAGGCCCGGACCAGCGGCCGACGACCGGTGGGCTCCAGGGCGATACCCGTGTCCGCGAACCAGCCGAGCCCGGCGTCGGTGAGCGCGAAGCCGGTGTCCTGGCGCAGCAGCCCGCGCCCGGTCAGCGCGTCGGTGACCGTGATGCCGAGCCGCCCGGCGAGGTGGTCGTAGCAGGTGCGGCCCCGGGCCATCGCCGACCCGGCGCCTGCTGCCCGCAGGGTGCGCGGACGCCGCGCCGCGGCCTCGGGCGCGACCTGGGCGGCCAGGTCCTCGACCAGTTGCGCGACCCGCTCGTCGGCCAGTCGCACATACCGGTGCCGCCCCTGCCGTTCCTCGGCGAGCAGTCCACCCGCGACGAGCTTGCCCAGGTGCTCGCTCAGCGTGGACGCGGCCACTCCCGCGTGCCGGGCCAGCTCACCGGCGGTCCAGGCCCGCCCGTCGAGCAGTGCCAGCAGACACGCGGCCCTGGTCTCGTCGGCGATCAGCCCGGCCAGCCGCGCGAGCCCGGGCGCTTCGGCGTCCTTGTCGGTCATGTGTTCCAGGATGCGGTACGCATCGTTCGGCGGGTGCCGAAGTGTCCTCAGGCGTTCCGCGCCACCTGCGCGTACTGCTGCGTCAGTCCGTCCAGCAGCGCCGCCAGCCCGGTCTCGAAGGCCCGCTCGTCGATCTTCTCCTGCTGCTCGGCCAGGAGGTGGGCCTGCTGGAGGTGCGGGTAGTCGGCGGGGTCGTAGGCGCCGGCGTCGCCCACGAAGCCCCCGGCGAAGGAGCCGAGCGCCGAGCCCATGACGAAGTACCGCATCAGCGCGCCGATGGACGTGGCCTGGGCGGGGGGCCAGCCGGCCGCGACCATCGCGCCGTAGACGGCGTCCGCGAGGTGCAGCGCGGCCGGGCGGCGGCCGGGGCCGTGGGCCAGTACCGGGACGATGTGGGGATGGTCGCGCAGGGCCGCCCGGTAGGAGACGGCCCAGTCGTGCAGCGCGGTCCGCCAGTCCCGGCCGTCCTCGAACATCGTCAGGTCGACCTGCGCGCTCACGGAGTCGGCGACCGCCTCCAGGATCTCGTCCTTGGTGCGGAAGTGGTTGTAGAGCGAGGGCCCGCTGACTCCCAGTTCCGCGGCGAGCCGGCGGGTGGAGACGGCCGCGAGGCCCTCCGCGTCCACCAGCGCGCGGGCCGTCTCGACGATCCGGTCGGTGCTGAGCAGGGGCTTGCGCGGTCGGGCCATGGCGCACATAGTAGGGCTGCGGGCCTAAACTAGCAGTGCTAATTTAAAAGTCCGGTTTTCAAGGTCCGGGCTTCGGGCCCTTCTTTCGCGATCGTCTTCTGTGGGGTGACTCGGCATGAACCTGGAGCTCAGCGAGGAGCAGAGCGCCGTACGGCAGCTCGCGCGGGACTTCGTGGAGCGCGAGATCGCCCCGCACGTCGTCGCCTGGGACCGAGCCGAGGAGGTGGACCGGTCCATCGTGAAGAAGCTCGGCGAGGTCGGCTTCCTCGGCCTCACCGTCGACGAGGAGTACGGCGGCTGTGGCGGCGACCACCTCGGCTATTGCCTGGTGACGGAGGAACTGGGCCGCGGCGACAGCTCCGTGCGCGGGATCGTGTCGGTCTCCCTCGGCCTGGTCGCCAAGACCATCGCCGCCTGGGGCGACGAGGAGCAGAAGCGGCGCTGGCTGCCGGGTCTCACCTCCGGCGAGTACGTCGGCTGCTTCGGCCTCACCGAGCCCGGTACGGGGTCGGACGCCGGGAACCTCTCCACCCGCGCCGTCCGCGACGGCGACGACTACGTCGTCAACGGCACCAAGATGTTCATCACCAACGGCACCTGGGCCGACGTGGTGCTGCTCTTCGCCCGCTCCACTGACGCCCCCGGCCACAAGGGGGTCTCCGCCTTCCTCGTGCCCACCGACACGCCCGGCCTGACCCGCCGGACCATCCACGGCAAGCTCGGTCTGCGCGGCCAGGCCACCGCCGAGCTGGTCCTCGAGGACGTCCGCGTCCCCGCCTCCGCGATGCTGGCCCCCGAGGGCAAGGGCTTCTCGGTCGCCATGTCGGCCCTCGCCAAGGGGCGGATGTCGGTCGCGGCCGGCTGCGTCGGCATCGCCCAGGCCGCACTCGACGCGGCCGTGAAGTACGCGGGCGAGCGCGAGCAGTTCGGGAAGACCATCGCCCACCACCAGCTGGTGCAGGAGCTGATCAGCGACATCGCCCTCGACGTGGACGCGGCCCGGCTGCTGACCTGGCGGGTCGCCGATCTGATCGACCGCGGGCGGCCCTTCACCGTCGAGTCCTCCAAGGCCAAGCTGTTCGCCTCGGAGGCCGCCGTCCGCGCCGCCAACAACGCCCTCCAGGTCTTCGGCGGCTACGGCTACATCGACGAGTACCCGGCCGGCAAGCTGCTGCGCGACGCCCGCGTGATGACCCTCTACGAGGGCACCAGCCAGATCCAGAAGCTGGTCATCGGGCGTGCGCTGACCGGCGTTTCGGCCTTCTGAGCGCGAGACCTCCCGGCCCTCTGAGTACGGGAACTGAGTACGCCGGCGGATGTGGCGGGGGCCACATCCGCCGACCCTTGTCCGCATGAGTGACACACCCGTCAAGCAGCAGAGCACGGCAGCCTTCTACGGGCAGGCCGTGGCCTCGTTCGCGGTCGCGATGACCGCCACCGCCGTCGGCATCTACAACCTCCAGGCCGACGCCTGGGTCCGTGCCTTCCTCGCCGTCGCCGTCCTGTACCTCGTCACCTCGGCCTTCACGCTGGCCAAGATCATCCGTGACCGCCAGGAGGCCGGGCAGATAGTGAGCCGCGTCGACCAGGCCCGGTTGGACAAGCTCCTCGCCGAGCACGACCCCTTCGAGAAGCTGGGCTGACGTGCCCGCCGACGCCGCCCCTAAGCGCCCGCTCAGGTTCGGCGGTATGGTGGTGCCCCTGTCACCGAGAGGGGCGAACAAGCGATGAGTACGGCGGCCGAGACGACGGGCGGCGACACCGAGCCGTGGGAAGAGGTCACCCCGGACGCGGCCCGGCGGCTCCTGGTCGCCGCGGTGGAGGCCTTCGCCGAGCGCGGGTACCACGCGACCACGACCCGCGACATCGCCGGGCGGGCCGGCATGAGCCCGGCCGCGCTCTACATCCACTACAAGACCAAGGAAGAGCTGCTCCACCGCATCAGCCGGATCGGTCACGACCGGGCGGTCGCCATCCTGCGGACGGCGGCCCAGGGCGGGGGCAGTGCCACCGAGCGGCTCGCCGACGCCGTGAGTTCCTTCGTGCGGTGGCACGCCGGGCGCCGCACGACCGCGCGGGTGGTGCAGTACGAGCTGGACGCGCTCGGACCCGAGGCCCGCGACGAGATCCTCGCGCTGCGCCGGCAGTGCGATGCCGCGGTGCGCGGCATCATCGACGACGGTGTCGCGTCGGGCGAGTTCGACGTGCCGGACGTGAAGGGGACGACGCTCGCGGTGCTGTCGCTCTGCATCGACGTCGCCCGCTGGTTCAACGTGAACGGCCCCCGGACGCCCGACGAGGTCGGCGCGCTCTACGCCGACCTCGTACTGCGGATGGTGGGAGCCGAACCGCCCGCCGCTCAGAGGTAGTAGCGGGAGACCGACTCGGCGACGCACACCGGTTTGTCGCCGCCCTCGCGTTCCACGGTGAAGGCGACGGCCACCTGGATCCCTCCCTTGACGTCCTCGACGCCCGTGATCGTCGCCGTGGCGCGCAGCCGCGAGCCGACCGGGACGGGGGAGGGGAAACGGACCTTGTTGGTGCCGTAGTTCACGCCCATCTTCACGCCCTCGACCTTGATCAGCTGCGGTCCGAAGAGCGGCAGCAGCGACAGGGTCAGATAGCCGTGCGCGATGGTGGTGCCGAACGGGCCCGCGGCGGCCTTCTCCGGGTCCACGTGGATCCACTGGTGGTCGCCGGTCGCCTCCGCGAACAGGTCGATCCGCTTCTGGTCGACGTCCAGCCAGTCGGTGTACCCCAGCTGCTCGCCCACCGCCGCCTTCACGTCGTCGGCGGATGTGAAGATCCTCGGCTCTGCCATGTCCCGGCCTCTCTGCTCGCTCGACCAACTCGCCCGACCCGCTCACCATAAGGCTAAGCGACTGCTTAGCATGGTCGCCGGGGAAGCCCGTGTCAACGGACCGGGGGCATCCGGGCGGGTGACCGGGTCGGTAGGGTTCGAGGAGTGCCTCAGATTCCCGAGAAGATCCACGAGCTCACGGTCGGCCAGCTCGCCGCGCGCAGCGGCGCCGCCGTCTCCGCCCTGCACTTCTACGAGTCCAAGGGCCTGATCCGCAGTCGCCGCACCTCGGGCAACCAGCGCCGCTTCAGCCGTGACGCGCTGCGCCGGGTCGCCTTCGTACGCGCTGCGCAGCGCGTCGGCATCCCGCTCGCCACGATCCGCGAGGCGCTCGCCGAGCTGCCGGAGGGGCGCACGCCCACCGAGGAAGACTGGGCGCGGCTCTCCGCGTCCTGGCGTTCCGAACTGGACGAGCGGATCAAGCAGCTGAACCGGTTGCGCGACCACCTCACCGACTGCATCGGCTGCGGCTGCCTCTCCCTGGACACCTGCGTCCTGTCCAACCCCGACGACGTCTTCGGTGAACGGGGCGTCGGCTCGCGGCTGCTGGTGGAACGGACCAGGAGGGCCGCCACCACGCCCCCGGCCCGGCGTGCCGCGCCCGGCCGTGAACCGGACGCGGACGCCGGGTGCTGCGACCGGCCGACGGGGTGACCGGGCCGCGCGGGCCGGGGTGCGGACCCGTTTTGAACGAGTTCGAAAATCCCGTTCATTCTTGATCGCGAAACTGTAGGATCCGGTCCACCCGCCATGGGCATGGCAGGGCAAGGGGAGGATCCAGTGAAACGACACGGCTTGGTGCGGGGGGCGTTCGCCACCGTCATGGGCGTCGCTCTGACCGTGGGCGGCCTGATGCCGCAGGCGTCGAGTGCCGCGGCCGACGAACCGGTGCCCGGCGAGGTGGTCGTTCCGGCCGCCCCGCAGACGGACCCGGTGTACGCGCGGACCTATCTGTCCGCCCAGTCACGCGACTTCCGGGCGGATTCCGCCGGTGCCGAGGGCGTCTTCTACGCCCAGGCGGACGGGAAGGCCGCCTACGCCCGCTACGCGGACGGCCGCAGCACGCCGGTCTCCGTGCCCACCGAGTCCGGAACGGCCGTCCGGGGCACCGGCTCCGACACCCTGGCCTTCCTGCGGGACGGAGAGGTCGAACTCCACGGCGCGGACGGGACCTCGCGCCGCGTGACGGTCCCCGAAGGGCTCAAGGCGTCCGCGGTCTTCGGTTCCACGGTGGTCGCCCACGGGACGGCTGCCCAGCCGGACGGCAGCGTGACGATCGAGTCGAGGCACCTGCTGTCGCCCCAGCCGGACGGGACGACCCGGGATCTGCCCCTGTCCGAACCCGACGGCCGGCCTCTGGGGGTGTTCGGCGGCGACCCGTCGGGCCTCGTCGTGTCGCCGACGGCCCAGGACGGACAGCGGCGCTTCGGTATCGCCTCGACGGCGACGGGACAGGTCGAGGCCATGAGCCCGCCGGTCCCGGAGGCCTTCTCCCGTGTGAAGCTCTCACCCGAGTACCTGGCGGCCTACAGCCCGGACGCCGGGAACCAGAAGATCCTCGTGTTCTCCCGGAGTGATCTCTCGGCTCCCCACACCGAGGTCACCCTGGACGACGTCGACTCCCCCGACCACTTCGCCGTCGTGAGCGACTGGCTGGTCTACCAGGACGGCCTCCGCCTGGAAGCGGCCCCGATCGCCGGCGGCCCCGTCGTCACCCTGCTCGACGGGTATCGGGGCTCGGTCGCCGCCGGACCGGACGGCACCGCGGCGATCGTCGGCGGCGACGACGCCATCGACTGGGGAGTCCGGCACATCGCGGCCGACCGCACGGGCAGGCCGGTGGCGGCCTTGGTCAAGCGCCTGCCCAAGCCGGCGGTCATCCAGGGCCTGGCACTCGCCCAGGGGCAGCTGTCCGTGATCGACAACAGCGGCGTCAGTTCCTACGAGTACGTCCGGTCCGTCAGCACCTCCGGTGCGCCGTCCTACGGCGAGCGTTCCCGCCTCACGGACCTCCCGCTGTCCGACTGCGCGGCCGACGACGTCGCCTGTGCGGAGTACCGGGCTCTCGGGGACGGGCGGTTCGTGCGCCGTGAAGGCGGCTATTACATAGTCAACAGCTCGGAGGGCGGCGACTTCCAGGCCCCCTACCTCGGCGACGGCCGCCTGGTGGACATCAACGGTGACTACGTCGTCCACGCCTCCGCCGACGCCGCGGGCGAGCAGCAGGTGTACTCGCTCCGGGCCGAGCGGGTCGTCGGGAAACGGCCGGCCGGCGCGGCCGCCCTGTGGGGTTCCTGGCTGTGGAAGCCGGGGACGGAGAACGGCGACGTCACGGCCGAGGACCTGGCGACCGGCAGGACGGTCCAGTCGGTGGACACCGGCGCCCCGTGCGTGCCCCGGGAGCTGCAGGCCGTGGGCCGCTGGCTGTACTGGAGCTGCGGCGCGGACGGACCGGCAGGCGTCTACGACCGTACGGCGCAGACCTCGCTGCCGGTCCCGGCGGGGGAGGCCCTGCTCGGCGACGGCTACGTCGTCACCCACGACACGGCGGCCGGACAGCTGGTCCTCACCGGCGCCGACAGCGCCCAACCCGTCAGCCGCGTCATCGGTGCCCTGCCCGGAACCGGTGTCTCACAGCGTCACATCCGCTGGAGCGTGGACCGCTTCGGCGGCCACGTGGCCTACGCGGACGCGGACGAACGCGTCCACATCGTCCCGACCGGCATCGGCGCCCAGCCCCTGTCGGTTCTGAGCCGGAACGCCGGTGACCACGTCGAGGCGAGCGAGACCGGCCAGGAGCTGCTGCGGGTTCTGCTCAGCAAGCCCGTCGGCGAGTGGTCCCTCACCGCGCGGCACGCCACCACCGGCAAGGTCTCCGTGCTGGACTCCGGTACGGAGGCCCGCGGCCGGGTGGAGTTCGCCTGGACCGGCCGTGACAAGGCCGGGAACCTGATGCCCAACGGGCAGTACACCTGGACCCTGAACGCCCCGCCCGCCGACGGCGTCGGCCCGGCGATCCAGCAGACCGGCAGCGTCGTCCTGACCCACGGCCTCTCCACGGCCACCTCCAGGTTCCGGGTGGACGAGCCGCTGCGGGCCATGGACACACGCACCGGGACCGGCGTCCGCAAGGGCAAGGTCGGCCCCGCGGGCACAGTGACCCTCCAGATCCCCGAGCGCGACGACCTCCTCCCGGCCGACCAGGTGACCGCGGTGGCCATGAACGTGACCGCCACCAACCCGACGGCGTCCACGTACATCTCGGTCTATCCGGCCGGCACCGCCCGCGGCAGCGCGTCCAACCTCAACGTGCCCGCCGGTGCGACCGTGCCCAACACGGTGGTCGTCCCCGTCAAGGACGGGAAGGTCACCTTCTACAACCACGCCGGGACCGTCGACCTCATCGCCGACATCTCCGGTCACTACACCGAGGCGGACGGCTCCCTCTACGAGCCCCTGCGTCCCACCCGTCTGCTGGACACCCGCAGCGGCCTCGGCGCGCGGAAGGCCAAGGTGCAGGAGCACACCACGGTGCCCCTCACGGTCTTCGGCCGCGGGGGAGTGCCCACCACGGACGTGACGGCGGTCGTGCTGAACGTGACGGCGACCAACCCCACGGCCTCGACCGTCGTGTCCGTCGTCCCGTCCGAGGGCGTCGTCGGCTGGCAGGGGCCGTCGAACCTGAACGTGAAGGCGGGGGAGACCGTGTCGAACCTCGTCGTCGCCCCGGTGCGCGACGGTGAGATCTACCTGTACAACCACTCGGGCTCGGTCGATCTCATCGCCGATGTCGCCGGCTACTACACCTCCTCGAACCTCGGTTCGCTCTACCAGCCGCTGGCCCCGGTCCGTGCCATGGACACCCGGTACGGCACCGGGGTCGCCAAGGGCACCCTCGGGTCCGGAGACACGGTGACCCTTCAGGTCGCCGGCCGGGGCAGCGTCCCCGCCACGGGGGTGACAGCGGTCGTGCTGAACGTGACGGCGACCGACCCGACCTCGTCCACGTTCATCTCGGTCTACCCCTCGGGGACGGCCCGCACCAGCGCGTCCAACCTGAACCTGACGGCGGGACGGACCGCGGCCGGCCTCGTCGTGGTCCCGGTGGCCGACGGCAAGGTCACCTTCTACAACCACGCGGGCACGGTCGACCTGATCGCCGACGTGCAGGGCTTCTACGCCACGTAGGGGCGGCTCGCCGGGGGTCGCCGCACAGCACGCCTCGCGCGTTCTGCACGACGACCCCCGGCGCCGTGCGACCGCACCCGCCGGCGCCGGGTCGCGCGGCCACCGGTTCGCACCATCGCCGGTTCGTTCGCACCATCGCCGGGCCGCACCATCGCCGGGCCGCACGGCCGTCGGGCCGCACGGCCGGCCCGGCGGCGGGCGCGCTCCCGCCGCCGGGCCGGCCCTACGCCGACATGAGCAGCGGTCGTCCGAGTCTGGCGGCCGCCAGTGCCTCGGGGGTGACGACGGGGCGCGGGACCAGGATGCCGCAGTCCGCGCAGACCGGGCCCGTGGAGGGCTCGTGGTCGAGGTCGTACTTCCAGACCAGGTGGCCGCCGTCGCAGACCGGGCACACCGCCCCCGGCTCGCGCTCCAGTGCGGAGATCAGCCGGCGCAGCACCTCCGCCAGCGGCCCGTCCGGATGGACCCCGGGATCGTCGCACCAGGCGACACCGAAACCGCCCCAGGTCAACCGGTGCCAGTCGTCCACGCTGCCCGGCCTGCGCAGCCCGTCGTGCTTCTCCTTCCTGCGCCGCTCGGCGAACCCGGCCTCGTAGGCCAGCCACACCGAACGCGCCTCCTCCAGTTCCTCCAGCGCGGCCACGAGCCGCGCCGGGTCGGGGGAGCGGTCCTCGAGGCCGAACCCGGCCCGGGAGCACAAGTGGTCCCAGGTCGCCCGGTGCCCGTAAGGGGCGAACCGCTCAAGGCACTTGCGCAGCGAATAGCGCCGTAGCGCCAGGTCGCACCGTGGATCGCGGACCTGTCTCGCCAGACTCCGGAAACCGGCCATCGCCCTGCACCTCCGTCACACCTGCACCTGTACTTCGGTCACTTCGGCGTCGTCGTACGGACGTCGCCGAATAGACGTATCGACACGCGATTCGGCTCCATCCGATTTCCGATGCCCCTCATAAGCCGGTCCACCCGCTCCAAAAAAGTGACGCATGTTCATCTTCCAACTCGGGGATACCGGCGGTAACGTCCGGCCCACCCCAGTCGGGAGGAGCTGCCATGCCACGGCGCACCCCACGCAACGCCCTCGACAGACTGAGAACTCCCCGCGGCTTCCACGGGTTCCTGAAGGGCGCATCCGTATGCGTCCTCATCGCCGGCCTTTTGTCACCGCTTTCCCCCGCGATGGCCGCCGGAACGGGTCTCACCTCGGAGAAAGCCGCGGAAACGACCGCCGCGAAAGCAACCGGAACGAGCACCGGAGAGATCACCGGAAAGATCAGCGAAACGATCACCGGAACGCTCGCCGAAGCGGTGGCCAACGACCACTGCGGCGGCCGGTGTTCCGACATCCTGCCGCCCGGTCAGAACGGCAACGCCACCCTCGCCCAGATCCTCCTCAACCAGGCCTTCGGCACCCGGCCCGCACACGCCGAGGACCAGCTCGGGCCCTACGCCGACCTCGCCTCCGGCTACCCCGGTCTCACCAACGAAAAGATCAACACCTTCTTCAACGACGCCTCCTTCGGCGTCCCCGACGGACAGGCCGCCTCCACCGTCCGCCCCGCCGGCCGCGACGACGTGACCATCGTCCGCGACAGGAAGACCGGGGTGCCGCACATCACCGGCACCACCCGCTACGGCACCGAGTTCGGCGCCGGCTACGCGGCCGCCCAGGACCGGCTCTGGCTGATGGACCTCTTCCGGCACGTCGGACGCGGCCAGTTGACCCCCTTCGCCGGCGGCGCCCCCGCCAACCAGGGACTGGAGCAGCAGTTCTGGCGCAGCGCCCCCTACACCGAGGCCGAGCTCGCCGCGCAGATCGAGAGCGCCGCCGCCGAGGCCGGCGAGCGCGGCAAGCTGGCCCTGGCCGACGTGGACGCCTACGTCGCCGGCATCAACGCCTACATCGACGCCTCCGACAAGGGCCGCTACTTCCCGGGCGAGTACGTCCTGACCGGCCACAAGGACGCCCTCACCAACGCCGGCACCATCGAGCACTTCGAGCGCACCGACCTGATCGCGCTGGCCTCCGTCATCGGCTCCCTCTTCGGCGCGGGCGGCGGCGGTGAGGTGAGCAACGCGCTGTCGCTGCTCGCCGCCCAGGAGAAGTACGGCGTCGTCGAGGGCACCGAGGTCTGGGAGTCCTTCCGCCAGCGCAACGATCCCGAGGCGGTGCTCACCCAGCACGCCGGCAGCTTCCCGTACCTGACCAAGCCCGACGACCCGCGGGGCGCGGCCCTGCCCGACGCCGGCTCGGTCCGTGCGGAGCCCCTGGTGTACGACCGTACGGGCGGCGCGGCCACCGCCGGGGCGACCGGCGCGTCGGCCGCGGCGGCGGGCGCGGCCGTCACCTCGGCCCGGCGCGGCATGTCCAACGCCCTCGTCGTCAGCGGCGAGCACACCGCGAGCGGCCACCCGGTCGCCGTCTTCGGCCCGCAGACCGGCTACTTCGCGCCGCAGCTCCTCATGCTCCAGGAGATCCAGGGCCCCGGCATCAGCGCCCGCGGCGCCTCCTTCGCGGGCCTGAGCATGTACGTCGAACTGGGCCGCGGCCAGGACTACGCCTGGAGCGCGACCACCTCGGGCCAGGACATCATCGACACCTACGCGGTCGAGCTCTGCCAGGACGACCACCACTACCTCTACCGCGGCACCTGTACGCCGATGGAGAAGATCGAACGGAAGAACGCCTGGAAGCCGACCGTCGCCGACTCCACCGCGGCCGGCTCCTACACGATGCGGGTCTGGCGCACCAAGTACGGCCCGGTCGAGTTCCGCGCCACCGTCGGCGGCAAGAAGGTCGCCTACACCAGCCTGCGCTCCTCGTACCTGCACGAGGCCGACTCGATCATCGGCTTCCAGATGCTGAACGACCCGGACTACCTGAACGGCCCCGAACGCTTCCGGAGCGCCGTCCAGCACATCAACTACACCTTCAACTGGTTCTACGCCGACGCCGAGCACACCGCGTACCACAACAGCGGCGACAACCCGGTAAGGGCGGAGGGCGTCGACGCCGACTTCCCCGTCTGGGCACGTCCGGCGCACGAGTGGAAGGACTGGGAGCCCGCCGCCAACACCGCCCGCTACACGCCCGCCTCCGCCCACCCGCAGTCACTCGACCAGGACTACTACGTCTCCTGGAACAACAAGCAGGCCAAGGACTACACCACCGCCCCCTGGGGCAACGGCTCCGTCCACCGCGGCAATCTCCTCGACGACCGGGTGAAGAGGCTGGTCGCCGACGGAGGCGTCACCCGGGCCGCGCTGGTGAAGGCGATGGCCGAGGCGGCCCTCGCCGACCTGCGGGCCGAGGACGTACTGCCGGGCCTGCTGAAGGTGATCGACTCCGCGCCGGTCACCGATCCCTCGGTGAAGACCGCGGTGGACCGGCTCAAGGCATGGCGGGCGGCGGGCGGCCTGCGCACCGAGACGTCGGCCGGTTCGAAGAAGTACGCCCACGCCGACGCCGTCCGCACCCTGGACGCCTGGTGGCCGCTGCTGGTGAAGGCCGAGTTCGAGCCGGGCCTCGGCAGCGACCTGTACACCGCCTTCACCCGCAACCTGCCCGTCGACGAGTCCCCGTCCGCCGCCCACGGCCCGACCGGCGCACACGCCGGCAGCGCCTTCCAGTACGGCTGGTGGAGCTATGTCGACAAGGACATCAGGACGGTGCTCGGTGAGCCCGTCGAGGGGCCGCTCGCGCGCGCGTACTGCGGCGACGGCGACCTCGCCGCCTGCCGGGACGCCCTGGTCTCCACCCTGAAGGAGGCGGCGGGCCGGACGCCCGCCCAGGTCTATCCCGGCGACGACAACTGCCCGGCGGGCGACCAGTGGTGCGCCGACTCGGTCGTCCACCGCACCCTGGGCGGCATCAGGCACGGCGGCATCAGCTGGCAGAACCGGCCGACCTACCAGCAGGTCGTGGAGTTCACGTCACACCGGTGACCGGCCGGCGCCCGGGTCAGCGGTAGAGCAGGTACTGGCGGCGCGTCCTTCGGAACGCCGCCAGTTCGCTCTCCCAGCCGCCCACCACCTCGTCGGTGTCCGCGCCCGCGTCGATCATCGTGCGCACCTGTGCGGAGCCGCTGAGCTTGTCGATCCAGTTGTCCGGCCGCCAGGCGAAGCCGTCCCAGCTCTGCTTCGCGGTCACCAGGAGGGCGATTCCGGTGCGGACTGGGTCGAAGGCGGCCCGGTCGTGCACGTGCAGCTGTACGCCTCCGACGGTCTTCCCCTGGAACTTGGAGAAGGTGGGCGCGAAGTACGCCTCCCTGAAGTGCACGCCGGGCAGGTCGAGCGCGTTCACGGCGGCGGCCCAGCTCCCGTCGACGCCCTCGGCTCCGATCAGCTCGAAGGGACGGGTGGTGCCGCGTCCCTCCGACAGGTTCGTGCCCTCGAACAGACACGTGCCCGAGTAGACGAGGGCGCACTCCGGCGTCGGCATGTTGGGGCTCGGCGGCACCCAGGGCAGCCCGGAGGCGTCGTGGAACTCCGAGCGCTTCCAGCCGGACATCGTCACGGTCTCCAAAGGCACCGGCGAGGTCAGGAACTCGCCGTTGAAGAGCCGCGCCAGTTCGGCGACCGTCATGCCGTGCGCCTGCGCGATCGGCTGCCGGCCGACGAAGGTCGCGAACTCCTTGTGCAGGACCGGGCCGAGCGCCGCCCGCCCGGTCACCGGGTTCGGCCGGTCCAGGACCACGAACCGCTTGCCCGCGAGCCGGGCCGCCTCCATGCAGTCGAACAGCGTCCAGATGTACGTGTAGAAGCGCGCGCCGACGTCCTGGATGTCGAAGACGACGGTGTCCACCCCGGACGCCGTGAAGACGTCCGCGAGCGGCTGCCCGCTCTTCAGGTACGTGTCGTAGACCGGCAGCCCGGTCGCCGGGTCGTCGTACCGGCCCTCGGAGCCGCCCGCCTGCGCGGTGCCCCGGAAGCCGTGCTCGGGGCCGAAGACGGCGGTCAGGTCCACGCGGTCGTCGGCGTGCATGACGTCGACGATGTGGCGCACGTCCCGCGTGATGCCGGTCGGGTTGGTGACGACGCCGACCCGCTGCCCGTCGAGCAGGGCGTAGCCGTCGTCGGCGAGGCGCTCGAAGCCGGTGCGGAGCCGGCGGCCGCCGTGGCCCCCGGGCGCCGCCTGCGCCGTGCCGGTCGCGACGGCCGTGGCGGTGGCCGCGACCGCGGCCGTGGTGGCGAGCAGGTTCCGTCTGGACAGCGTCATGCGGTGACCTCCGTGATCGCGGCGGGTGTCATGCGCACGCACGCTAACCCGCACCCCCTGCCGCACGGAACGAGGCGAACCGCGGTTCACCTCTTCCGTCGTACATACCGACTGGTTAGTCTGGCGTTGCAGCAGGCCCACGCACGTGGCGTCGCAGCCGTGTCGAAGGAGACCGATGGTGGAAGCCGTGCAGGATGCCTCAGTCGTCGTCACCGGGGCGGGAGGCGGCATCGGCGCCGCGCTGGCCCGCCGCTTCGCCGCCGAGGGAGCCCGGGTCGTCGTCAACGACCTCGACGCCGACCGGGCCAAGGCCGTCGCCGACGAGATCGGCGCCATCGCCGTCCCGGGCGACGCCTCCGCGATCGTCACCGAGGCGCGTGAGGCGCTGGGCGGCACGGTCGACGTGTACTGCGCCAACGCGGGCGTCGGCTCCGGGGGTTCCGAGGCGGCCGAGGAGGCCGTCTGGGCGCTCGCCTGGGACGTCAACGTCATGGCCCATGTGCGGGCGGCCCACGAACTGATCCCCGACTGGCTGGAGCGCGGCAGCGGCCGTTTCGTCTCCACCGTCTCGGCCGCCGGGCTCCTCACCATGATCGGCGCCGCGCCCTACAGCGTCACCAAGCACGGCGCGTACGCCTTCGCCGAGTGGCTGTCCCTGACGTACCGCCACCGCGGGATCAAGGTGCACGCCATCTGCCCGCAGGGCGTGCGCACCGACATGCTCACCGCGAGCGGCAGCGCGGGCCAACTGGTCCTCCAGCCCACCGCGATCGAGCCGGGGGACGTCGCGGACGCCCTCTTCAAGGGGATCGAGGAGGACCGCTTCCTCATCCTGCCGCACCCCGAGGTCGCCGAGTACTACCAGGCCCGCGCCGCCGAGCCCGACCGCTGGCTGCACGGCATGAACCGCCTCCAGCGGCAGTGGGAGGAGGCGACGGCCCGATGACCGGCTCCCGTTACGCGGCCAGGCCCTGGCTGGACCTGCTGACCGACGCCCAGAAGGCCCCGCTCGCCCTGGAAGCCTCCCTGGTGCACGCCCTGCGCCGGGCCGCGGCCGTAGCCCCCGACCGCGCCTTCCTCGCCTACTTCGACGGCCGCCTCACCTACCGCGAGGTGGACGAGCTGAGCGACTCCGTCGCCGGGCACCTCGCCGCGCGCGGCCTGGAGCGCGGCGAGCGGGTCGCGGTCCTGATGCAGAACTCCCCGCACTTCGTGCTCGCCGTCCTCGGCGCCTGGAAGGCGGGCGCGGTCGTCGTGCCCGTCAACCCCATGTACAAGTCGGGGGAGGTCGGCCACGTCCTGCGGGACGGCGAGGTGGCCGCGCTGATCTGCTCCGACCGGGCCTGGGAGTCGTACCTGCGCGAGACGGCGTCCGGCTCGCCGGTGCGGATCGTGCTGACGGGATGCGAGCTGGACTTCCAGACCCGCCAGGACGCGCGCGTGCTGACCTTCGAGCGGCTGCCGGGTGCCACCGACGCCGACGACCTCACCCAGGCGGCCCGAGCCGGTCACAAGGCACCCCAGGGCCGCGACCCGGGACCGGACGACACCGCGCTCATCAGCTACACCTCGGGTACCAGCGGCACGCCCAAGGGCGCCACCAACACGCACCGCAACATCATGTACAACGCGGAGCGGCAGCGCACCGGGCTCGGCCTGCCCGAGGCACCGGTCTACTTCGCGCTGGCGCCGCTGTTCCACATCACCGGCATGGTCTGCGAGTTCGGCGCCTGCCTGAACAGCGTGGGCACGCTCGTCCTCGCCTACCGCTTCGAGGCGGGTGTCGTGCTGGACGCGTTCGCCGAGCACCGGCCGCACTACACGGTCGGCCCGTCCACCGCCTTCATGGCGCTGGCCGCCCACCCGTCCGTCACCCGCGAGCACTTCGCCTCCTTCGCGAACATCTCCTCCGGGGGCGCCCCGCTGCCGCCCGCCCTGGTGGAGAAGTTCCGCGCGGGCTTCGGACCGTACATCCGCAACGGCTACGGGCTGACCGAGTGCACCGCGCCGTGCGCCTCGGTCCCGCCGCACCTGGAGGCGCCCGTCGACCCCGGCTCCGGGACCCTCGCCGTCGGCGTGCCCGGCCCCGAGAGCATCGTCCGGATCGTCGACGAGCAGGGCGCGGAGGTGCCCTTCGGAGAACAGGGCGAGATCGTCGTGAGCGGTCCGCAGGTCGTCCCCGGCTACTGGCGGCGCCCCGACGCCACCGCCGAGACCTTCCCCGGCGGCGAGCTGCGCACCGGCGACATCGGCTTCATGGACGCCCAGGGGTGGCTCTACGTCGTCGACCGCAAGAAGGACATGATCAACGCGGCCGGGTTCAAGGTGTGGCCGCGCGAGGTCGAGGACGTGCTCTACACCCACCCGGCGGTGCGCGAGGCCGCCGTCGTCGGCGTCCCCGACGGGTACCGCGGGGAGACCGTCAAGGCGTACATCAGCCTCCGTCCGGGTGCCGAGGCGGCCCCGGACGCACTGGCCGCGTACTGCGAGGAGAGACTGGCCGCCTACAAGTACCCGCGCCAGGTGGAGATCCTGCCCGACCTGCCGAAGACGGCGAGTGGGAAGATCCTCCGTCGGGAACTGCGTTCCCGTACGCAACAGGACGAACAGTGAACAGACACTAGAACGGAAAGGCAGGTGACGGCAGTGCCCAGGACCACGGACGGGGACGGCACTCCGGTGCCGCAGCGGCTCCTGGCCGCCGCCACCCGGCTCTTCGCGGAGCAGGGCTACGACCGCACCTCGGTACAGGAGATCGTGGAGGCGGCCGGCGTCACCAAGGGAGCGCTGTACCACTACTTCGGCTCCAAGGACGACCTCCTGCACGAGGTGTACGCGCGCGTGCTGCGCCTCCAGCAGGAGCGCCTGGACGCCTTCGCCGACTCCGACGAGCCGGTCGAGAAACGGGTGCGGGAAGCGGCGGCCGACGTCGTCGTCACGACCATCGACAACCTCGACGACGCGTCGATCTTCTTCCGCTCCATGCACCAGCTGAGCCCGGAGAAGAACAAGCAGGTGCGCGCGGAGCGCCGGCGCTACCACGAACGCTTCCGCGCGCTCATCGAGGAAGGGCAGCAGGCCGGCGTCTTCACCAAGGAGTCCCCGGCCGATCTGGTGGTGGACTACCACTTCGGCTCCGTCCACCACCTCTCGACCTGGTACCGCCCCGACGGCCCGCTCGGCCCGCAGGAGGTCGCCGACCACCTGGCCGACCTGCTGCTGCGGGCACTGCGCCCGTGAGGTGACGGCCCCCCGGCTTCCGGGGGGCGCCGCCTCGCTCAGAGGTACTTCTTGATCTCCCGGCGTGCCAGCGAGCGCTGGTGGACCTCGTCCGGGCCGTCGGCGATCATCAGCGTCCGGGCGCCGGCGTAGAGCTCGGCCAGCGGGAAGTCCTGGCTCACGCCGCCCGCGCCGTGCAGCTGGATCGCCCGGTCGATGATGTCGACCACCGCGCGGGGCGTGGCGATCTTGATGGCCTGGATCTCGGTGTGGGCGCCCCGGTTGCCGACGGTGTCCATCAGCCAGGCCGTCTTCAGGACCAGCAGCCGCAGCTGCTCGACGGTGACGCGCGCGTCCGCGATCCAGTTGTGCACGACGCCCTGCTGGGCCAGTGCCTTGCCGAAGGCCTCGCGGGAGACCGCCCGACGGCACATCAGCTCGATCGCCCGCTCGGCCATGCCGATCAGCCGCATGCAGTGGTGGATGCGCCCCGGACCGAGGCGGGCCTGGGCGATGGCGAAGCCGCCGCCCTCCTCGCCGATCAGGTTGGACACCGGCACGCGCGCGTGGTCGAAGGTCACCTCGGCGTGGCCGCCGTGGTAGTGGTCCTCGTAGCCGAAGACCTGCATGGCCCGGTCGACGGTGACGCCGGGCGTGTCGCGGGGGACCAGCACCATGGACTGCTGGCGGCGGATGTCCTCGCCGTCCGGGTCCGTCTTGCCCATCACGATGAAGATCTTGCAGTCCGGGTTCATCGCCCCGGAGATGTACCACTTGCGGCCGGTGATGACGTACTCGTCGCCGTCGCGCTCGATGTGCGTGGTGATGTTCGTGGCGTCCGAGGAGGCCACGTCCGGCTCGGTCATCGCGAACGCCGAGCGGATCTCACCGGCGAGCAGCGGCTGGAGCCACTGCTTCTGCTGCGCCTCGTCGGCGAACTGGGCCAGCACCTCCATGTTCCCGGTGTCGGGCGCCGCGCAGTTCGTCGCCGTCGGGGCCAGCTGCGGGCTGCGGCCGGTGATCTCGGCGAGCGGCGCGTACTGGAGGTTGGTGAGGCCGGCGCCGTGTTCGGCGTCGGGCAGGAAGAGGTTCCACAGGCCCTGGCGCCGGGCCTCGGCCTTGAGGTCCTCCACGACCTGCGGGGTGTCCCAGGGGGAGGCGAGCCGGGCGCGCTGCTCGTGGGCGACCTGCTCGGCGGGGTGGACGTACTCCTCCATGAAGGTGAGCAGCCTGGCGCGGAGTTCCTCGGTGCGTGCGTCGAACGCGAAGTCCATGACGGATCAGCCTTCCTGAAGGGTGGTCAGGCCGTGCTCGATGAAGACGGGGACGAGATCGCCGATGCGGTCGAAGCCGCGGCCGACCGTCTGGCCCAGCGTGTAGCGGTAGTGGATGCCCTCCAGGATCACGGCGAGCTTGAACCAGGCGAACGCCGTGTACCAGGCGACGCCGGCCACGTCGCGTCCCGAGCGTGCGGCGTACCGCTCGATCAGCTCGGCGGGGGCGGGGTGGCCGGGGGCCTGTGCCGTGGTGGAGACGGGCGAGTCGGGCATGCCGAGCGGCATGCTGTACATGACCAGCAGGCCCAGGTCGGTGAGGGGGTCGCCGAGCGTGGACATCTCCCAGTCGAGGACGGCCCTGATCTCGTCGTTCCCGCCGCCGATCAGGACGTTGTCGAGGCGGTAGTCGCCGTGCACGACGGTCGGGGCGGGGGAGCGGGGCAGCTCCCGGCCGAGCGTGGCGTGCAGCTCGTCGATGCCGGCCAGGTCGCGGTTGCGGGAGGCGTCCAGCTGCTTGGCCCAGCGCCGCAGCTGCCGGTCCAGGAAGCCCTCGGGGCGGCCGAAGTCCGCGAGGCCCACCTCGGCGGGGTCCACCGCGTGCAGATCGACGAGCGTGTCGACCAGGTTCAGCACGGCGGCCCGGGTGCGCTCGGGCCCGAGCGGGGCGAGCTGGCCGGCGGTGCGGTAGGGGGTGCCCTCGACGAACTCCATGACGTAGAAGGGCGACCCGAGGACCTCCTCGTCCTCGCAGAGCAGGACGGGACGCGGCACCGGTACGTCCGTCGGGTGCAGGGCGCTGATGACGCGGTGCTCGCGCTTCATGTCGTGCGCGGTGGCCAGGACATGGCCGAGCGGGGGCCGTCGTACGACCCAGTGGGCGGTACCGTCCGAGACCGCGTAGGTGAGGTTCGACCGTCCGCCCTCGATCAGCCGGCCGGACAGCGGGCCGGTCACCAGGCCGGGCCGCTCACGGTCGAGCAGGCCGCGCAACCGGTCGAGATCGAGTCCGGGCGGGTGGTCGGGGCTCATCGTCGCTCCTACGGGCAGGCGAACAGTACCCGAGTCATGATGCCGACCAGTCGGTATGCCGTCCAGTAGGGGGGCGGAACGTGATCGGCGCCACGACGTGCCGACAGCTCCCGGCACAGGAGTGCGGGAGCTGTCGGGGGCGGGGCGGCGGAGCGGAGTGCCCGCGGGTCAGTGGTCGTCCCAGTGGCCGTCGTGAGCGGCGTGCCGGTGGCCGTCGTGGAGGTAGTCGACGTGGTCGCCGTGCGGCACCCGGGCGTGGCCGCAGTCGGGGCGGTGGACGTGGTCGTGGGCGGTGTGTTCCTGGTGGAGAGTGGTCATGACGCTCACCTTAACGGTGCATATCCGGACATTCAGCTTGCGTGCTGTACGGGTACCCCGGAGGGTCGGAGCCATGAAGGCGATCAGTTACGCACGGTACGGCGGCCCCGAGACGCTGGAATACACGGATGTCCCCGATCCGCGGGTCGGTCCCGACTCGGTGCTCGTGAAGGTGCGGGCCGCCGCCGTCAACCCCGTCGACTGGAAGTGCCGCGACGGCCACCTCGACGCGATCCTCCAGCCCGTCTTCCCCGTGATCCCGGGGTGGGACGTCTCGGGGGTCGTGGTGCGGCCCGGAGCCGCCGTCACGGAGTTCGCCGTCGGGGACGAGGTGATCGGCTACGTCCGCGAGGACTTCCTCTCCCGGGGCACCTTCGCCGAGTACGTGGCGGCGCCCGTGCGCACTCTCGCGCGCAAGCCGCGCAACCTCACCCACGAGGAGGCGGCCGGGCTGCCGCTGACCGGGCTGACCGCGTACCAGGTGCTGGTGAAGGCGCTGCGGGTGAAGCGGGGCGAGACCGTCCTCGTGCACGCGGCCGCGGGCGGGGTCGGCTCGATCGCCGTGCAGTTGGGGCGGCACCTGGGGGCGCGGGTCATCGGGACGGCGAGCGAGCGCAACCACGACTTCGTGCGGGGGCTGGGAGCGGAGCCGGTGACGTACGGGGAGGGGCTGGCCGAACGGGTGCGTGGGCTCGCGCCCGAGGGCGTGGACGCGGTCTTCGACACGGTCGGCGGCGAGACGCTGAAGACCTCGGCGAACCTGCTGGCCACCGCGGGCCGGCTGGTGTCGATCGCCGACGCGGACGTCGTCGGCTACGGCGGGCGGTACTGCTTCGTGCGCCCCGACGCCGAGGACCTGTCGCGGCTGGCCGAGCTGGCGGAGCAGGGGGTCGTGACCGTGCACGTGTCGGAGACGTTCCCCCTGGAGCGGGCGGCGGACGCGCACCGGCAGAACCAGGAGGGGCGGACGCGGGGGAAGATCGTGGTGACGGTGGACCGGGAGTAGCGGCGGGTCCAGGCGCCCCCCTGGCGGGTCCCGGCCGCCCCCTAGAGGACGAGGAAGGCGCCGCACACCGCGAGCGCCACCGTGCACAGGGCCGCCGCCGTGGCGTACGGCGGGGTCAGGGCACGGGGCCGGTTCGCCGAGGCGAGGGTGCGGATGCGGGCGTGGGCGATGGCCAGGAAGGCCAGCCAGAGGGCGCAGCACAGGGCGGCGGCGACGGCCGAGGCGGGCGTCGCGCCGCCGTGCAGCACGGTCTTCCCGGCGAGTACGGCGACGACGGTGCCGGACAGGGTCGTACGGCGCCAGGCGAGCCGGGTGCGCTCGGGCTGGAGCCCGGGATCGCGGTCCGGGCCGGCCGCGGCGGCGTCCGCGCTCCCGTCCGCGCCGGCGCTCACGCTCAGCCCCCCCAGCCGACGAGGACCACGACGACCATCGCCACGGCGACCACCGCGACGACCAGGCTGAGCAGGGCGGGGAAGCGTGAGACGGGGAGGTCGTCGCCGCGGCGCATGGCCCGTTCGCAGCGCACCCAGTGGTTCACGGCGCGCAGTGAGCACAGGACGCCGGACGCGAGCAGCGCGAGCGCCAGACCCACCCGCCAGCCCCAGCGCAGGTCGGGCAGGAACTGGTCCACCGCGAACCCGCCGCCGATCAGGGCGAGAGCGGTGCGCAACCAGGCCAGGAAGGTGCGCTCGTTCGCCAGGGAGAACCGGTAGTCGGGGGTGCCGCCCTCCCGCCGGACCTCTTCGGGCGCGAACCAGAGCCGGGCGTTCCGCACGAATTCGATCACTCGGGGACCCTACCGGGTGGGGGTGGGACGCCTGCGGCTGCCTGCGCGGGTGCCCGGGCACCCCGACGGCACCACGAACCTCACCCCCGCCGAGCACGCAGCCGCGCGTACGCCGACAACCCGTCCGGCACCCACTCCCACTCCCCGAGCCGCCGCTCCAGCTCCGCCTCCGTGAGGAACCCGTGCCAGGCCACCTCCTCCGCCTGCGGAGCGACCGGCCCCTCGCAGCGGACCTCGTACACCGCCGACCACCAGGTCCGCCCGGCGCCGTCGTCGTACAGGAACGTGAAGAGGTGTTCCGGACGCGGCAGCCCCGTCACCCCCAGTTCCTCCTCCGCCTCCCGCAGCGCCGCGTCGTCGTAGGACTCGCCCGCGCCCACCACCCCGCCGACGAACATGTCGTACAGGGAGGGGAACACCAGCTTCGTCGCCGTGCGGCGGTGGACGAAGACGCGTCCCCGGGCGTCCCGGGCCCACACGAAGACGCAGCGGTGGCGCAGCCCCTGGGCGTACACGTCGCCCCGCCGGGCCCGCCCGGTGACGCGGTCGTTCTCGTCGACGATGTCGAGGATCTCGTCAGCAGCGCTCATGCCGTCCATCCAAGCAGCGCCCGACCGGTCAGCGCCGCTGCAGGTCCCGTGCGCGCCCCTGCTCGCCCGTGCCCTGCGGCATCGCCGGATGCAGGCCCAGCAGGACGATGCCCGACACCGCCGCCGTGAGTCCGCCCGCCTCCCACGCCAGCGCCCCGGCGTCGGTGCGCAGCCGGTCGCCGAGGAATCCGACCCCGCAGGCGATGCCCGCGAGCGGCTGGGCCGCCGTCAGGGCGGGCAGTGACCTGCGCAGCGGTGCCGTCTCGAAGGCGCTCTGGACCAGGATCAGCCCGGTGACGCCGAGCACCACGACCGCGTACGGCTGCCAGCCGGCCAGCAGTTCCGCCGGGCCGCCCGCGGCCAGGCGCCGGCCACTGACCCGGGTCAGCGCGTCCTGCACCCCGTACACCAGTCCCGCGGCCACGGCCAGCAGCGTCGGGCCCCAGGTCAGCCGGCAACGCCCGGCGCCCGCCGTGAGCAGGACGCACAGGCCCAGCATCCCGCCGATGATCAGCCAGTGCCGTACCGGGTCGGTCACCGCGCTGCCGCCCCGCGGTTCGCCCGCCACGACGAACGCGGTGACGCCGCCCGCGAGCAGCACGAGGCCGGCCCAGCCCTGCCGTCCCAGCCGTTGCCGGGTCTGCACGCGGGAGAGAGCGAGGGCGAAGAGGAGGTTCGTCGCCAGGAGGGGCTCGACGAGGGTGAGCTCGCCGCCGCCCAGCGCGAGGGCGCCCAGCACCATGCCGGCCACCATCAGCCCCATACCGGCCAGCCAGCGCGGCACCCGCACGAGGTCCAGCAGGAGGCGGGGGGAGAGGAAGTCGCCCAGCGGAGCGCGCTGGGCCGCGTTCTGCTGGAGCACGAAACCGAAGCCCAGGCAGCATGCGGCGCTCACGGCGAGGACCAGAACCAGAACCGACACGCTGCGTACCTCGATCGTCAGTCGGGTCACGGGTGCGTAGGAGCCGACTCTATTCGCGGCGGGGGTGACCCGCCGGGTGGGCGCCGCATCCGGGTGGCGGGGAGGCGGGGACACAGGGCGGAGCGCGACAACTTCCTCAGCAGTCATATGAGTTGACGCGCGCAACGGGCTTGTGAGTCCGATTCCGCCGACGCGTCCGTACCGCTCGCCCTTGCTCGGGTCCACCGGACCCTGCGCGGCAAGGAAAAGCCGGCCCGGGCCCGCCGGGCGTGCCGGGACGCCGCCGCTCCCGCCCCGGGCGATCCGACGCCCTGGCTCGGGCTCCTCCTGCTGGAGCGTTCGCCGGGCGCGGGCGAGGGGGTCGTCCGGGGCTTCGACCAGGTGCAGGCTGGTCGACCTCGACTTCCTCGCCCACGCGAAGTCCTGCGAGGCTGGAGAAGGCGGCGTCCCCCTGAGCCGCACGGGGACGCCGGAGACGTGAGCGGGTCCGCGGCGACGGGCCCGGCCGGAACCGACGACGGGGAGGCGCGGCCACCCGTGGCCGTGCCTCCCCGTCGGCCGCCGGTGACCGTGCCTCCCCAGGGGTGGCGCGGTGCGGCGTGCGGCTAGATGACCAGTGAGAGGAGCAGGACCAGAGCTCCCGCGACCACCGAGATGATCGTCTCCATGACGGACCAGGTCTTGATGGTCTGGCCGACGTTCAGGCCGAAGTACTCCTTCACCAGCCAGAAGCCGGCGTCGTTGACGTGGCTGAAGAAGAGCGAGCCGGCGCCGATCGCCAGGACCAGCAGGGCCGCGTGCGTCGTCGACATGTCGGCCGCGAGCGGTGCGACCAGACCGGCCGCCGAAACGGTCGCCACGGTCGCCGAACCCGTCGCCAGCCGGATCGCCACCGCGATCAGCCAGGCCAGGAGCAGGGCCGGAATGGACCAGTCCTCGGAGATCTCCAGGATCATCTGGCCCACGCCGGAGTCGATCAGCGTCTGCTTGAAGCCGCCGCCCGCGCCGACGATCAGGAGGATGCCGGCGATGGGCGCGAGGCCCTTCTCGACCAGGCCCGACAGGCGGTCCTTGCCGAACCCGGCCGGACGCAGCAGCGTGAAGATGCCGACGATCACGGAGGCGAGCAGGGCGATCAGCGGGTTGCCGATCACGTCGAAGGTGCGCTGCACCACGTTCTCCGGGTCGTCGACGATGATGTCGACGAGCGCCTTGGCCAGCATCAGCACGACCGGCAGCAGGATCGTGGCCAGGGTGGCGCCGAAGCCGGGACGCTTCTCCAGTTCCTCCGAGGCGCGCTGCGGGATCATGCGGTCGGGGGCCGGGACGTCCACCCAGCGGGCCGCGTACTTCGAGAACAGCGGACCGGCGATGATCACCGTCGGGATGGCGATCAGGACACCCAGCGCGAGCGTCACACCGAGGTTGGCGCCGACCGCGTCGATCGCGACCAGCGGACCGGGGTGCGGCGGGACCAGACCGTGCATCACGGACAGACCGGCCAGCGCCGGGATGCCGATGCGCATCAGGGAGTAGTTGCCGCGCTTGGCGACCATCAGGACGACCGGGATCAGCAGGACGATGCCGACCTCGAAGAACAGCGGCAGTCCGATGACCGAGGCGATCAGCACCATCGTCCACGGCATCGACCGGGGGGTCGCCTTGGCGAGGATGGTGTCCACGATCTGGTCGGCGCCGCCGGAGTCGGCGAGCATCTTGCCGAGGATCGCACCGAGGGCGATCAGGACGCCGACGCCCGCGACGGTGGAGCCGAGTCCGCTGGTGAAGCTGGTGATGACCTTGTCCAGCGGCGCTCCGGCGAACGCGCCGAGCGCCAGTGACCCGATGGTCAGCGACAGGAAGGCATGCAGCTTGAACTTGGTGATGAGCAGGACGATGACGGCGATGCCCAGGAGCACGGCGATGCCCAGCTGGGCGTGGCCGGCCGAGGTGATCGGCTCGACGGTGTCCGCTGCCAGCATCTCGGCGCTGAGTCTGGTCACGGTGGTTCCCTTGCGGTGATGGGGGGTTCGGGGGAGGACGGGGCCGTGTCCGCGGGGGTGGCGGCACGACCCCGGGGGAGGGGGTGGGGGGTTACTGGACCGGCTCGGGCAGGCCCTTCAGGGCGTTCGCCGCCCGTTCGGTGATCTCCTCCGGGGTGCCGGCGACGTCCACCGCGACCCCCGCCTCGTCCGCCTCCAGGGGCTGGAGCGTGGCGAACTGGGAGTCGAGCAGAGCCGTCGGCATGAAGTGCCCCTGCCGGTGCGACATCCGGTCCTCGATCAGCTCGCGGCTGCCCGTGAGATGCACGAAGACGACACCGGGAGCCGCGGCCCTCAGCCGGTCGCGGTACGACCGCTTCAGCGCCGAACTGCTCACCACCCCGCCGAGCCCGGCCCGCCCGTGCGCCCAGCCGCCGATGGCGTCCAGCCACGGCCAGCGGTCGTCGTCGGTGAGCGGGGTGCCGGCCGTCATCTTGGCGATGTTGGCCGGCGGGTGGAAGTCGTCGCCCTCGGCGTAGGGAACGCCGAGCCGGGCCGCGAGCAGGGGGCCGATGGTGGTCTTCCCGGTGCCCGCTACGCCCATGACCACGACGACATGGGGGGTGTGCAGTTGCTGCATCGCACTCTCGCTGTCTGCTGTCTTCGTCGACACGTGATGTCGACGCAACTGAAACCCATTAGGTACGACGAATTCAAGAGGGTGTGACATATAAGTCTGACTTTTTGTTCCCGTGACGTGCCCCGTACGCTGAGTGCATGAGCACACCGGGCCGGGGGCTGCACGGCCGCGTACTGGACACCCTCGGCCCCGCGATCACCGCGGGCGAGTACCCTGCGGGCAGCGTGCTGCGCACCGACGAGCTGGCCCAGCGGTTCGAGGTGTCGCGCTCCGTGATGCGGGAGGCGGTCCGGGTCCTGGAGTCCATGCACCTGGTCGAGTCGCGCCGCCGGGTGGGCGTCACCGTCCTGGCCGAGTGCGAGTGGAACGTCTACGACCCGCAGGTCATCCGCTGGCGCCTGGCCGGCGCCGAACGCCCGCGGCAGCTGCGCTCCCTGACCGTGCTGCGGTCGGCCGTCGAACCGGTGGCGGCGGGCCTGGCGGCGCGGCTCGCCACGCCGGAGCAGTGCGCAGAGCTGACCGAGTGCGCGCTGGGCATGGTCGCCAACTCGAGCGGCCACCAGCTGGAGCAGTACCTCTTCCACGACGTGGCCTTCCACCGCGTCATCCTGACCGCCTCCGGCAACGAGATGTTCGCCCGCCTCGGCGGCGTCGTCGCCGAGGTCCTGGCCGGCCGCACCCATCACGACGTGATGTTCGAGGACCCCGACCCGGCCGCCGTCACCCTGCACGTCCAGGTCGCCGAGGCGGTCCGCGCGCGGGACGCGGAGCGCGCCGAGCGGCTGACCCGGGAGATCACGGTGGGGGCGCTGCAGGAGCTGGACATCCTGGCGCCCTGACCCGCGAGCCGGTCAGTCGAGGAACTCCCCGTCGACGTACGTCCATGCCCCGTCGACCCGCTCGAACCGGCTCCGCTCGTGCAGCGACCCACCGCGGTAGGACGCCCGGAACGTCACGGTCCCGGCGGAGTGGAAGGCGGACCCGCCGGTCGCGGCCAGGATCTCCAGCCCGGCCCACCGTGTCCCCGGGCCGAGGTCGAGGCGCTCGGGGCGGGTCCGGGGATGCCACGTGCGCAGCAGGTACCCGGCGTCCTGCCGTACGAAGGCGCTGTACCGCGAGCGCATCAGGGCCTCGGCGGTCGGCGCGGCGGCCGCGCCCGTGTGGAAGCGGCCGCAGCAGTCCTCGTAGGTCCTGGGGAGCCCGCACGGGCAGGAACGAGTTGGCATGGCGGCCATTGTGCCTGGTCGACGCCGGGCCTCGGCGGGAGACACTGAAGGGCCCTTGGTGACCAAGGGCCCTTCAGTGATCCATCTGGTGTCCGAGGGGGGACTTGAACCCCCACGCCCGATAAAGGGCACTAGCACCTCAAGCTAGCGCGTCTGCCATTCCGCCACCCGGACAAGGTGTCTGTCGTGCGGGGTTTTCCCCCGGCGACGACGTAAACATTACCAGGCTTTCCGGGGTGGCCGATCACCCCCACCTTGGGCGGGGGCGGCCGGAGGGGGAGGATGAGAGGGACCCACCAGCAGCGACGTCAGCAGTGACCAGCAGCAGTATCCAGCCAGCAGTGACCAGCAGCAGTGACAGCGGGAGGAAGCACGTGAGCGACTCGGGCACGGCCAGGAGCGTCACCGGCGAGGACGAGGTCGTCGACCTCTGCCGCGAGCTGATCCGGATCGACACCAGCAACTACGGCGACCACTCGGGTCCGGGCGAGCGCAAGGCGGCGGAGTACGTCGCCGAGAAGCTCGCCGAGGTGGGACTCGAACCGCAGATCTTCGAGTCCCACCCCGGACGCGCTTCCACGGTGGCCCGGATCGAGGGCGAGGACCCGTCCAGGCCCGCGCTGCTCATCCACGGCCACACCGACGTCGTCCCGGCCAACGCGGACGACTGGACCCACCACCCCTTCTCCGGCGAGATCGCGGACGGGTGCGTGTGGGGGCGCGGCGCGGTCGACATGAAGGACATGGACGCGATGACGCTGGCGGTCGTCCGCGACCGGCTGCGCAGCGGGCGCAAGCCCCCGCGCGACATCGTGCTGGCGTTCCTCGCGGACGAGGAGGCCGGCGGCACGTACGGCGCCAAGCACCTGGTGCACAAGCACCCGGAACTGTTCGAGGGCGTCAGCGAGGCGATCGGCGAGGTCGGCGGGTTCTCCTTCACGGTCAACGAGAAGCTGCGGCTCTACCTCGTCGAGACCGCCGAGAAGGGCATGCACTGGATGCGGCTCACCGTCGACGGCACGGCCGGGCACGGGTCGATGACCAACGACGACAACGCGATCACCGAACTGTGCGAGGCGGTGGCACGGCTCGGCCGGCACAAGTGGCCGGTCAGGGTCACCAAGACCGTACGGGCCTTCCTGGACGAACTGTCCGACGCGCTCGGCACCGAACTCGACCCCGAGAACATGGAGGAGACCCTCGCCAAGCTCGGCGGCATCGCCCGGATGATCGGCACGACGCTGCGCAACTCGGCGGCGCCCACCCAGCTCGGCGCCGGCTACAAGGTCAACGTCATCCCCGGGCAGGCCACCGCGCACGTCGACGGACGCTTCCTGCCCGGCTACGAGGAGGAGTTCCTCGCCGACCTCGACCGCATCCTCGGCCCGCGCGTGCGGCGTGAGGACGTGCACGCCGACAAGGCGCTGGAGACCGACTTCGACGGCCGGCTCGTCGACGCCATGCAGACCGCCCTGCGCGCCGAGGACCCGATCGCGCGCGCGGTGCCCTACATGCTCTCCGGCGGCACCGACGCCAAGTCCTTCGACGACCTCGGCATCCGCTGCTTCGGCTTCGCGCCGCTCAAGCTGCCGCCGGAGCTGGACTTCGCGGGCATGTTCCACGGGGTGGACGAGCGGGTGCCGGTGGAGGGGCTGCAGTTCGGCGTGCGGGTGCTCGACCGCTTCATCGACGCGTCCTGATCCGCCCGCTGAAACCCGACTTCCGCACGCGGCGGTATTCGGCCGCCCGTGCGGGGGCCGACCGGGACGAGTGAATACGCTCATAAGCTCGTAGCCTCATTAGTTCCTCCTCGTTACAGGTGATGCGATCAGCAAGCTGGGATCGCGCTTGCCAACTAGGAGGAACAATGCTCAAGAAGGTCGTCGCCGTTGCGGCAGCCACCGGTGGTCTGGTGCTCGCGGGCGCTGGCATGGCCGCCGCCGACTCCGGTGCTCAGGGTGCCGCCGTGCACTCGCCGGGCGTCCTTTCCGGCAACGTCGTTCAGGCGCCCATCCACGTTCCCGTGAACGTCTGCGGCAACACGGTCTCCGTGATCGGTCTGCTGAACCCCGCCTTCGGCAACGTCTGCATCAACAAGTGACGTTGTGCCTCGCCCCATGAGGGTCTGAGTCCGTCGGCCCCGGAGCGCACGCCATGTGCTCCGGGGCCGACGGCCTTTGGGAAGACCTTCGGGGCCGGAGGCCGACGGCAACGCCGGGATTCCCGGCACTGTCGCCACTGCGCGACTTCTCGCTACCACGCGACTTCTCGGTGCACGGCACTTCTCGGTACCACGGGACAAGGGCAAGGCAGGGATTCAGAAAATGCGACAGGGCACCCGCAAGGGCCTGATGACGATGGCGGCGGCCACCGGCGTGATCGCCGCCGCGGGCGGCGCCGCCCACGCGGACTCGGGGGCGTACGGCTCGAGTTCGGGTTCGCCCGGCGTACTGTCCGGCAACACGGTGCAGGCGCCGGTGCACGTGCCGGTGAACGTCTGCGGCAACACGGTCGACGTCATCGGCGTCCTCAACCCCGCGATGGGCAACTCGTGCACCAATCAGGGCGGCGGTGCGTCCGGCGAGTATGGCGGCTCCGGCGGCGGGCACAGCTCGCACGGAGGCTCGCACGCCGATGGGCAGGCCACCGACTCACCCGGCGTCGCCTCCGGCAATCACGTCGAGGCGCCGATCCACGTGCCGGTGAACGTGTGCGGCAACAGCGTCGACATCGTCGGCGCCCTCAACCCGGCCACCGGCAACGACTGCGGCAACGGGGGTGGCGGGAATCACACCACGCCGCCCGGCGGTGACCACGAGACGCCTCCCGGGGACCCGGACGACCCCGCGGAGCCGGGTGACCCGGGCGACCCCGAGGCCCCGGGTGATCCCGGCACTGAGAGCAGCCCGCCCGACTCGGACGACGAGACGCCGGGCGGTTCCTCGCACGTCAGCCGGCCGGGCACCCAGACCGTCGCCCAGCCCGGGGGCGACGCACAGCTCGCCGAGACCGGCAGCGACCTGTCCCTCGGCCTCGCCCTGCCGGTGGGCGCGGGCGCGCTGCTCGCGGGCACGGTGCTCTACCGCAAGGCGCGCGCCTCGGCGTGACCACGCGGACCGGCACGCGCAGCGGGCCCCGCACCGGCGGGGCCCGCTCCGTCTCCGTCACCCGAGCGCGGTCGGGTCCCGTCACCGGCTCACCGGGTGGCGCGTACCTGGGTCACCAGGTGGCGCGTACCTGGCGGATGATCCGCCGCCGCAGCCGCACCTTGCGGCTGCCGTCGCGCAGCAGGCTCAGGCGGTACAACTCCCAGTGTCCGTACTCGGCGTGGTCGGTCAGCAGACGTGTCGTCTCCTTGCGGGAAACCCCGCGTGGCACGTACACGTCGACAAATTCGTATTCCGGCATCGCATCTATTGTGCGGGCTGGGGCCCGGTACGGATAGCGTCTGCACTATGTCTGATGCTGCGCAGCCCACCGCTGCCGAGGTACGCGCCGCCGCCGAGGCGGTCAAGACCGCGCTCGACCGCCACCTGGCCGCGGTCGAACGCCGGTCGGGGGAGGACGACCCGGCCGTCTATGACGCGTTCAACCAGCTGGCCGCGGCCGCGGAGGCGTACGACGAACTGCTCTACGACCGTTACGACGAGGTCACTCCCTTCGAGATCCCCGGCGCGGACGACTCGCTGCCGCCGTACACGGGCCCCGAGGAGCCCAACGCGCTGAGCGTCCTCATCCGCCGTGACTACGCCGTGGCCGAGCCGCAGCGGCTGATGGCCCAGGCCCGGCGGATCGAGGCGGCGGACGACGACGGGGCGGGCGTGGAGGCCTCCGGCACGGTTCACGGGGCGCTCGGCCTCCTGTTCGGCGAGTTCGAGGCGGACGAGATCGCTTCCCGGCACAAGGAGTTCGGCCTGGAAGAAGGCGACTCCACGCTCTGGGTGACGGCCGCGGACGAGGCCGCCGACCCCGGCGAGTGGCTGGAGGCCCCGTTCGAGCAGGCCGATCCGCAACGGGTGGTCTGCCGTTTCGACGTCAGTGCGGTGTTCGACGACGAGTTCGACGACGGCCTCGATGACGAAGAGGACGACGACGGGACCGGCGACGGCGACGTGGACGTGGACGTGGACGTGGATGTGGAGGAACTGGAGGAGGACCTCGACACGGACCTGGACGAGGACCTGGCCACGGACGCGGACCTGGACACGGACGAGGACGAGGACGACGACCGGGACGAGGACGGTGAACCGGTGCGGCCGCAGGCGGATCGCTGAGCGGCGGACCGCCGGGCGACGGAGCCGGGACGGACCGGCCGGCGTGACAGCGTGACAGCGTGACAGCGGCGGTCACAGGGGTTGCCCCCTGTGACCGCCGCTGTCACGTTTGCCCAGCACGGCGGGCGAGGCCACGCCACGAGGCGAGGCGTCCCGGCCGGGTGCGCGCCGGGCGTCAGCCCGCCGCTGGGACCTGCGGCTGGAGCAACACCGGCAGCCGGGTCGTGCGCGGCTTCGCGGGCACCTCGGCCACGGCACGGGGCAGCGTCTGCTCCACGCCGTGCACCACGGACAGATGGCGCGCGGCCCGGCCGAACGCCGTGTAGACCCAGGGCCGGCTGAGGGCCTGCGCGGCATCGCCGGGCAGGACCACGACCACCGCCGGCCACCGGCCGCCCACCGCCTGGTGCGCGGTCAGCGCCCATCCGTGCCGTACGGACCGCTCCACCCGCTCCTTCGGCACGACGACCGCCTCGCCCGCGCACGACAGGTGCAGCCCGTCGGCGTCGGCCTTCACCACCCGGCCCGGTACCACCCGGCCCGGTGCGGGGGAGTAGGCCACACGGTCGCCGGGGTCGAACCCGCCGAACCGGCCGGGGCCGGGGTTCAGCCGCTCCTTCAGAGCCGCGTTGAGCGCCCGTGTGCCCGCCGCGCCGCCGTGGCCCGGCGTGATCACCTGGGTCTCCTCGGCGGGGACGCCGATCGCGCGCGGCACCGAGTCCGCGACGAGCTGGACGGTGCGGTGCACGGCCTCGCCCGCGTCCCGCACCGGCACGATCACGACCTCCTTGCCGGGCGCCTCCACCTGGCCCAGCTCGCCGATGCCGATGCCGGAGACCAGTTCACCGAGCGGGCCGGGGTCCGGCCGCCGCGAGGCGATCTGGGGGCAGATCCGCGCCGCCAGCAGGTCCGCGAAAATCCGCCCGGGACCCGCGGACCACAGCACCGCGGGATCCCCGGCGAGCACCAGCCGGGCCCCGTCCGGCAGCGACTCCGCCAGCAGGGCGCCCGCCTCGACGTCCAGCTGCGGGGCGTCGAGCACGACGAGCAGATCGAGGTCCAGCGCACCGTCCGAGTCCCGGCCCGGCCCCTCGGCCCCGGTCAGCAGCCCGGCCACGGTGACGACGGCCGGACCGGCCGGTACGGCGCCGTCCGGGACCGTGGGGCCGGGGGAGCGTGTCGCGGACGGCAGGTCGCCCAGCAGGGCGGCGAAGCGGTCGCGGCCGAGCGGTCCGTGTGCGGCGGCCCAGGCGCGCAGGCCCAGGGCGTGCGCGGCGTGCAGCAGGGCCGCCGGTTCGGCCAGGGCGGCCTCCCCGCCGGTGTGCAGGACCAGCCCGTGGTCCGTGACGGCGCGGATCAGGTCGGCCGCACAACCCTGCGCCAAGGCGGCGGCCTGCTCCCAGTCCGCCGCCGAACCGTCCTGCTTCGGCGCCGAGTTGACCAGCCGGGCCAGACCGTCGGCGAGGCTCTCCTCGGCGAGCGCGTACCGTTCCAGACCGATCAGGACCCGGACCGGGCGTTCCTCGCCTTCGTCCGTCCCCTCCGCCTCCGCCTCGCCGGTCGCGTCCACCGGGTTCGTCGGGTTCGTCGCGTTGCCCGGGTGGGCGCCGGTCTCCTCCAGGGCGTCCTGGAAGGCCAGCGCCTCTCCCTCCGCGAGCGTGCTCTGTACGGCGGCGTCGGGGTCCGGCACGCCCCGCTGGGCCAGCGTGGCCGTGAGCCGGGGCAGTTCCAGGGCCGTGTGCCCGGCCAGGGCCGCCTGCTCCAGCAGCCATACCGTGATCGCACGGCCGCGGCGCTCGTCGTCCGGACCGCACGCTGCGCCGAGCAGTGCCCGGGCGAACCCGTCGGCCTGCTCCGGCCGTACTCCGGCGACCCGGAGCAGCTGCCAGGGGTCCGCGCGCAGTGCCTCCTCCGCCTCCTCGCCGAGGAGCACGGCGGTCTGCGCCGCGAGCGCCTCGGGGGCGCCGCCCTCGGCCAGTACGCGCCGCACGGCCTGGACGGTCTCCGGGGCGGGTCCCGCGGTGCCGGAGGCCGGCTCGGCCGGCACCGGCCGGGGCCGGTGTACCGGCTCCGGGGCGGGGCGGCGCGGGGCCGGCCCGGGGTCGCCGAAGACGGTGGCAGTGGGCTTCTCACCGCTCTCCACGGCCCGCACGGCGGCGAGTAGATCGGCCGCCGTCCCGCTGAGCTTGGCCCCGGCGTCGATCGGCGCCTGCTTCTCGGCCTTCCGCCGTTCGATCCGCTCCCGCACGAGCCGCTGAGCGGCCTGCTCGGCCTCGGCCTCGGACACCTGCCCCGCCGCGCTGTCACCGTCCGCGCTGTCACCGTCCGCGCTGTCACCGTCCGCGTCGTCGCCGTCCGGCTGTCCGGTCGTCGTCTCGCTCCCGGCGCCGTCGGACCTGGGCCCGGGCGGCTCCGCGGTTGCCTCGGTGGCCCGGTCGCCCGCGGTCTGCCCGGCGGACGCCTCGCCCCCGGCGCCGTCGAGCGCCTGCTCCTGACCGGCGGCCCCGGTGTCAGAGGCTCCGGCGTCGGCCGGTGCCTCGGCGTCGGCCCCGTTCGCGGTGCCCGCGGTCTCCGGCCCGGCGTCCATGGTGTCCGCGACGTCCGCGGTGTCCTCAGAGGCGGGCTCGGGCTCCGTGCTCACAGCGTGCTCCAGTCGTGATCGGGATAGCGGTGCACGGGCGCCGACACGTCGTCGAGAGCCCGGCAGATCTCGTCAGGAAGACTAAGGGTCTCCACTGACAACGCCGCCGTGAGCTGCTGCGCGTTGCGTGCGCCGACGATCGGGGCGACCACGCCGGGCCGGTCGCGTACCCAGGCCAGCGCCACTTGGAGCGGGGTCACGGCGAGCCCGTCCGCCGCCGTCGCCACGGCGTCCACGATGTGGCCGGCCGTGTCGTCGAGGTAGGGCGCGACGAACGGGGCCATGTGCTCCAAGGCGCCGCGAGAGTCGGACGGCGTCGCGTCCCCCCGGTACTTGCCGGTGAGGACCCCCCGGCCCAGCGGCGAGGAGGGCAGCAGGCCGATGCCCAGGTCCAGGGCGGCAGGCAGCACCTCGCGTTCGATGCCGCGCTGGAGCAGCGAGTACTCCATCTGGGTGCTCGCCAGCCGGTTCCGTACGGCCGGCGCCGCCAGCTGCCAAGTGGCCGCCTTGGCCAGCTGCCAGCCGCAGAAGTTGGAGGCCCCCGCGTACCGGGCACGGCCGCTGCTCACCGCCACGTCCAGGGCGTGCAGCGTCTCCTCCAGCGGCGTGTGCGGATCGAAGGCGTGCAGGTGCCACACGTCGACGTGGTCCGTGCCGAGGCGGGCCAGCGAGGCGTCCAGCGCGGAGAGCAGGTGGGCGCGCGAACCGTCGAAGCGGCGGTCGGGGTCGGGCACGCTGCCCGCCTTGGTCGAGATCACCAGGTCCCGGCGCGGCACCAGCCCTTCCATGAGCCGTCCGAGCAGGTACTCGGCTTCCCCGTCGCCGTACACGTCCGCCGTGTCGACGAGGGTTCCGCCCGCTTCCCAGAAGGTCTTCAAGAGGTCCGCGGCGTCGTGCTCGTCCGTGTCACGGCCCCAGGTCAGGGTGCCGAGACCGATGCGGGACACGCGCAGGCCGGTGCGGCCGAGATGCCTCTGCTCCATGAACGCCGACATTACTGGCCACGGCTTGCGCTGTGGGGGCCTGTGGACAACCGAATTCCCACGCTATGGTCGGGACCCGGAAGACATTACTGATCAGTAAGGGGAATCGGCCATGCAGCTCGGGATCAACCTCGGCTACTGGGGTGCCGGAATGGACGGGGACAACCTGGCCGTCGCTCAGGAGGCCGACCGGCTCGGGTACGCCGTCTGCTGGGCCGCCGAGGCCTACGGCTCCGACGCGGCCACCGTGCTCACCTGGGTCGCCGCGCAGACCGAGCGCATCGACGTGGGTTCGGCCATCTTCCAGATCCCGGCCCGCCAGCCCGCGATGACCGCGATGACGGCCGCCACCCTGGACTCCCTCTCGAAGGGCCGCTTCCGCCTGGGCCTCGGCGTCTCCGGCCCGCAGGTCTCCGAGGGCTGGTACGGGGTCGAGTTCGACAAGCCGCTGGCCCGCACCCGCGAGTACGTCGAGATCGTGCGGAAGGCGATGACGCGGGAACGGCTGTCGTACGAGGGGCGGCACTGGACGCTGCCGCTGCCCGGCGGTCCCGGCAAGCCGATCAAGCTGACGGTGCACCCGCAGCGCGAGCACATCCCGCTGTACATCGCCGCGATCGGCCCCAAGAACCTGGAGCAGACCGGCGAGATCGCCGACGGCGCCCTGCTGATCTTCCCGTCCGCCGACCACCTGGAGGACACGGCGATCCGGCACCTGCGCGCCGGGCGGGAGAAGGCCGGGAAGACCCTCGCCGGATTCGACGTCTGCCCGACCGTGCCGCTCGCCCTCGGCGACGACAAGGACGTCGCCGCGCTCGCCGACACCTTCCGCCCCTACACCGCGCTGTACGTCGGAGGCATGGGCAGCCGCAAGCAGAACTTCTACAACCAGCTCGCCCAGCGCATGGGCTACGAGGCGGAGGCCGCCGAGATCCAGGACAAGTACCTGTCCGGCGACAAGCAGGGCGCCGCGGCGGCCGTACCGCACGACCTGATCGACGGGACGACACTGCTCGGTTCCGTCGACCGCATCGCGGACCGGATGAAGGCCTACGCCGCCGCCGGTGTCACCACGCTGACCCTCGCCCCCGCGGGCTTCACCCTGGACGAGAGGATCGCCGCGCTCCGCGCCGGCACCGAAGCCCTGGAGCGCGCCGGACTGGCCTGAGGTCTGTCGGACCGGCCTGGGGTCCATCGGACCGGCCTGGGTCCGTCGGGAGGTTTCTGCGGCCGTGGTGGGGGCTCGGGGGGTCTTCCCCGCCACGGCCGTCACGGGGAACAACGCGCCCGCGTGCCCGTGGTTACGCCTCCTCGTGTTCCCGGCCGTCCTTCTTTTGGCCGAGTTGCCCGCCGCACCTGTTGCCGCGCCTCGTCTCCCGCACTTGACTCGTTCCTTGCGGAGTCTCGCGGAGTCTGCGGAACCTGCGACATCCTGCAGAGGCAGAGAGGTGCCACCGATGCTTTCGGCCAAGAGTCTGTTCCAGGAGATCCTCGACAACGACGAGTCGTTCCGTCTCTTCTGCTCCATCGCGGCCAGCGGGGAGTCGCAGGGCGGCTGGGAGAACGCGCGCATCGCGGCGCTGGTACCCGAGAGCGAGCGGGCCCTCGCCCCCAGGATCACCCGGCACGGCGCGGACGAGGACAAGCACGGGCGGATCTTCAACGCCCTGCTGAAGAAGCGCGGCCTCGAACCCGTCGAAGTGCCCGCCGAGACCGACTACACCAAGCTCCTGGAACGCCACGGCATCGGCCTAGCCCACGAGAAGCTCAAGGCCGACGAGCCCCTCACGGTGCGGGACGTCATCACCTACCTCGCGCACAGCAGGGTCACCGAGCAGCGTGCGGCCGAGCAGATGGCGATGCTCCTCAAGTACTTCGCGGACCATCCGGACCTCGGCCGGGCCGTCCGGATGATCTCGGCCGACGAGGACAACCACCTCGCCTACTCCCACGAGGAACTGCTGCGCTACGCCGCCGCCGGGCACGGCCGGTACATCCAGCGGACGCTGCGCGAGTGCGCGCTCGCCGAGATCCGCGTCCACCGGGACGTCAGCCTCGCGGTGATGGCCCGCATGGGGGGCCTCCTGGGCTGGCCGCGCACCAGGTCGGCGATGCTCGCGGCGGGCATCCACGCGATGTACGCCTACGAGCGGCTGGCCGGCTGGCGCCGCATGGTGACGCTGAGGACACCCGAACGGCGCGATGCGCTCGGCGGGCCCGCCGCCACGACTTTCGAGGTCGCCTGACGGTCACCGCAATGGCCTGACGGCCTCCGCGGCCGTCCTACGGGCCCTGAGGCACGCCTGCCCCTACAGCCAGCCCCGGCGCTTGAACAACCGGAACAGCAGCACCTCCAGTGCGACCATCAGCACGATCACCGCCGGGTAGCCCCACTCCCAGTGCAGTTCCGGCATGTGGTCGAAGTTCATGCCGTAGATCCCCGCGACCATGGTGGGCACCGCCGCCATCGCCGCCCACGCGGAGATCTTCCGCATGTCGTCGTTCTGCCGGACGCTCGTCTGCGCCAGGTGTGCCGACAGGATGTCCGAGACCAGCCGGTCCAGTGCCTCCACCGACTCGTTCACGCGCGTGAGGTGGTCGCTCACGTCCCGGAAGAACGGCCGCGCCCTGTCGTTCACGAAGGGCACCCCGGCGCCGAACGCCCCCGTCCCGGCCAGCCGGGCCAGCGGTGGCGCCAGCGGGCCGGTCGCCCGGCGGAACTCCAGGACCTGCCGCTTGAAGGTGTAGATCCTGGACGCCGTGTGCCGGGAGCCGCCGCCGTCCGGTGAGAAGACCTCGGCCTCCAGTTCCTCCAGGTCGTTCTGCAGCTCGACCGCCACGTCCAGATAGTGGTCGACGGCGGCGTCCGCTATCGCGTACAGCACCGCGGTGGGGCCCTTGCCGAGCAGTTCGGGCTCGTGCTCCAGACGCTGCCGTACGGCCCTCAGCGGGGCGCCCTCGCCGTGCCGGACGACGACCACGAACGCGTCACCCAGAAAGATCATGAGCTCGTCGGTGGAGACGGCGTCGCTCTCCGGCTCGTACACCACCGGCTTGAGAACGGCGAAGAGCGAGTCCTCGTACACCTCTAGCTTGGGCCGCTGGTGGGCCTTCAGGGCGTCCTCCACCGCCAGCGGATGCAACCCGAACTCCTGGGTGACCAGGTCGAACTCGTCCTCCGTCGGCTCGTGCAGCCCGATCCAGACGAAACCGCCCGCGGTCCGCGCCTCGCCCAGCGCATCGGAGAAATCCTCCGGTCCGTCCGTGCGGTGCCCGTCCCGGTAGATGGCACAGTCGACGATCACCGAACACATTCTCCCTTCACCCCGGCACCCGAGCACCGTGCCGTATGCCTACCCTGTCCGCATGCCCACGCTGATCCTGGTCAGGCACGGACGTTCCACCGCCAACACCGAGGGGCTGCTCGCCGGCTGGACGCCCGGCGTCGCCCTCGACGAACGCGGGGCCGCACAGGCCGCCGCGCTGCCCGGTCGGCTCGCCGCCCTGCCGCTCTCAGAGGTCGTCACCAGCCCGCTGCAGCGCTGCCAGGAGACGATCCGCCCACTGCTCGACGCCCGGCCCGGACTGCGGGCGCACACCGACGAACGGATCGGGGAGTGCCACTACGGCGACTGGTCCGGCCGCAAGCTCGCCGAGCTGGGGGACGAGCCCCTGATGGAGGTGGTCCAGGCCCACCCCTCCGCCGCCGCGTTCCCCGGCGGCGAGTCGATGCGCGCGATGCAGACCCGCGCCGCCGAGGCGGTCCGCGAGTGGAACGCGCGCGTGGAGCGCGACCACGGCGCCGACGCCGTCTACCTCATGTGCTCCCACGGCGACATCATCAAGTCCCTCGTCGCGGAGGCGCTGGGCCTGCACCTCGACCTCTTCCAGCGGATCTCCGTCGAGCCCTGCTCCGTCACCGCGATCCGCTACACCCGGCTGCGCCCGTTCCTCGTACGCCTCGGTGACACCGGCGACTTCGCCTCCCTCGCCCCGAACGAGGAGCCCTCGGGCGACCAGGCCGCCGTCGGTGGTGGTGCGGGCGCACCGTGATCGTCGCCCGCAGTAGGGTGAAGCGGTCGCAGCAGTGCCCCCGACTTCCCGCTTTCCCCGCTTTCCCCGACTTCCATGGAGACAGGACGTGTCCCGTCAGGTGTTCCTCTACGACCAACCGGAACGTTTCGTGGCCGGTACGGTCGGACTGCCCGGGCGCCGTACGTTCTTCCTCCAGGCCATCGCCGGCTCCCGGGTGACCAGCGTGGCCCTGGAGAAGACCCAGGTCGCCGCCCTCGCCGAGCGCATGGACGAACTCCTCGACGAGGTCGTACGGCGCAGCGGCGGCAGCACCGTCGTCCCCGCCGTCGCCCCCACCGAGCCCGCCGACACCGCCCCGCTGGACACCCCCGTCGAGGAGGAGTTCAGGGTCGGCACCATGGCGCTCGCCTGGGACGGCGAGGACCAGCGCATGATCGTCGAGGCGCAGGCCCTCGTGGAGCTGGACGCCGAGTCCGAGGAGGACCTGGCGGAAGCCGAGGAGCGGCTCCTCCAGGACGAGGAGAACGGCCCCCCGATGCTCCGGGTCCGCCTCACCGGCACACAGGCCAGGGCCTTCGCCAAGCGAGCCCTCGACGTCGTCAACGCCGGGCGGCCGCCGTGCCCGCTGTGCAGCCTCCCGCTCGACCCGGAAGGACACGTATGTCCGCGCCAGAACGGATACCGCCGCGGAGCGTGACCACCGAAGCGGCGACCGCCGAGTTGCTCGCCCTGGGCGAACTGACCGTGCGCGGACGCATCCGTGACGCCTCCAACGCGGCCCTGTACTGCACGGTCACGCACGAGGGACGCGAGGCGGCCTGCATCTACAAGCCGGTCGCCGGGGAACGGCCCCTGTGGGACTTCCCCGACGGCGACCTCGCCCGGCGCGAGGTCGCCGCCTACGAGGTCTCCGAGGCGACCGGCTGGGGCCTCGTACCGCCCACCGTGCTGCGCGACGGACCGTACGGCGAGGGCATGTGCCAGCTGTGGATCGAGGCGGTGCCCCAGACGGAGCTGCTCGCCCTGGTCGAGGACGAGGAACCCGGCCCCGGCTGGAAGGCGATCGCCCTCGCCGAGGTCGGGGAGGGCCGCACCGCGCTGCTCGTACACGCCGACGACGAGCGACTGCGCCGGCTCGCCGTGCTGGACGCCGTGATCAACAACGCCGACCGCAAGGGCGGCCATCTGCTGCCCGCGGACGAGGAACGGCTGTACGGCATCGACCACGGCGTGGCCTTCCACGCCGAGAACAAGCTGCGCACCCTGCTGTGGGGCTGGGCGGGCGATCCGCTCACCGGGGAGGCCCTGGCGGTGCTCGACGGGCTCAGGGAGGCACTGAAGGACGGCGGGGCCCTGGCGACCCGGCTGGGTGCGCTGATCACCCCCGCCGAACTCGACGCCACGCGCGCGCGTGTGGCGGCCCTGCTGGCCTCCGGGAGGCACCCGGAACCGAGCGGGGAGTGGCCGGCCATTCCCTGGCCGCCCGTGTAGGCACCCGTCGTGGCCCGACCGGCACAACGGCCGGTGCCGCGCAAGAGTGCCTTACCGGCCATCCGGCCCGGTCCGGTTCGTGTACGGAACATCCGTCCGGTTAGGCTCATGACATGCATGCCTGGCCCGCTTCCGAGGTCCCCGCCCTGCCTGGTCAGGGTCGCGACCTGAGGATCCACGACACCGCGACCGGAGGCCTGGTCACTCTCGACCCCGGTCCCGTCGCCCGCATCTATGTCTGCGGCATCACGCCGTACGACGCCACCCACATGGGGCACGCGGCGACCTACAACGCGTTCGACCTCGTGCAACGCGTGTGGCTCGACAACAAGCGGCAGGTTCACTACGTCCAGAACGTCACCGACGTCGACGACCCGCTGCTGGAGCGGGCCGAGCGGGACGGCGTCGACTGGACCGCCCTCGCCGAGAAGGAGACCGCCCTCTTCCGTGAGGACATGACGGCGCTGCGGATGCTGCCGCCGCGGCACTACATAGGCGCCGTGGAGGCCATACCCGGGATCGTCCCGCTCGTCGAGCGGCTGCGGGACGCGGGCGCGGCGTACGAGCTCGAGGGGGACATCTACTTCTCCGTCGAGTCCGACCCCCACTTCGGTGGTGTCTCCCACCTCGACGCCGCCGCCATGCGGCTGCTCTCCGCCGAGCGGGGCGGGGACCCGGACCGGCCGGGGAAGAAGAACCCGCTCGACCCGATGCTGTGGATGACGGCCCGCGAGGGCGAGCCCAGCTGGGACGGCGGCTCACTCGGCCGAGGCCGCCCCGGCTGGCACATCGAGTGCGTGGCCATCGCCCTCGACCACCTCGGCATGGGCTTCGACGTCCAGGGCGGCGGCTCCGACCTCGCCTTCCCGCACCACGAGATGGGCGCCTCGCACGCCCAGGCGCTCACCGGCGAGTTCCCCATGGCCAAGGCGTACGTCCACGCCGGCATGGTCGGTCTCCACGGCGAGAAGATGTCCAAGTCCAAGGGCAACCTGGTCTTCGTCTCGCAGTTGCGCCGTGAGGGCGTCGACCCGGCCGCGATCCGGCTCACGCTGCTCGCCCACCACTACCGCTCGGACTGGGAGTGGACCGACCGGGTACTCCAGGACGCCCTCGCCCGGCTCGACCGCTGGCGCGCAGCGGTCTCCCGGCCCGACGGTCCGTCCGCCGAGGCGCTCGTCGAGGAGATCCGCGCGGCCCTCGCGAACGACCTGGATTCCCCGGCCGCCCTCGACGCGGTCGACCGGTGGGCCGCGCTCCAGCAGGAGAGCGGCGGCACGGACATCGGCGCCCCCGGTGTCGTCTCCCGCGCGGTCGACGCGCTGCTGGGCGTGGCGCTGTAAGCAGCCGTGCATACGGGGACGGGGGCGCTTCCCGCCGGGAAGCGCCCCCGTCCCCGTATGTTCAGTCCTCCGACGACTCCTCGTCGTCCCCGTTCGCCTTCGGCGGCTTCGGCGGACGCGTACGGCCGCTGGGACTGTCCCGCAGATACGGCGTTCCGGGCGGGCCCTCACCGCCGTCGGCCGTGGCGTGGCCACCCGGACCACCCGGCCCGGAGCCGTCCCGTCGCCGCAGATACCGCTCGAACTCCCGGGCGATCGCCTCGCCCGACGCCTCCGGCAGCTCCGCGGTGTCCCGGGCCTCCTCCAGCGACTGGACGTACTCGGCGACCTCGCTGTCCTCGGCGGCCAGCTGGTCCACCCCCACCTGCCAGGCGCGCGCGTCCTCGGGCAGTTCGCCCAGCGGGATGCGTACGTCGATGAGGTCCTCCAGCCGGTTCAGCAGGGCCAGCGTGGCCTTCGGGTTCGGCGGCTGCGACACGTAGTGCGGCACCGCGGCCCACAGCGAGACGGCCGGTACACCCGCGTGCGTGCACGCCTCCTGGAGGATGCCGACGATGCCCGTGGGCCCCTCGTACTTGGTCTCCTCCAGGTCCATGCGCCGGGCCAGGTCGGCGTCCGACGTGGTGCCGCTGACCGGGACCGGACGGGTGTGCGGGGTGTCGCCCAGCAGGGCGCCCAGGACGACCACCAGCTCGACGCCCAGCTCGTGGGCGAAGCCCAGCAGCTCGTTGCAGAACGAGCGCCAGCGCATGGACGGCTCGATGCCGCGGACGAGCACGAGGTCCCGCGGTTTGTCACCGCCGACCCGGATCACCGACAGCCTCGTCGTCGGCCACGTGATCTTGCGGACGCCCGCTTCCATGAACACCGTGGGACGGTTGACCTGGAAGTCGTAGTAGTCCTCGGCGTCCAGCGCCGCGAACACCTCGCCCTTCCACTCCCGGTCGAGATGCGCGACCGCGGTGGAGGCGGCGTCGCCGGCGTCGTTCCAGCCCTCGAACGCGGCCACCATGACCGGGTCGACCAGCTCGGGAACCCCCTCGAGCTCGATCACCCAGTGCCTCCTTCCGACGTGCCCTCGCGTACCCCCCAACCTTACGGCGTGCCGAGGGGCCGCCCGCAGCCCCCTCGCACGGGGGAGTGAACGCATCACTGCCCCGTTACCGGCGGCCGGACACCCGCCGCCGCCACCGGATCGGAGCCGGCCCGGAACCGGATCAGAGAGTGGAGCGCAGCCACTGCTCCACGGACGCGATGTGCACCGTCGCCCACGAGCGTGCCGCCTCCGCGTCCCGGTCGCGCAGTGCGGCGAGGATCGCGCGGTGCTCGTGGAGGGTGCGGCTGACCGCGTCCTCCTGGGTGAGTCCGCGCCACAGGCGGGCGCGCGTCGTGGGACCGGACAGACCGTCGAGGAGGGAGCACAGCACCGAGTTGCCCGACGCTCCCACGATGCCCCGGTGGAACTCCACGTCGCAGGCGACCAGTTCCTCCACCGACGGTTCGGCGCCGAGGGCGTCCAACCGGGCACCGAGCGCGTCCAGTTCCCGCTCACTGATCCGGGCGGCAGCCAGCGCGGTCGCGGCCGGCTCCAGGATGCGGCGCACGGCGAGGAACTCCAGCACCGTGTCGTCCCGGTGGAAGTCGACGACGAAGCCGATGGCTTCCAGCAGGAGCTGCGGATCCAGACTGGTGACGTAGGTCCCGTCGCCCTGCCGCACGTCCAGGATCCGGATCAGGGACAGGGCGCGTACGGCCTCGCGCAGGGAGTTGCGGGACAGTCCGAGGCCGGCGGCGAGCTCGCTCTCCTTGGGCAGCCGGTCGCCGGGCCGCAGCGCGCCGGAGACGATCATGCCCTTGATCTTCTCGATCGCCTCGTCGGTGACCGCCACGGCCGACCTCCCTGTGCTTCGAAGACGTGCTCAGACATCCGATGTCTCACGCCATTATGGGGGGTGAACGCCGCGCGGGAGGCACGTGCGGGAGGCACGTGCGGGAGGTTTGTGCGGGAGGCGGCGGTTCCATCGGCGTGGAGCCGCCGCCTCCCGCTGCACCGGTGACCGGTCCTGCTTCCGGTCTGCTCCGGGTCCTACTTCTTGTCGAGCAGGTCCTGGACCTTCGCACGGACGTCCTCGGTGGCCAGACCGCGGATCGTCAGCGTCGTCCGCCGGCGCAGCACGTCGTCCGGCGTCTCGGCCCATTCGTGGTCCCGGGCCCACACGACCTGAGCCCAGATCTCCGGGGCGTCGGGGTGGACGCGCTGGGCCAGCTCAGGGTTGTCGTTGGCCAGGCGCGCGATGTCGAAGGCCAGCGAGCCGTAGTGCGTGGCCAGGTGCCTGGCGGTGTCCGCCGCCATGCGCGGGCCGGGCGCCGGGCCGTCCACCAGCAGCCGGTGCGCCACCGCGCGCGGGTTGGCGACGCCCGGCAGCGGCAGCTTCTTCGGCAGCGACGCGATCGGCTCGAAGTCGTCGCCCAAGGGGTGGCCCGGCAGCGCCTCCAGCTTCTTCATCACCGTACGGCCGATGTGGCGGAAGGTGGTCCACTTGCCGCCCGCGACGGACAGCATGCCGCCCCGGCCCTCGCTGACGACCGTCTCGCGCTTGGCCTTCGCGGTGTCACCGGGGCCGCCCGGGAGCACGCGCAGACCCGCGAAGGAGTATGTGATCAGGTCCCGGTCGAGCTGCTGGTCGCGGATGGAGAACGCGGCCTCGTCGAGGATCTGGGCTATGTCCTTGTCGTTGACCGCGACGTCCGCCGGGTCGCCCTCGAACTCCTCGTCGGTCGTGCCGAGGAGCAGCATGTCCTCCCAGGGGAGGGCGAAGGTGATCCGGTACTTGTCGATCGGGGTCGCCAGCGCGGCCTTCCAGGGCGCGGTGCGCTTGAGCACCAGGTGCGCGCCCTTGGACAGGCGGATGGACGGGGCCGCGTTCGGGTCCTCCATCCGGCGCAGGTGGTCGACCCAGGGGCCGGTGGCGTTGAGCACCAGGCGGGCACTGACCCCGAACTCGTCACCGGTCAGCCGGTCCTTCAGCTCGGCGCCGGTGACCCGGCCCTTGGTGAAGCGCAGACCGGTCACCTCGGCGTGGTTGAGGACGACCGCGCCGGAGTCGACCGCCGCGCGGACGGTCATCAGCGCCATGCGGGCGTCGTTCATCTGGTCGTCGCCGTACACGGCCACGGCCTTGAGGTTGTCGGTGCGCAGCTCCGGCACGTCCTGCGCGGCCTTGGCCGGGGAGAGCAGGTGGCCGACGCCGTCACCGAAGGCGGAGAGCGCCGAGTACGCGAAGACACCGGCGCCGAGCTTCGCCGCGCCGTGCGGCCCGCCCTTGTACACGGGGAGGTAGAAGGTGAGCGGGTTCGCCAGGTGGGGGGCCACCTGGCGGGAGACCGCACGGCGCTCGAAGTGGTTCTCCGCCACCAGCTTCACCGCGCCGGTCTGCAGGTAGCGCAGCCCGCCGTGGAGCAGCTTGGAGGAGGCGGAGGAGGTGGCGCCGGCGAAGTCGCCGGCGTCGACCACGGCCACCCTGAGGCCGGACTGCGCGGCGTGCCAGGCGGTGGAGATGCCCAGGATGCCGCCGCCGATCACGAGAAGGTCGTACGACGCCTTGGAGAGCTGCTCCCGGGTCTCGGCCCGGCTCGGGTTCGAGCCGGAGGCCGGGTGCGTACCCAGGGCAGGCACGGTCTGCAGGGTGGACTGAGTGGTCATTGCGGTTCTTACTCCTCGTCCTCGAGCCAGCCCATGGTCCGCTCGACGGCCTTGAGCCAGCTCTTGTACTCACGGTCGCGGATGTCCGCGTCCATGCGGGGGGTCCACTCGGCGGCCCGACGCCAGTTGGCGCGCAGGTCGTCGGTGCTGTTCCAGAAGCCGACGGCCAGGCCGGCGGCGTAGGCGGCGCCGAGGCAGGTGGTCTCGGCGACCATCGGGCGCACCACGGGGGCGTCCACGAAGTCGGCGAGGGTCTGCATCAGCAGGTTGTTGGAGGTCATGCCGCCGTCGACCTTGAGGGCGGTCAGCTCCACGCCGGAGTCCTTCGTCATGGCGTCCGCGATCTCCCGCGTCTGCCAGGCGGTGGCCTCCAGCACGGCGCGCGCGAGGTGCGCCTTGGTGACGTACCGGGTGAGACCGGCGATCACACCGCGGGCGTCGGAGCGCCAGTACGGGGCGAACAGGCCGGAGAAGGCCGGCACGAAGTAGGCGCCGCCGTTGTCCTCGACCTGCATCGCCAGGGTTTCGATCTCGGCGGCGGTGGAGATCAGGCCCATCTGGTCGCGCATCCACTGCACCAGCGAACCGGTGACGGCGATCGAGCCCTCCAGGGCGTAGACCGTGTCCTGGTCGCCGATCTTGTAGCCGACCGTGGTCAGCAGGCCCGAGTAGGAGTTGATGAGCTTGTCACCGGTGTTCATCACCATGAAGGTGCCGGTGCCGTACGTCGACTTGGTCTCGCCCTCGGAGAAGCAGGTCTGGCCGAACAGGGCCGCCTGCTGGTCGCCGAGCGCGGAGGCGACCGGGATGCCGCCGAGCAGCTCGCCCAGTCTGCCGCCCTTGATCTCGCCGTAGACCTCGGCGGAGGAGCGGATCTCGGGAAGCATCTGGACCGGCACGCCGATCGACTCCGCGATCCGCTCGTCCCACTGCATGGTGTGCAGGTTCATCAGCAGGGTGCGGGAGGCGTTGGTGACGTCGGTGACGTGCTTGCCGCCGTTCACCCCGCCGGTCAGGTTCCAGATGACCCAGGTGTCCATGGTGCCGAAGAGCAGGTCGCCCGCCTCGGCGCGCTCGCGCAGGCCGTCGACGTTGTCGAGCAGCCAGCGGGCCTTGGGCCCGGCGAAGTAGGAGGCGAGGGGGAGGCCGGTCTCGCGGCGGAAGCGGTCCTGGCCGACGTTGCGGCCGAGCTCGCGGCACAGGGCGTCGGTGCGGGTGTCCTGCCAGACGATGGCGTTGTGGACGGGCTCACCGGTGTTCCTGTCCCAGACGAGGGTGGTCTCGCGCTGGTTGGTGATGCCGATGGCCTTGATGTCGTCGCGGGTGATGCCGGCCTTCTCGATCGCCCCGGCGACGACCTCCTGGACGTTGGTCCAGATCTCGGCGGCGTCGTGCTCGACCCAGCCCGGCTTGGGGAAGATCTGCTCGTGTTCCTTCTGGTCGACGGAGACGATGCGCCCGTCCCGGTCGAAGACGATGCAGCGGGAGGAGGTCGTGCCCTGGTCGATCGCGGCGATGAAGGGTCCGGCGGTGTGAGCGTCGGTCACTGTGTGCTCCTGGGGTTCCGTGGTGTGGGGCCGGTGCGTACGGCGCGTGTTCTGCGGCTCGATGATGGCCGAGCGGAAGGCCGCTCAGGCGAACGCGACGTTGTAGACACCTCCGGCGATCGCGCCGCCGATCAGCGGACCGACGACCGGGACCCAGGCGTAGGACCAGTCGGAGCCGCCCTTGTTGGGCAGGGGCAGCAGGGCGTGCACGATGCGCGGACCGAGGTCGCGGACCGGGTTGATCGCGTAGCCCGTCGGGCCACCGAGGGACAGGCCGATCGAGACCACCACGAACGCGGTGATCAGGGCGCCCAGGGTGCCGAGGCCGTTGCCCTCGTCGTTGAGGCCCTGGGTGAGGATGGCGAGCAGCAGGACGAAGGTGCCGATGATCTCGGTGGCGAGGTTCTGCACCGCGTTGCGGATCTCGGGGCCGGTGGAGAAGACGCCCAGGACGGGGCCGGCGCCCTTCTCCTGGGCCTCGACCGACTTGGCCGTCGTGTCCCGCGCGTCCGGGCCGCCGACGATCTCCCGGTCGGTGAGGTGGGCCTGGAACTGGCCGTAGTAGGTGACCCAGACCAGGACCGCGCCGATCATGGCGCCGAGGAGTTGCCCCGCGAAGTAGGTGGGGACGTTGCTCCAGTCACTGTCCTTGATCGCGATGCCGACCGTCACGGCCGGGTTGAGGTGGGCGCCGGAGAGCGGGGTGGAGATGTACGCGGCCGTCATGACGGCGAAGCCCCACCCGAGGGCGATGGCGACCCAGCCGGCGTTGCGCGCCTTGGAGGCCTTGAGCGTCACGGCGGCACACACGCCGCCGCCGAGCAGGATGAGTATGGCGGTACCAATGGTCTCGCCGATGAAGATGTCGGAGCTGGACACCCGCGACTCCTTTGTCCTTCGTCCAGGGAAAGCCGAACTCCCGGGTCCCTCCGGGTGTTCTGGCGCCCTCGTGTGAGAGCGATGGCGGCCCTTGGCGTTGTCACACTCTAACGCGTATTGCCGGTAGGTGTTCGACAATGCCGACCGATGGACGCGAGTCTCGTCTCGGCGTCAGGCATGCGTCAAGAGCTCTGTTATCGAAAACACGATCGTTATTGATCGACGTGGGCTATCGGTTCCCGAGGCAGGGCGTGCGGACCTTCGGGCGGCATGCCCGCTACGCCGCTCCCGAGCGGCCTGCCGGCCGGCCGCTTCGGAGCATGCGGAAGGACCGGGACGCCGTCCGGCATCCCGGTCCCCGGGTGTGTCGGTGTGCCGGCATCCCGGTCCCGGGTGTGTCGGTGTGCCGCTATACCGGGTGTGTCCGTGCCCGGGGCGCTCCTAGAACCGCCCGGCGCCCAGGTCCCGCGACACGGCGCGGGCGCAGTCCCGTACGGCCGCGACCAGCTCGGGCCGCAGCTCGCCGTCCCGGCGCAGCCGTTCCACGGCCCCGGTGATGCCGACCGCGCCGACCGGCATGCGCCGGCGGTCGTGGATGGGGGCGGCGATGGAGGCGATGCCGTCCCAGGTCTCCTCGACGTCGGCGGCGTAGCCACGCGCGCGCGTGATGTCCAGGATGTGTTCGAAGCCGTCCGGTTCGCAGACGGTCCGGTCCGTGTACGCCGTGCGGTCGGCCTCCAGGGCCTCGCTGTGCGCGACCGGGTCGTACGCGGACAGCACCTTGCCCAGCGCCGTGGAGTGCAGCGGTTGCATGGCCCCGATCTCCAGCACCTGCCGGCTGTCGTCGGGCCGGAAGACGTGGTGCACGATCAGGACGCCCCGCTGGTGCAGGACACCGAGGTGGACGCTCTCGCCGCTCGACCGGGCCAGGTCGTCCGTCCACACCAGGGCGCGCGCCCGCAGTTCGTGCACGTCGAGGTACGTCGTGCCCAGGCGCAGCAGCTCGGCGCCCAGCTGGTAGCGCCCGGAGGCGTCGTCCTGCTCGACGAAGCCCTCCTGCTGGAGGGTGCGCAGGATGCCGTGGGCGGTACCTTTGGCCAGACCCAGCGACGAGGCGATGTCCGACAGGCCGAGCCGCCGCTCGCCGCCCGCGAGCAGGCGCAGCATCGCGGCCGCCCGCTCGAGCGACTGGATGTTCCGTGCCATCGACGTACTGCCTCCGTCCCCTTCGACTGCCGACCTCGGCGTCGCTGACGCCGTTCGGCAATGCCGAACACTACCGGTCGATGCCGACCTCCCGCTAATGGTCGGCGGGCAACTGTCGCACTTCCGCCACGCCCCGGTGGCCGGGACCCTCCTCGGACACCGGCGGGGGGACCCGGGCAGCCCCCGTCCCGGCACTCCCTCCGCGTGGCCGCCTCCGGCCCGTTCCCGGCACGCCCGCCGCCCCCTCCGACCGTTCCCTGCCCCTTTGCGGCTGGGCTTCGGCCCCTGTCCGGCCCTGTCCGTGGCTCGGTCCCGCCTCGCTCTCGGCCTGCCGTGGCGCGCCCTCCTCCCGTACTCGGCCTGTTCGTGGCTCACGCTCGGCCCGTCCCCGGCTCGCCCCCGGAGCCGGCCCGTTCCGGAACGCCGAAAGGTCACCCCTTCGGCGGGCACCCGCCCCGCCGTACTCGTCCGTCTCGTGGACGCCCCCGACCATCCGCCCCCGGTCCCGGCTACCCTGGCGACGTGCGTTCTCCCCCGGACGTTCCCTGCGGACGGCACCGGGCAGCGCAAAGCCGACAGCCGTCGCATCCTAGGGAGCCCCTTCATGGCCTCGTCGCCGTCCACCCCGTCCGCCGACACCCGGACCCGTGTGTCCGCCCTTCGCGAGGCGCTCGCCACCCGTGTGGTGGTCGCCGACGGCGCGATGGGCACCATGCTCCAGGCGCAGAACCCCTCGCTGGACGATTTCCAGCAGCTGGAAGGGTGCAACGAGGTCCTGAACCAGACCCGGCCGGACATCGTGCGCTCGGTGCACGAGGAGTACTTCGCCGCCGGCGTCGACTGCGTGGGGACCAACACCTTCGGCGCCAACCACTCCGCGCTGGCCGAGTACGACATTCCCGAGCGTGTCCACGAGCTGTCGGAGGCCGGCGCCCGGGTGGCCCGTGAGGTCGCCGACGAGTTCGCCGCGCGCGACGGCCGGCAACGCTGGGTGCTCGGTTCCATCGGCCCGGGCACCAAGCTCCCCACCCTCGGCCACGCCCCGTACACGGTTCTGCGGGACGCCTACCAGCGCAACGCGGAGGGCCTGGTCGCGGGCGGCGCGGACGCGCTGCTGGTGGAGACGACGCAGGACCTGCTGCAGACCAAGGCTTCCGTGCTCGGCGCCCGGCGCGCCCTGGACGCCCTGGGCCTCGACCTGCCGGTGATCTGCTCGGTGACGGTGGAGACGACCGGCACGATGCTGCTGGGCTCGGAGATCGGCGCCGCGCTGACCGCGCTGGAGCCGCTGGGCATCGACATGATCGGCATGAACTGCGCGACCGGCCCGGCGGAGATGAGCGAGCACCTGCGCTACCTCGCCCGCCACTCCCGGATCCCGCTGTCCTGCATGCCCAACGCCGGCCTGCCGGTCCTGGGCAAGGACGGCGCCCACTACCCGCTGACCGCTTCCGAGCTGGCCGACGCACAGGAGACCTTCGTACGCGAGTACGGACTGTCCCTGGTCGGCGGCTGCTGCGGCACCACGCCCGAGCACCTGCGCCAGGTCGTGGAACGGGTGCGGGGCACCGCCCCCACCGAGCGCCACCCGCGTCCCGAGCCGGGCGCGGCCTCCCTCTACCAGAGCGTGCCGTTCCGGCAGGACACCTCCTACCTGGCCATCGGTGAGCGGACGAACGCCAACGGGTCGAGGAAGTTCCGTGAGGCCATGCTGGAGGGCCGCTGGGACGACTGCGTGGAGATGGCCCGCGACCAGATCCGCGAGGGCGCGCACATGCTGGACCTGTGCGTGGACTACGTGGGCCGCGACGGCGTGGCCGACATGGAGGAGCTCGCCGGGCGTTTCGCGACCGCGTCGACGCTGCCGATCGTGCTGGACTCCACCGAGGTCGACGTCGTGCGCGCCGGGCTGGAGAAGCTCGGCGGCCGCGCGGTCATCAACTCGGTCAACTACGAGGACGGCGCAGGCCCCGACTCCCGGTTCGCGAAGGTCACCCGGCTGGCGCAGGAGCACGGTGCCGCGCTGATCGCCCTGACCATCGACGAGGAGGGCCAGGCCCGCACCGCCGAGAAGAAGGTCGAGATCGCCGAACGGCTGATCGACGACCTGACGGGCAACTGGGGCATCCACGAGTCGGACATCCTCGTCGACTGCCTGACGTTCACCATCTGCACCGGCCAGGAGGAGTCCCGGGGCGACGGCGTCGCCACCATCGAGGGCATCCGCGAACTGAAGCGGCGCCACCCGGACGTGCAGACCACCCTCGGTCTGTCGAACATCTCCTTCGGTCTCAACCCGGCCGCCCGCATCCTGCTCAACTCCGTGTTCCTGGACGAGTGCGTCAAGGCCGGCCTGGACTCGGCGATCGTGCACGCGAGCAAGATCCTGCCGATCGCGCGGTTCGACGAGGAGCAGGTCACCACCGCCCTGGACCTGATCTACGACCGCCGCCGCGAGGGTTACGACCCGCTGCAGAAGCTCATGGCCCTCTTCGAGGGCGCCACGGCCAAGTCGCTGCGGGCGTCCAAGTCCGAGGAACTGGCCGCCCTCCCACTGGACGAGCGCCTCAAGCGCCGCATCATCGACGGTGAGAAGAACGGCCTGGAACAGGACCTCGACGAGGCCCTGACGGAGCGTCCGGCCCTCGACATCGTCAACGAGACCCTCCTCGACGGCATGAAGGTGGTCGGTGAGCTGTTCGGCTCCGGCCAGATGCAGCTGCCGTTCGTGCTCCAGTCCGCCGAGGTCATGAAGACCGCGGTGGCCCACCTGGAGCCGCACATGGAGAAGACCGACGACGACGGCAAGGGCACCATCGTGCTGGCCACCGTCCGCGGCGACGTGCACGACATCGGCAAGAACCTCGTCGACATCATCCTCTCCAACAACGGCTACAACGTCGTCAACCTCGGCATCAAGCAGCCGGTCTCCGCGATCCTCGAGGCGGCCGACGAGCACCGCGCCGACGTCATCGGCATGTCCGGGCTCCTGGTCAAGTCCACCGTGATCATGAAGGAGAACCTGGAGGAGCTCAACCAGCGGGGGCTGGCCGCCGACTACCCCGTCATCCTCGGCGGCGCGGCCCTCACCCGCGCCTACGTCGAGCAGGACCTCCACGAGATCTACGACGGCGAGGTCCGCTACGCCCGCGACGCCTTCGAGGGCCTGCGCCTGATGGACGCCTTGATCGGCATCAAGCGCGGAGTGCCCGGCGCGAAACTGCCCGAACTGCGCCAGCGCCGGGTCCGCGCGGCCACCGTGGAGATCGAGGAGCGCCCCGAGGAGGGCCACGTCCGCTCCGACGTCGCCACCGACAACCCCGTACCGACCCCGCCCTTCCGCGGCACCCGCGTGGTCAAGGGCATCCAGCTCAAGGAGTACGCGTCCTGGCTGGACGAGGGCGCCCTGTTCAAGGGGCAGTGGGGCCTGAAGCAGGCCCGTACCGGCGAGGGCCCCTCGTACGAGGAACTGGTCGAGTCCGAGGGCCGGCCGAGGCTGCGCGGGCTGCTGGACCGGCTCCAGACGGAGAACCTGCTGGAGGCGGCCGTGGTCTACGGCTACTTCCCGTGCGTCTCCAAGGACGACGACCTGATCGTCCTCGACGACGACGGCAACGAGCGCACCCGGTTCACCTTCCCGCGCCAGCGCCGCGGCCGGCGCCTGTGCCTGGCCGACTTCTTCCGCCCGGAGGAGTCCGGCGAGAGGGACGTCGTCGGCTTCCAGGTCGTCACCGTCGGCTCCCGGATCGGCGAGGAGACGGCCCGCATGTTCGAGGCCAACGCCTACCGCGACTACCTCGAACTGCACGGCCTGTCCGTACAGCTCGCCGAGGCCCTCGCCGAGTACTGGCACGCGCGCGTGCGCTCCGAGCTCGGTTTCGCCGGGGAGGACCCGGCCCGGATGGAGGACATGTTCGCCCTGAAGTACCGGGGCGCCCGCTTCTCCCTCGGCTACGGCGCCTGCCCGGACCTGGAGGACCGCGCCAAGATCGCCGACCTGCTCCAGCCGGAACGCATCGGCGTCCACCTGTCCGAGGAGTTCCAGCTCCACCCCGAGCAGTCCACCGACGCCATCGTGATCCACCACCCCGAGGCGAAGTACTTCAACGCCCGCTGAGGCCCTCGGAGCCCGCCCACGGGTCACATCAGGCGTTCTCGTCCCGCGCGACGTACACTGGTCGGTCCACTGCAGGCCGGTTCCCTTCGTGGGAGCCGGCCTGACCGTCCCTCAAGGAGGTACGTGGATGACCAGTACGGTCCCCGCGCTCGGAACCCGTACGGCCGAAGGCTCCGCCCTGCAGGCCGTGCTGCTCGACATGGACGGCACCCTGGTGGACACCGAGGGCTTCTGGTGGGACGTCGAGGTCGAGGTCTTCGCCTCCCTCGGCCACACCCTCGACGACTCCTGGCGCCACGTGGTCGTCGGCGGCCCGATGAGCCGCAGCGCGGGATTCCTGATCGAGGCCACCGGGGCGGCCATCTCGCTCGCCGAACTCAGCGTGCTGCTCAACGACGGCTTCGAGAAGCGCATCGGCCGTACCCTGCCGCTCATGCCGGGAGCCGCCCGGCTGCTCGCGGAGCTCTCCGCGCACGAGATTCCCACAGCCCTGGTCTCCGCCTCGCACCGGCGCATCATCGACCGCGTGCTGACCTCGCTGGGCCCCCAGCACTTCGGCCTCACCGTCGCCGGCGACGAGGTGCCGCGCACCAAGCCCCACCCGGACCCGTACCTGGCCGCCGCGGCCGGACTCGGCGTGGACCCGGCCCGGTGTGCCGTCGTCGAGGACACCGCGACCGGGGTCGCCGCCGCCGAGGCCGCCGGCTGCCACGTCGTGGCGGTGCCCTCGGTCGCCCCCATCACCCCGGCCACCCGGCGCACGGTGGTCGGCTCACTGGAAGACGTCGACCTGACATTTCTGCGCGGACTGATGACGCAAATGCGCTAGGCGTTCACCCAGCGTGCAGCGGCGTTCCACGGGAATTCCGGAAACGGCTGTGCGAGGCAACGCGGGGAACGGGCGCGGGCGAATTCCGCCGCTCCGGATGGCCGAATTCCGGTACATGTCAGCGAACGCCCATGTGTGACGTTCGCCACGTTCCCGGGGGTCGACAGGGGGTCGTGGCTGTGCTGCCTCGCTCCTGGCGAACGTTGTCGAGGCGCCCATGTGTCCTGATTGATGAAATGCTGCACCAATCCTTCCGCTGTCGGGTTTTCGGTGTGTCCACGCCCGGTTTCGCTCTGTGATGAGGCCTCAACTCCGGTGGCTGCGAACCCCCCTGCGGGCGCGGACTAATCTCGTCGCGAGAACATCGGCCACTACCCCCGTGATCCGCCGCGACACCCCTGCATGCCGGATACACGGACCGACAGCTCTGGAGAAACTCGAGCATGAACCGCAAGACTTTGGTGCTGCCGGCCGTCGTCGGCCTGCTCGCGCCGGTGCTCGCCGCCTGCGGCGGGTCCGACAGCGGCAGCGGCGGGGATGCGATCGTCGTCGGCACCACGGACCGGTTCACCGCCTCGAAGGAGGCACCCGCGCCCCTCGATCCGGCGTACGCCTACGATGTCGGCTCCTGGAACATCCTGCGTCAGACCACGCAGACCCTGATGATCCAGCCCCGCGGCGACGGTGAGCCCGTACCCGAGGCCGCCCAGCAGTGCGGATTCACCGACACCGGCAACGAGCGCTACTCCTGCACCCTGCGTGACGGCCTGAAGTTCGCCAACGGCGACGCCATCACCGCGGAGGACGTGAAGTTCTCCATCGAGCGCGCCCTGTCCCTCGAGGCCGACAGCCTGGTGTTCGCGCTCCTGTCGACCATCGACACCATCGAGACGCAGGGCGACCGCGAGGTCATCTTCCACCTCAAGACCGCCGACGCCACCTTCCCGTTCAAGCTGTCGACCCCGGTCGCGGGCATCGTCAACAAGGACGACTACCCCAAGGAGAAGCTGCGCGAGGGCTTCGAACTGGACGGCTCCGGTCCGTACACCATGAAGGCCGAGGTCAAGGACGGCGCACTGACCAAGGCCGTGTTCACCAAGAACCCCGACTACAAGGGGAGCCTGAAGGTGAACAACGACAAGGTCGAGATCGTGTCGTTCGGCGACGCGGAGGCCATGGGCGAGGCGCTCGACAAGGGCGACATCGACCTGATGACCCGTGCGATGACGCCGGACCAGATCCAGAAGCTCTCCAAGGCCACGGACGGCGACGTCGACCTGGTCGAGGTGGCCGGCCTCGAGATCCGGTACCTGGCCTTCAACACGGACGCGCCGACGGTGAAGGACAAGGCCGTCCGCAAGGCGGTGGCCCAGGTCATCAACCGCAGTGAACTCGTCTCCGGGGTCTACGGCTCCCAGGCCGAGCCGCTCTACTCGATGGTCCCGGCCGGCATCACCGGGCACTCCAACTCGTTCTTCAACACGTACGGCGACCCGAGCGTCGCCAAGGCCAAGGCCGTGCTGGAGGACGCGGGCGTCACCACTCCGGTGAAGTTCACGATGCACTACACGACGGACCACTACGGTGCCGCGACCAAGCAGGAGTTCGAGCAGCTTCAGAAGCAGCTGAACGACAGCGGTCTCTTCGACGTCGACATCCAGGGCACGCCCTGGGAGAAGTTCCGCCCGGCGGAGCTGAAGGGCGAGTACGACGTCTTCGGCATGGGATGGTTCCCCGACTTCCCGGACGCGGACAGCTTCCTCGCGCCGTTCCTCGACAAGGACAACACCCTCAACTCGCCGTACGCGAACCCGGAGATCATCAACACCCTGATCCCCGAGTCCCGGCGTGAGGCCGACCGGCTCTCCGCCGCGGACAGCCTCACCCGGATCCAGGACTTCATCGCCATCGACGCCCCGATGATCCCGCTGTGGCAGGGCAAGCAGTACGTCGCCGCCCGCGACGACATCACGGGCACGGCCTACGCCCTCAACTCCTCCTCGACGCTCCAGCTGTGGGAGCTGGGCCGGGGCGTGAGCGGCTGACCCCCGCCGGACAGAACCCGAAGGGCGCCCTCTTCTCGTCGGAAGAGGGCGCCCTTCGGGTTTCGTACGCGCCGACCCCGGCGCACACGGAGCCGGCCTACTGCGCGCCGGGGCGGACCAGGCCGCTCTCGTACGCGTACACCGCGGCCTGCACCCGGTCACGCAGACCGAGCTTGGTCAGCACATGACCCACGTGCGTCTTGACGGTGGTCTCGCTGACGAAGAGGTCGGCGGCGATCTCCGCGTTGGACAGGCCGCGGGCCACCAGCTTCAGCACCTCGACCTCACGGTCCGTCAGCGTGTGCAGCGCGTCCGGCACCGGCTCCTCGCCGGAGGGCAGATGCGTGGCGTACTTGTCGAGCAGCCGCCTGGTGATGCTCGGCGCGAGCATCGCCTCGCCGCTCGCCACCACGCGGATCGCCTGCACCAGTTCATTGGCCGGAGCGTCCTTCAGCAGGAACCCGCTGGCGCCCGCCTTCAACGCCTCCACCACGTACTCGTCGAGGTCGAAGGTGGTCAGCACCAGCACCTTCGCCGGGCCGTCCCGCTCGGGTCCGGTGATCTGCCGGGTCGCCTCCACACCGTCCATCCGCGGCATGCGGATGTCCATCAGCACCACATCGGGCTGCAGCGCCCGCACCTGGTCGAGTGCCTGGAGGCCGTCTCCGGCCTCGCCGACGACCGCGATGTCCTGCTCCGCCTCCAGAATCATCCGGAAGCCTGTGCGCAGCAGCGGCTGGTCGTCGACCAGTAGGACGCGGATGGCCACGTAAGTCTCCTTCGCTAGTCCGGTCCCATTCTGCCCTGCTCGGTGCCACCGGAGTCGGCCGCCCTCACGGGCAGCGGATAGGGCGGGGGAGTACCCCCGAACTCCGGGCAGTGCGCCTGGTGATCGCACCAGCCGCACAGCTTCGTGGGACGCGGACGCCAGTCGCCCGTCTCGGTCGCCAGCCGGATGGCCTCCCACAGCGCCAGCAGCTTGCGCTCGACCCGCTCCAGGTCGGCGGGGACCGGGTCGTACGTGAGCACATCACCGCTGCCGAGATAGACGAGCTGCAGCCGACGCGGGACGACCTTCTTCAGCCGCCACACCACCAGCGCGTAGAACTTCATCTGGAACAGCGCGCCCTCGGCGTACTGCGGCCGGGGTGCCTTGCCCGTCTTGTAGTCGACGATCCGCACCTCGCCGGTGGGCGCCACGTCGACCCGGTCGATGATGCCGCGCAGCCGCAGTCCGGAGTCCAGCTCGGCCTCGACGAACAGCTCCCGCTCGGCGGGCTCCAGCCGGCTCGGGTCCTCCAGGGTGAACCAACGCTCGACCAGCCGCTCCGCCTCGCCGAGCCACCGCGCGAGCCGCTCGCCCTCCGGGTCGTCGGCGAACAGCTCACCGACCTCCGGCCTGCTCTCCCGCAGCCGGTCCCACTGACCCGGGACCAGCGACTTCGCCCGCGGCGCGGTGCGCTCCGCCGCCGGGGCGTCGAAGAGCCGCTCCAGTACCGCGTGCACCAGGGTGCCCCTCGTCGCCGCCTCGCTCGGCTTCTCCGGCAGGCGGTCGATGACCCGGAACCGGTACAGCAGCGGGCACTGCATGAAGTCGCCGGCCCGGGAGGGCGAGAGCGAGGAGGGCGCCGCGGGCACGGGTGCGGGGGCCGGGGTGGCGGCCGCCGTGTCCGGCGCCGCGTCCCCGTGGTCCGTCACCGTCGCCGCCGGTGGGGCGGATCCGCCGGTGTCCTCCGCGACATCCTCGATGCTCGTCTCCATGCCCACAGACCTTACGTCCCGCCACTGACACAGCCCCGGCCCGCGGCTGTGACCCGTGCGGCGGAAGGGAAGCACAGGGGTGCCGGGGCGGAACGGACCGCGAGGGACGCATACCATCGACAGGAGACCCTCCCGCCCGGCAGGCGGGGGAGACGCTTCGAACGAGGGGACACCGTGGACGTGAGCGGCGGGAGCGGGCAGCCGCGGTCCGGCAACGACGAGTCGGCCGAGCCCCAGGCAGGGCCCCCGGCCGAGGACGCCGCCCAGCCGGGACCCGCGGATTCCGGCCCGCCCGGAAAACGCCCCGAGGAGCAGTCCCGAACGGCGACCGGGACCGCCGAGAGCCTCCCGCCCGCCCCGGGTCCGAAAACGCCGGGGCCCCAGACGCCCGGGACTCAGCCGGAGCCCCGGACGCCCGGGACTCAGCCGCCCGGACCCGAGACGGCGGGACGCCCGGCGCCCGCTCCCGAGACGCAGGGTCCCGAGACGCTGATCCTCAGGAAACCGGGCTCCGCGGCGCAGGGGGAGAGCCCCGCGGGAGCCGCCGCCGCACGGAACGAGACCGGGCGGAACACCCCGGACGACGCAACCCCGGACACGTATCCGAACTCGCAGACACCCCACCGCCCGGCCGCCCCGTCACGGGATCCGTCCGCCGGCGACGGCACCGAAGACCGGGGATCCACCCCGCCCCCCGGCGGCGGCGACCACCCCGACCACACACCCGCCGCGCCCGGCCACGGCAGTCGCCACACCCGCGCCGACCGACCGCGTGCCGACGCCCACGCCGACGCAGGGGCCGGTCCGGGACGGCCACCGCAGCGGCGGCCGGAGCCCGGGGGCGGACTGCTCATGGGCCGGCCCTTCGGCGTGCCCGTGTACGTCGCGCCCAGCTGGTTCCTGGTCGCCGCCCTGATCACCTGGGTGTTCGGCGGCCAGCTCGACCGCGTACTGCCCGAGCTGGGCGCCGCCCGATACCTGGTCTCACTCTTCTTCGCGGTCGCCTTCTACGCCTCCGTCCTCGTCCACGAACTGGCCCACACCGTCGCCGCCCTCCGCTTCAAACTCCCGGTCCGCCGCATCCAGCTCCAGTTCTTCGGCGGCGTCTCCGAGATCGAGAAGGAGGCCGAGACCCCCGGCCGCGAGTTCGTCCTGGCCTTCGTCGGCCCCCTGCTCTCCCTCGTCCTCGCCGGCGTCTTCTACGCCGCACTGCTGCCCGTCGAGCCCGACAGCGTCCCCGGCGTCCTGCTGGCCGGCCTGATGGTCTCCAATCTCCTCGTGGCCGCCTTCAACCTCCTGCCCGGCCTCCCCCTCGACGGCGGCCGGATGCTCCGCGCCGTCGTCTGGAAGATCACCGGCAAACCCATGCACGGCACGATCGCCGCCGCCTGGGTCGGCCGGGTGCTCGCCATCGCCGTGCTGATCGGCCTGCCACTGCTCACCCAGTCCCTCGGCTCCGGCGCCGCCGACGACGTCGGCATGGACACCGTCCTGGACGCCCTGCTCGCCGCCATCCTCGCCGCGATCATCTGGACCGGCGCCGGAAACAGCCTGCGCATGGCCCGCCTGCGCGAACACCTCCCGGAACTGCGGGCCCGCGCCCTCACCCGGCGCGCCGTCCCCGTCCCCGCCGACACCCCGCTCTCCGAGGCCCTGCGCCGCGCCAACGCCTCCGGGGCCCGCGCCCTGGTCGTCGTCGACGGCGACGGCAGGCCCGTCTCGCTGGTCCGCGAGGCCGCCATCGTCGGCGTACCCGAACACCGCCGCCCGTGGGTGCCGGTCAGCACCCTCGCCCAGGACCTCACCGACGGCATGCGCCTGTCGGCAGAACTGTCCGGCGAGGAACTCCTGGACGCCCTGCGCGCCAACCCCGCGACCGAGTACCTGGTGGTCGAGGAGACCGGCGAGATCTACGGCGTCCTGTCCGCGGCCGACGTCGAGCGTGCCTTCGTCAAGGCCATGGCCCGGCCCTCCTGAGCACCGTGCTCCTGAAGCGGTGGTCGGCGGCCCCGCCGGGGACCGGTAGGCTGGTCACATGTCCGAACCGACCGGTGCCGCCCGCAGGCGCGGGCCCTTCAAGGTCGGGGACCAGGTTCAGCTGACCGACCCCAAGGGCCGCCACTACACGTTCACGCTCGAGGCCGGGAAGAACTTCCACACCCACAAGGGTTCCTTCCCCCACGACGAACTGATCGGTGCTCCCGAGGGCAGCGTTGTCCGCACCACCGGGAACGTCGCCTACCTCGCGCTGCGCCCCCTGCTCCCCGACTACGTCCTGTCCATGCCCCGCGGGGCAGCCGTCGTCTACCCGAAGGACGCGGGGCAGATCCTCGCCTTCGCCGACATCTTCCCCGGCGCACGCGTCGTCGAGGCAGGCGTGGGCTCCGGCTCCCTCAGCAGCTTCCTGCTGCGCGCCATCGGCGACCAGGGCATGCTGCACTCCTACGAGCGCCGCGAGGACTTCGCCGAGATCGCCCAGCAGAACGTGGAGCGCTACTTCGGCGGCCCGCACCCCGCCTGGCAGCTCACCGTCGGCGACCTCCAGGACAACCTGTCCGACACCGACGTCGACCGCGTCATCCTCGACATGCTCGCCCCCTGGGAGTGCCTGGAGGCCGTCTCCAAGGCACTCGTGCCCGGCGGCATCCTGTGCTGCTACGTCGCGACGACGACCCAGCTCGCCCGGACCGTCGAGTCCATCCGCGAGATCGGCTCCTTCAACGAACCGACCTCCTGGGAGTCGATGATCCGCAACTGGCACGTCGAGGGACTGGCCGTCCGCCCGGACCACCGGATGATCGGCCACACCGGCTTCCTGCTGACCGCCCGCCGTCTCGCGGACGGCGTGGAGCCGCCCATGCGCCGCCGCCGCCCCGCCAAGGGCGCCTACGGCGAGGACTACGACGGCCCCAACGCCGGCGGAGGCTCCGGCCGCTGAGACGGCCCCGTGCCGCGATCAACGCACAGGCGCCGGGGGGGGGGGGGGGGGCGCCCCCCCGGGGCGACCCCCCCCCCCCCCGCGGGGGGGGGGGGCGCGGGCGGGGGGGGGGGGCCCCCCCCCCCCCCGACCCCCCCCCCCCCCCCCCCCCCCCCCGGAG
>NZ_JBIRHU010000022.1:0-143384 GCF_044328675.1 Streptomyces sp. NPDC017890
CATATCGAACCCGGAAGCTAAGCCTTACAGCGCCGATGGTACTGCAGGGGGGACCCTGTGGGAGAGTAGGACGCCGCCGAACAATCATTCAAAGGGTTGGACCCGGAACTTCGGTTCCGGGTCCAACCCTTTTTTGTCACCCGTCACTTCAAGTTCACGTTGCGCTACGACCATCACTCGTATGGGTACTGCAGCAATGCTCAGGGCCGCCGGCGTAGGCGTCGGTGACGAGGTCGTCGTACCTGCCTTCGGCAACGCGGAAGTCGCCGAAGCCGTCGCTCTGATCGGCGCGTCGCCGGTCTTCGCAGACATCGACCCGGAGACGTACTGTCTGGACGCTGCCGCCACGGAGGCGACGCTGACGCCCCGGAGTGCGGCCGTGGTCGCCGTCCACCGGTTCGGGAGGCCGGCGGACATGAGGGCGCTGCACGATGTCGGCCGGCGGCACGGGCTGCTCGTGCTGGAGCAGGGCGACTCCGAGATGCCGTACGAAGAGATGGCGCAGCGCAGACAGCGGGCCGCCTACCTCGACGGGAGGCTGAGGGGCGTTCGTATCCCGGAATGGGGTCACGGACACACCTACCAGCAGTACGTGGTGCGAGTGCCGGGCAACGGGCGGCCGGACCGTGACGCGTTCGCCCGGGCCGTGCGTGGACGGGGAGTCGAGTGCCGGGTGCCGGTGAAGACGCCCGTGCACCGGATGCCCGGCTTCCGGCTGTGTGTGTCGCTGCCGGAGACGGAGCGGGCCGCGGACGAGACACTCGCGCTGCCGGTCGACGCCTCGCTGACCAAGCGGGACATGCAGCGGATCGTGTCCGCCTGCAACGCTCTCGGCGGACTCCTCCAGACCGCGTACTGAAATCCCTGGTTGGGAGCACCGGCCTGTTCGGGGTATGATCTATTCCGTTGCCACGGGGAAACCCCCGAAAGCGACAGGCCCCTATAGCTCAGTCGGTAGAGCGTCTCCATGGTAAGGAGAAGGTCAACGGTTCGATTCCGTTTGGGGGCTCCACAGGGAAAGGCCCCGCCCGATTGGGCGGGGCCTTTCGCATGCCCGGACCGATCCCCGGCCCGGTGCGCTAATCCGTGTGCGGCTCCGGGACACGCATCGCGAGAATCGCCATGTCGTCCGACGGGGCGTCCGACGCGAAGCGTTCCACCGCGCGCATGATGCGGGCCGCCACCGCGCCGGCCGTCAGGCCCGTGCACGTGGTGAGGACGTCGGCGAGACCGTCGTCGCCCAGCATGCGCGTGCCCTCACGGCGTTCCGTGACGCCGTCCGTGACACAGAGCAGGACGTCGCCCGGGTCGAGGGTGACCGTCTGCTCGTACAGCTCAAGGTCCTCGATGACCCCGAGGAGGGGCTGCGGCTCCGCTGCCGGTTCGACCGTGCCGTCCTGGCGCAGACGCAGCGGGAGCGGGTGCCCGGCGCAGACCACCTTCAGCTCCGCGCTGCCGTCCGGCTGCGGGCGCATCTCGCCGTACAGCAGCGTGAGGAAGCGGCTGCGGGCGCCCTCGTCCAGGATGGCCGAGTTGAGGCGCTCCAGGACCGCCGGGCCGCTGAGGCCCTCGCGGGCCAGCAGGCGCAGCGCGTGCCGGGCCAGGCCCGTGACGGCCGCCGCGTTCGGGCCCGTACCGCAGACGTCGCCGATGGCGAAGCCGTACGCGCCGTCACTGATCGGGAAGAGGTCGTAGAAGTCGCCGCCGACCTCGTTGCCCTCGCCGGCCGCGCGGTAGATGACCTCGACCTCGACGCCGTCGATCAGAGGCAGCTCCGGGGGCAGGAGGCTGCGCTGGAGGGACTGGCTGATGGCCGTGCGCTCCGAGTACAGGCGGGCGTTGTCCAGGGCCAGAGCGGCCCTGCGGGACAGGTCCTCGGCGAGTTCCAGGATCTCCTGGCGGAAGTGTTCGTCGGTGGGCTTGCCGAGCGTGAGCATGCCGATGACGCGGTTGCGGGCGACCAGCGGAAGGACCACCGTCTCGCCGCCGACCGCGGAGGCCGTGGCCAGGGTCGGGCCGATGCCGGTGCTGAGCCGGTGCGTCGGACCGCCGCTGAGACCGAGGTCGCGCATGGATGTGCGCAGAGCCGCCTGATGGGCCACCTCGCCGGGCGCCGACCAGACGCGGGCGCCCGGAGTGGGCACCGGATCGGGCGGGGCGATCTTCGACAGCAGGGACTTGATGCCGTCGATGAGCTCCTCGTCCTCATGCAGGACGTACGAGAGATACGGGTCCGACGCCTGGTCGGCGATCGTGTAGACGGCGCACCAGGTGGCCAGGGTCGGCACGGTCATCTGTGCCATCAGGGCCAGCGTCTGGTCGCGGTCCAGAGTGCCGGCGAGCAGGTCGGAAGCCTCGACGAGGAAGCTGAGGGAGCCGCGGCGCAGCCGCTCCAGCTCGCCCAGGCGTGCCGACTCGACGGCCAGCGCGATGCGGTCGGCGGCGAACTGGAGGCGCAGCGCCTCCTCGTTGGAGTACCGGCCGGCCGACTCGGCCGCGACGCCCAGGGAGCCGGTGAGACGGCCCTCGACCTTGAGGGGGACGGTGACGACCGAGCGCATGCCCGTGCCGTTCAGCAGCGGGACGGCGCCGGGGACCGCGGCGAGGTCGTCGTGGACGGCGGGCATGCGCGCGGAGCCGTAGCGGCCGGGACCGGCCTCGACCGGGACGCGGGCGAAGCGCTGGCGGGCGGAGGGCAGGCCGGTGGAGGCACGGACCTCCAACTCCGTTTCGTCGTCGGTCGCCAGGAGCAGGAAGGCGGCGTCGGCGTCGAGCATGTCGCGGGCGCGTTCCACCGTGCGCTGGAGGAGGCCGTCGAGGTCGTCCGGCGCGGGGGAGCCGATGAACACCTCGAAAGGATCGGCACTCTGGCCCTCGGAGGAGGAGGAGTCCGCGGACGGTACGCGCAACGGCGTCTGCAGCACCGCGCGTTCGTGGTCCCGGACGAGGAGACAGACCGTGGACGGCTCGCCGCCGGCGTCCCGGACCCGGAGGTGCGAGGCGTAGACGGGTGTGACGCGGCCGTTGGCGCCTCTTATGCCGTAGCTGCCCTCCCAGCGGGAGAGTCGGAGCGCCTCGGCGATCCCGGTGCTCGTGCCCGGGGTGTGCGGCCAGGCGGCGAGGTCGGTCAGCGGCTTGCCGGTGACCTGATCGGCGGGATACCCGAAGAGTTCCTCGGCGTCCTCGTTCCAGGACGAGACGGCGCCGGTGCGGTCGATCTGGACGACGGCGACGCGGACGCGGGCGTCGGCGAGGGGGAGCAGGTCCGCCGGGAGGGAGGGGCCGGCGGCACGGGTGCCGACCGGACGCTCCGGAAGATGGAGGTGGAACCAGACGTTCTTCAGCGTGGACGTGTACTCGACGCCCCAGCGGTCGGCCAGGGCCGCGCACAACTGGAGTCCGCGGCCGCCCTCGCGGTCGAGGCTGCCCATGTGGGCGGGAGACCCCTGGAGAGGGACCTCGCGCTCCGGGTAGTGGTCGGCCACCTCGATCCGTACGCCGTCGTCGCCGCGCAGGCAGACGACGTCGGCGGTGGTGCCGGCGTGCACCACGGCATTGGTCACCAGTTCGCTGGTGAGCACCACGGCGTCGTCGACGATGTCGGCATGGCCCCAGCCCTGGAGCGTGTCCCGGACGAAGGACCGGGCGCTCGCCACCGATCGTCCGACGGGCTCGAAGCTGGCGGCCGCGCGCGCGGTGATCACAGAACTCCTCGACCCTCTCTCCCCGTGCACGGCCTCATGGCCGACCGGCTCACTCCGCTGCTGCGGCAGTCCGCCCGTCGGCCCGGGATCCGGGGGCTGCTCCCCCGGGATCAGTCCGGTGGTCATTCCGGCCGCCCCTCCGATGCCCGCTCGTCTCCGTGCCACAGCCGCCCAGACCGGACACACCGGCGTGGCTGGACAGCCGCATGCAAGGTTACTTACCTTCGCCGTCCGTTCGGATGCCGGTCTGCAGTGTTTCCGCCCAGAGGGTGTGCGGACGATGTGCGAAGCTGCCGAACTGTTATGGCCGGGTTCGACCGGGGTGAAACACTGGGCAAGCTTCCTGCGAAGGTCAGGGCAGGCTGAATGCGCACCGAGTGCGGCGGGCAGCAGCCCTGGAAGCGGTCCGGCGAGCCGGTCCGGATCGCGCGGCAGCACAGGAACACGCGGCAGTAACCGGTCCGCCGAGCGGTGGGACCCGGGCACAGCAGTAACGGTCGACCCCTGCGGGAGGGACACAGTGGAGTCTGGCGCAGCGACGCGGACCACGAAGACGCGCGCGAAAGGCGGACAGTCCCTGAGTAACCAGGGCAGAACGCGGGGTGGCAGTACGACGGTGGACACGGCCGCGCTGAATCGGCTGCTCGCGGCCCTCGTGTCCATGCGGGAGGGGAACTTCCGCAAGCGGCTCACGGTGTCCGGCGACGGCGTGATGTCGGAGATCGCGGCGGTCTTCAACGAGGTGGCCGACCGCAATCTCCACCTCACGGGTGAGCTGGCCCGGGTGCGGCGCATGGTCGGGCGTGAGGGAAAACTCACGGAACGGCTGGAGACGGGTGCCTGCGAGGGGTCCTGGGCTGCCGCGATCGACAACTCGAACGCGCTCGTGGACGACCTCGTACGGCCGGTCTCCGAGGTCAGCCGGGTGCTGTCGGCCGTGGCGGACGGCGACCTGTCGCCGCGTATGGAACTACGGACGCAGACGGCGGAGGGCACCGGGCAGCCGCTGCGTGGTGAGTTCCTGAAGGTCGGGCGGACGGTGAACAACCTGGTCGACCAGTTGTCGACGTTCACGGACGAGGTCACCCGGGTCGCCAGCGAGGTCGGGACCGAGGGCAAGCTGGGCGGGCAGGCCCGGGTGCGTGGCATGTCCGGTTCGTGGAAGGACCTCACGGACTCCGTCAACACCATGGCGTACCGGCTCACCGCGCAGGTGCGGGACATCGCGCTGGTGACGACGGCGGTGGCCAAGGGTGATCTGTCCCGGAAGGTCACGGTTCACGTGGCCGGTGAGATGCTCGAGCTGAAGAACACCGTCAACACGATGGTGGACCAGCTCTCCGCGTTCTCGTCCGAGGTGACGCGCGTCGCCCGGGAAGTGGGCACCGAGGGAGCCCTGGGCGGTCAGGCGCAGGTGCCGGGCGTGGCCGGTGTGTGGAAGGAGCTCACCGACTCCGTCAACACCATGGCAGGGAATCTGACGGCCCAGGTGCGCGGGATCTCGGAGGTGACGACCGCGGTCGCCAACGGTGACCTGTCGCGGAAGGTGACCGTGCCGGCCCGGGGTGAGGTCGCGCAGCTCGCCGAGACGATCAACCAGATGACCGAGACGCTGCGGATCTTCGCGGACGAGGTCACGCGGGTGGCGAGCGAGGTCGGTGCCGAGGGGCAGCTCGGCGGGCAGGCGAACGTGCCGGGGGCGGCCGGGATCTGGAAGGACCTGACGGACTCCGTCAACACCGTCTTCCGGAACCTGACGACTCAGGTGCGTGACATCGCCGCTGTGACGACGGCGGTGGCCAGCGGTGACCTGTCGCAGAAGGTCACCGTGGACGTGGCCGGTGAGATGCTGGAGCTGAAGAACACCGTCAACACGATGGTGGACCAGCTGTCGAGCTTCGGTGCCGAGGTCACCCGGGTGGCCCGCGAGGTCGGTGTCGAGGGCGAGCTGGGCGGTCAGGCGCAGGTGCCGGGCGCGGCGGGGACGTGGAAGGACCTCACGGACTCCGTGAACACCGCGTTCCGCAACCTCACCGGCCAGGTGCGCAACATCGCCCAGGTGACGACGGCGGTGGCCAACGGCGACCTGTCGCAGAAGGTCACCGTGGACGTCTCCGGCGAGATGCTCCAGCTGAAGAACACCGTCAACACGATGGTGGACCAGCTGTCGAGCTTCGCCGACCAGGTGACCCGGATGGCCCGGGACGTGGGCACGGAGGGCCGTCTCGGTGGACAGGCCCGTGTCGACGGGGTGTCGGGGACCTGGAAGGAGCTGACGGACTCCGTCAACTTCATGGCGGGCAACCTGACCTCTCAGGTGCGGCAGATCGCCCAGGTGACGACGGCCGTGGCGCGGGGCGACCTGTCGCAGAAGATCGACGTCGACGCGCGCGGGGAGATCCTGGAGCTGAAGAACACCATCAACACGATGGTCGACCAGCTCTCCGCCTTCGCCGAGCAGGTCACCCGGGTCGCCCGCGAGGTGGGCACCGAGGGCCGCCTCGGCGGTCAGGCGCAGGTGCCCGGGGTCGCCGGCGTGTGGCGCGACCTGACCGACTCGGTGAACGGCATGGCCGGGAACCTGACCGCGCAGGTGCGCAACATCGCCCAGGTCGCGACGGCCGTGGCCCGCGGTGACCTGTCCCAGAAGATCACCGTGGACGCGCGCGGGGAGATCCTGGAGCTGAAGAACACCCTGAACACGATGGTGGACCAGCTGTCGTCGTTCGCCCAGGAGGTCACCCGGGTGGCCCGTGAGGTGGGCACCGAGGGCATCCTCGGCGGCCAGGCGGAGGTGCAGGGCGTCTCCGGTACCTGGAAGGACCTCACGCAGTCCGTGAACGGCATGGCCAACAACCTGACCATGCAGGTCCGCAACATCGCCGAGGTCACGACCGCCGTGGCCAAGGGCGACCTGTCGAAGAAGATCACCGTCGACGCCAAGGGCGAGATCCTCGAGCTCGTCACCACCGTCAACACGATGGTCGACCAGTTGTCGTCCTTCGCCGAGCAGGTCACGCGCGTGGCGCGCGAGGTGGGCACCGAGGGCATCCTGGGCGGCCAGGCGAGCGTGCCCGGCGTCGTGGGTATCTGGAAGGACCTCAACGACAACGTCAACCTGATGGCCAAGAACCTCACGGTCCAGGTGCGGAACATCTCCCAGGTGGCCGCGGCCGTCGCCAACGGCGACCTGACCCGGACGGTGACGATCGAGGCGCGCGGCGAGGTCGCGCAGCTCGCCGACACCTTCAACACCATGGTGCGGACGCTGCGGTCCTTCGCCGACCAGGTGACCAAGGTGGCCCGCGAGGTGGGCACCGACGGCATCCTCGGCGGCCAGGCGCAGGTGCCGGGGGTGGCCGGCACCTGGAAGGACCTCACCGAGTCGGTGAACCAGATGGCGTCCAACCTGACCGGTCAGGTGCGCAACATCGCGATGGTCACCACGGCCATCGCCAAGGGCGACCTCACCAAGAAGATCGACATCGACGCGCGCGGGGAGATCCTCGAACTGAAGACGACCATCAACACGATGGTCGACCAGCTGTCCTCGTTCGCCGAGGAGGTCACCCGCGTGGCCCGCGAGGTGGGCACGGAGGGACAGCTCGGCGGTCAGGCACGCGTGCGTGACGTCGACGGCACCTGGCGGGACCTGACCGAGTCCGTGAACGAGATGGCCGGGAACCTCACCCGGCAGGTGCGTGCCATCGCGCGCGTGGCGACCGCGGTGACGCGCGGCGACCTGAACCTGAAGATCGACGTGGATGCCTCCGGGGAGATCTCCGAGCTCCAGGACTACATCAACAAGATGATCGCCAACCTGCGCGACACCACGATCGCCAACAAGGAACAGGACTGGCTCAAGGGCAATCTGGCCCGGATCTCGGGGCTGATGCAGGGCCGCCGCGATCTCCAGGACGTGGCCTCGCTGATCATGAGCGAGCTCACCCCCGTGGTCTCCGCGCAGCACGGGGCGTTCTTCCTCGCCATGCCGCACGTCGACGGCCAGGAGCAGGCCGGCGCCCAGAGCGACCAGTACGAGCTGCGCATGCTCGGGTCGTACGGCTACTCGATGGGCTCCATGCCCACCTCGTTCAGGCCGGGAGAGGCGCTGGTCGGCACGGCTGCCGAGGAGAAGCGCACGATCCTCGTGGAGAACGCGCCGAGCGGCTACCTGAAGATCTCCTCCGGGCTCGGGGAGGCCCCGCCCGCCCAGGTGATCGTCCTGCCGGTGCTGTTCGAGGGGCAGGTGCTCGGCGTCATCGAGCTGGCGTCCTTCACGCCGTTCACGAAGATCCAGAAGGACTTCCTCAACCAGATCGCCGAGATGATCGCGACGAGCGTCAACACCATCTCCGTCAACACCAAGACGGAGGTGCTGCTGAAGCAGTCGCAGGAGCTGACCGAGCAACTGCGGGACCGGTCCGAGGAGTTGGAGCAGCGACAGAAGGCCCTCCAGTCGTCCAACGCCGAACTGGAGGAGAAAGCCGAGCTGCTGGCACAGCAGAACCGCGACATCGAGGTGAAGAACACCGAGATCGAGGAGGCGCGGCAGGTCCTGGAGGAGCGTGCCGAGCAGCTCGCGGTCTCCATGCGCTACAAGAGCGAGTTCCTGGCCAACATGTCGCACGAACTGCGTACGCCGCTCAACTCGCTGCTGATCCTGGCCAAACTGCTCGCCGACAACGCCGACGCGAACCTGTCCCCGAAGCAGGTCGAGTTCGCCGAGACGATCCACGGCGCGGGCTCCGACCTGCTCCAACTCATCAACGACATCCTCGACCTGTCGAAGGTCGAGGCGGGCAAGATGGACGTCTCGCCGACGCGCATCGCGCTCGTCCAGCTGGTCGACTACGTGGAGGCCACCTTCCGGCCGCTGACCGCGGAGAAGGGTCTCGACCTGTCGGTGCGGGTGTCGCCGGAGCTGCCCGCCACGCTGCACACCGACGAGCAGAGGTTGCTCCAGGTGCTGCGCAACCTGCTGTCCAACGCGGTGAAGTTCACCGACTCGGGAGCGGTCGAGCTGGTCATCCGGCCGGCCCGGGACGAGGTTCCGCAGGCCATCCGGGAGCAGTTGCTGGAGGCCGGCTCGATGAGCGACCCGGACGCGGAGCTGATCGCGTTCTCCGTGAGCGACACCGGGATCGGGATCGCGGCCAGCAAGATGCGGGTGATCTTCGAGGCGTTCAAGCAGGCCGACGGCACCACCAGCCGCAAGTACGGCGGTACGGGACTGGGGCTGTCCATCTCGCGGGAGATCGCGCAGCTGCTGGGCGGTGAGATCCACGCGCAGAGCGAGCCGGGCCGTGGGTCGACGTTCACGCTCTACCTGCCGCTGCACCCGAGCGAGCTGCCCGCGCACGGTTACCAGCAGCCCCTTCCGACGCTGGAGCCCGGCGGGCAGCTCACCTCTCCGGGCGCCATGCCCGAGCTGCCGGGGACGCAGGCCGAAACGCCGGCCGAGGCGACGTCGTACCACGACGCGCGGAACGGTGCGGCGGCGCTCTTCCGGCGCCGCCGCAGGGCGGTTCCGGAGACCGAGGGCCGGCCCTCGGCGCAGGAGCAGCAGCCGGCCTCCGGGCAGGAGTCGGCGCCGCAGCCGAACCGGGGGATCCGGTTCGGCGGGCAGAAGGTGCTGATCGTCGACGACGACATCCGCAACGTCTTCGCGCTCACCAGTGTCCTGGAGCAGCACGGCCTGTCCGTGCTGTACGCCGAGAACGGACGCGAGGGCATCGAGGTCCTGGAGCAGCACGAGGACGTGGCGGTCGTTCTGATGGACATCATGATGCCCGAGATGGACGGTTACGCGACGACCACGGCGATCCGTCGGATGCCCCAGTTCGCCGGTCTCCCGATCATCGCGCTGACCGCGAAGGCGATGAAGGGCGACCGGGAGAAGGCCATCGAGTCGGGCGCCTCCGACTACGTGACGAAGCCGGTCGACCCCGATCACCTGCTGACGGTGATGCAGCAGTGGATGCGGGAGGAGTGAGGAGCGGGTCCGGACGGCACCTCCGGTCGGCCCGCTCGCGGTACGGTCGGGCACGGCGTCCGTGGTGCATCGGGGCACGCACTTCGTGGTACGTACGGGCACCGGCCGCGCGGCGCGTCGGGGCAGTGTGCGAACGTGGGGTGCGCATGAGCGGCGGGGACCTTCGGTCTTCACGCGAGTTGCTGACTCAGTGTGCCCGGAGTCGTGTAGAAGTACGGGATTCGGGGAACCTTCTGGTCCCCCGCCGCGTTTCTGCTACGTGCACAGTGACATCGCGGTGACAGGGTGTGGCGACAGGCGGGGTGCGGCTACGATGACCGGCACAAGGACGGGCGGCGCAAGGGAGTCGTCCCCTGGGGCGGCGCCCGCCGGTGCCGTCCCAAGTCCTGCGGACAGGGGAGGCCCCACGCCGGGGCGAGGAGGGCGGGCCATGGTGCAGAAGGCCAAGATCCTCCTGGTCGATGACCGGCCGGAGAATCTGCTGGCGCTGGAGGCGATCCTCTCGGCGCTCGATCAGACGCTGGTGCGGGCATCGTCCGGGGAGGAAGCGCTCAAAGCACTGCTCACGGACGACTTCGCGGTCATTCTGCTGGACGTGCAGATGCCGGGCATGGACGGTTTCGAGACCGCCGCGCACATCAAGCGACGGGAGCGGACCCGGGACATCCCGATCATCTTCCTCACCGCGATCAACCACGGCCCGCACCACACCTTCCGCGGGTACGCGGCGGGCGCGGTGGACTACATCTCCAAGCCGTTCGACCCGTGGGTGCTGCGCGCGAAGGTCTCCGTCTTCGTCGAGCTGTACATGAAGAACTGCCAGCTGCGCGAGCAGGCGGCGCTGCTGCGGCTCCAGTTGGAGGGCGGCGGCAAGGCCGCGGGCGGTGAGGCCAAGGAGCCCGCGGGGCTGCTCGCCGAACTGTCGGCGCGGCTGGCGGCCGTCGAGGAGCAGGCAGAGGCGCTCTCCAAGCAGCTCGGCGACGAGTCGACGGACGCGGCGGCGGTGGCGACGGCGGCGCATCTGGAGCGCAAGCTCACGGGACTGCGGCGGGCGCTGGACGCCCTCGAGCCGGGCTCGTCCGGAGACCAGACCGCGGTCAACTGAGGTCCGTCGACGGGCCGGGCCGGGAAAACCGGCGAGACCGGCCCGTGAAGGCATGTCAGCAGCTGTACCGGAGGCGTCAGTTCCGGTCTCGCCCGCGGGCGACACGAACGGGTGAAGCGGTAGGCACACGTGTCGACCGCCGTCTCCCCCGGTAACCTCACACCTATGGCCTCACGTCCCTCCGCAGCCAAGAAGCAGCCCGCGAAGAAGGCGGCCGCTCCCACGAAGGCTCCGGCGAAGAAGGCCGCTGCGAGAAAGGCACCCGCGAAGAAGGCGCCCGCCAAGAAGGCCGCGGCGAAGAAGCCCGCGCCGGGGCCGGCGCCCAGCCCGACCGGTGGCGTCTACCGGCTCGTACGCGCCCTCTGGCTGGGCGTCGCACACGCCGTCGGCGCCGTCTTCCGCGGCATAGGGGCGGGGGCGAAGAACCTCGACCCGGCGCACCGCAAGGACGGCGTAGCGCTGCTGCTGCTCGGCGTCGCGCTGATCGTCGCGGCGGGTACCTGGGCCGACCTCAAGGGCCCCGTCGGCGACCTCGTCGAGATCCTGGTGACCGGTGCCTTCGGCCGGCTGGACCTGCTGGTGCCGGTACTGCTCGGCGCCGTCGCCGTGCGCCTGATCCGGCACCCTGAGAAACCCGAGGCCAACGGCCGGATCGTGATCGGCCTGTCCGCGCTCGTCATCGGCGTCCTCGGCCAGGTGCACATCGCCTGCGGCTCACCGGCCCGCAGCGACGGCATGCACGCCATAAGGGACGCAGGCGGCCTCATCGGCTGGGGCGCGGCGACCCCTCTGTCGTACACGATGACCGACGTCCTGGCCGTGCCCCTGCTCGTGCTGCTCACCGTCTTCGGGCTGCTGGTCGTCACGGCCACGCCGGTCAACGCCGTTCCGCAGCGGCTGCGACTGCTCGGCGTGCGGCTCGGCCTCGTCCGCGATCCGGAGGCGGAGGCCGACGCGTTCGGCGACGACGACGAGCGCTACGAGGAGCAGTGGCGCGAGGCGCTGCCCGCGAAGCCCCGCAGACGCGGGGGACCGGCGTCGGAGCCGTACGACCCCGACGCGGCCGAGCAGGAGGCGCTCACCCGGCGTCGCGGCAGGCCCCGGCGTTCCACCGCGCCGCAGCCCGAGGCGAACCGGCCGATGGACGCCGTGGACGTCGCCGCCGCGGCCGCCGCCGCGCTCGACGGCGCCGTGCTGCACGGGATGCCGCCCTCGCCCCTGGTCGCCGACCTCACCCAGGGCGTGACGACGGGGGGCCGCGAGTCGACGACGCCCACTCCCACGCCCCTGCCGGCCGCGCGCCCGCAGCCGGGCAAGCTCAAGCAGGACAAGGCTCACCAGGGCGATCCCGGCAAGGGCACGGGGGTGGTCGCCGACCTCACCAAGACGCCGCCCCCCAAGGAACGGGACCTGCCGCCGCGCGCCGAGCAGCTCCAGCTCTCCGGCGACATCACCTACTCCCTGCCGGCCCTCGACATGCTCACCCGCGGCGGCCCCGGCAAGGCGCGCAGCGCCGCCAACGACGCCATAGTCGCCTCGCTGACCACCGTCTTCACCGAGTTCAAGGTCGACGCCGCCGTCACCGGTTTCACCCGCGGACCGACGGTCACACGGTACGAGGTCGAGCTCGGGCCCGCCGTGAAGGTCGAGCGGATCACCGCGCTGGCCAAGAACATCGCGTACGCCGTCGCCAGCCCCGACGTGCGGATCATCAGCCCGATCCCCGGCAAATCCGCGGTCGGCATCGAGATCCCCAACACCGACCGGGAGATGGTCAACCTCGGCGACGTGCTGCGCCTCGCGGAGTCCGCCGAGGACGACGACCCGATGCTGGTCGCCTTCGGCAAGGACGTCGAGGGCGGCTACGTCATGCACTCGCTGGCGAAGATGCCGCACATGCTGGTCGCCGGTGCCACCGGCTCCGGCAAGTCGTCCTGCATCAACTGCCTGATCACCTCGATCATGATGCGGGCGACCCCGGAGGACGTCCGGATGATCCTGGTCGACCCCAAGCGCGTCGAGCTGACCGCGTACGAGGGCATCCCGCACCTGATCACGCCGATCATCACCAACCCGAAGCGGGCCGCGGAGGCCCTCCAGTGGGTCGTGAGGGAGATGGACCTCCGCTACGACGACCTCGCCGCCTACGGCTACCGGCACATCGACGACTTCAACCGCGCGGTGCGCGAGGGCAAGGTCAAGCCGCCCGAGGGCAGCGAGCGCGAGCTCCAGCCGTACCCGTACCTGCTGGTGATCGTGGACGAGCTGGCCGACCTGATGATGGTGGCGCCCCGCGACGTCGAGGACGCCATCGTGCGGATCACGCAGCTCGCGCGCGCGGCCGGCATCCACCTGGTGCTCGCCACCCAGCGGCCGTCAGTGGACGTCGTCACCGGCCTGATCAAGGCCAACGTGCCCTCCCGGCTGGCCTTCGCCACCTCCTCCCTGGCCGACTCGCGGGTCATCCTCGACCAGCCCGGTGCCGAGAAGCTGATCGGCAAGGGCGACGGCCTCTTCCTGCCGATGGGCGCGAACAAACCGACCCGTATGCAGGGCGCGTTCGTGACCGAGGAAGAGGTCGCGGTCGTCGTCCAGCACTGCAAGGATCAGATGGCGCCCGTCTTCCGGGACGACGTCACCGTCGGGACCAAGCAGAAGAAGGAGATCGACGAGGACATCGGCGACGACCTCGACCTGCTGTGCCAGGCGGCCGAACTGGTCGTCTCCACGCAGTTCGGGTCGACCTCCATGCTGCAGCGCAAGCTGCGCGTCGGCTTCGCCAAGGCCGGGCGGCTGATGGACCTGATGGAGTCGCGCAGCATCGTCGGGCCGAGCGAAGGCTCGAAGGCTCGTGACGTTCTCGTGAAGCCTGACGAACTGGACGGCGTGCTCGCGCTGATCCGGGGGGAGTCTGAAGGGTAGGGAAGGGTACGCGTGGGTTCCCCGACGGGGGGCACGGTGGCCGGGCGGCCCATCGTGACTCACCCGTTAGGGATCATTGAGCAACCGTTCTCCCACGGCGTACGTCAAGTTGAGGGAAACGACAAACAGGTGATCCACCATCGGGACGCGGGGTCATTCCGATGGCGTACAAAGTACGACCGTCCGGTTGCCCCACCGGTTTGTACCCCCCCTAGACTGAACGTCCAGCGCAGGCGGCCATACGCTCGAAAGGCGCCCCCGTGTCCAACGGCAACTCCCCTGAAGACGAGCGTCCGATCGAAGACGTGTCCCACGACGTTCCCGAAGACCTTTCCGCGGAGGCCCGCCCCTCCGTCGGCCGCGCCCTGCACCAGGCGCGGATCGCGGCCGGGTTGACCGTCGACGACATCAGCATCGCCACCCGCGTCCGGATCGCCATCGTGCACGCCATCGAGGCGGACGACTTCACGCCCTGCGGCGGTGACGTCTACGCGCGCGGTCACATCCGGACCCTGGCCAAGGCCGTCGGGCTCGACCCGGCCGAACTGCTCGCACAGTTCGACGCCGAGCACGGCGGACGCCCGGCGCCGACCTCCGCCGCACCCCTGTTCGAGGCGGAACGTATCCGTCCCGAGCGGCGCGGACCCAACTGGACCGCCGCCATGGTCGCCGCGATCGTCGCGGTGATCGGCTTCGTCGGCTTCACGTTCGTCAAGGGCGGCGACGACGGCGGCTCCGAGGCGAGCGTCGCCGAGGGCTCCCAGCCGACGGCCGGCGAGTCGGCCTCGCCGAGCGCCAAGCCGAACAAGCCGGCCGACCCGAAGCCGGACCCGACCGACAGCGCCATCGCCGCCGCTCCGCAGGACAAGGTGACGGTCAAGGTCAGCGCCGACGACGGTCGCAGCTGGATCTCCGCGAAGGACCACAACGGCCGGCTGCTCTTCGACGGCCTGCTCAAGCAGGGCGACTCCGAAACCTTCCAGGACAACGAGAAGATCAACCTCGTCCTCGGCGACGCCGGCGCCATCCAGCTGTATGTCAACGGCAAGAAGATCGAGGACGACTTCCAGCCGGGCTCCGTGGAACGCCTGACGTACACGAAGGGCGACCCGGAGGTCGGATAGGGGCGCGAAACGCACCGGCGCGGACGGGGTTGTCCAAGATCGGGCAACCCCGTCGACGTGGGCTGTCGGCGGGACGAAGTAGTCTTGAGCCCATGCCTGAAAGCCGTACCGTCGCACTCGTCACCCTTGGCTGCGCCCGTAACGAGGTGGACTCGGAGGAGCTCGCAGGCCGTCTGGAGGCGGACGGCTGGAAGCTCGTCGACGACGCCGAGGAAGCGGACGTCGCCGTCGTGAACACCTGCGGCTTCGTCGAGGCCGCCAAGAAGGACTCCGTCGACGCCCTCCTGGAGGCCAACGACCTCAAGGGCCACGGCAGAACGCAGGCCGTGGTGGCGGTGGGCTGCATGGCCGAGCGGTACGGCAAGGAGCTCGCCGAGGCCCTTCCCGAGGCCGACGGTGTACTCGGCTTCGACGACTACACCGACATCTCCGACCGCCTGCAGACCATCCTGAACGGCGGCATCCACGCCGCCCACACCCCGCGCGACCGTCGCAAGCTGCTGCCGATCAGCCCCGCCGAGCGCCAGGAGGCCGGTGCCTCCGTCGCCCTGCCGGGGCACGGTCCGACCGACCTCCCCGACGGCGTCGCCCCCGCCTCCGGGCCCCGCGCGCCGCTGCGCCGCCGCCTGGACGGCTCCCCGGTCGCCTCGGTGAAGCTGGCCTCCGGCTGCGACCGGCGCTGCTCCTTCTGCGCCATCCCGTCCTTCCGCGGCTCCTTCATCTCGCGCCGCCCGAGCGACGTGCTGAACGAGACGCGGTGGCTGGCCGAGCAGGGCGTCAAGGAGATCATGCTGGTCTCCGAGAACAACACCTCCTACGGCAAGGACCTCGGCGACATCCGCCTGCTGGAGTCGCTGCTGCCGAACCTCGCCGACGTCGACGGCATCGAGCGCGTGCGCGTCAGCTACCTCCAGCCGGCCGAGATGCGCCCCGGCCTCATCGACGTACTGACCTCCACCCCGAAGGTCGTGCCCTACTTCGACCTCTCCTTCCAGCACTCCGCGCCGAACGTGCTCCGAGCAATGCGCCGCTTCGGCGACACCGACCGCTTCCTGGAACTGCTGGACACCATCCGGAGCAAGGCCCCCGAGGCCGGCGTGCGCTCCAACTTCATCGTGGGCTTCCCCGGCGAGAGCGCCTCCGACCTCGCCGAGCTGGAGCGGTTCCTGAACCACGCGCGGCTGGACGCCATCGGCGTCTTCGGTTACTCCGACGAGGAGGGCACCGAGGCGGCGACCTACGGCGACAAGCTGGACGAGGACGTCGTCGCCGACCGGCTGGCACGTGTGTCCCGCCTGGCCGAGGAACTCGTCTCGCAGCGGGCCGAGGAGCGGGTCGGCGCGACCGTGCGCGTGCTCGTCGAGTCCGTGGAGTCCGCGGACGAGGGGGACGGCGTGCGCGGCCGCGCGGAGCACCAGGCGCCGGAGACGGACGGCCAGGTGCTGCTCACGAGCGGCGAAGGCCTGAGTGTCGGTCGTATGGTCGAGGCGAAGGTGGTCGGTACGGAGGGTGTCGACCTGGTGGCCGAACCGCTGCCGGGCTCGCCCGAGTGGAGTGAGGAGGCCGGCAGATGACCGGAGTCCCGGCGTCCGCCGCGGGCGGCTCCTCCGGCGCGCGCAGGGTCGGCCCGCGTGGCGCCTCGGGCGCCGCGCAGGAACCGGCGGAGCGTACGACTCCGGGAGGCGCCGTGGAACGGGGCGCGGCGGAACGAGGTGCCACCGAGGGTGGTGCGGCCGGGCGCGGCGGCAAGATCGCGGCCGCCGCCGTCAACCAGGCGAGCGTCTGGAACGTCGCCAATCTGCTGACCATGCTCCGGCTGCTCCTGGTGCCGGCCTTCGTCGCGCTGATGCTGGGCAACGGCGGGTACGACCCGGCCTGGCGGTCGTTCGCCTGGGCGGCCTTCGCCGTCGCCATGATCACCGATCTCTTCGACGGTCACCTGGCGCGCACCTACAACCTCGTCACCGACTTCGGGAAGATCGCCGACCCCATCGCCGACAAGGCGATCATGGGGGCGGCGCTCATCTGTCTGTCCGCGCTGGGCGACCTGCCGTGGTGGGTGACGGCCGTCATCCTCGGCCGGGAACTGGGGATCACCGTGCTGCGTTTCGTGGTCATCCGGTACGGCGTCATCCCCGCGAGCCGCGGGGGCAAGCTCAAGACCCTCACCCAGGGCATCGCCGTCGGCATGTACGTCCTGGCGCTGACGGGTCCCCTGGCCACCCTGAGGTTCTGGGTGATGGCGGCGGCGGTCGTCCTGACGGTGGCGACCGGACTCGACTATGTGAAGCAGGCCATCGTGCTGCGCCGTCAGGGAATCGCCGAGCGCACAGCGGCGTTGAAGGAGACGGAAGCTTGAGTTCCACGGCCGCCGACGTGGTGCGACTACTCACCGTGAAGGGCGAGACCCTCGCGGTCGCCGAGTCGCTGACCGGTGGAATGGTGGCGGCCGAGATCACGGCGGTCCCCGGAGCGTCCAAGGCGTTCCGAGGGTCCGTGACCGCCTATGCGACAGAGCTGAAGCGGGAACTGCTCGGCGTCGACGCAACGGTGCTCGCGGCTCGTGGAGCGGTGGATCCGCAGGTCGCCGCCGAGATGGCGGCAGGCGTACGCGAGGCGCTGGGTGCCGACTGGGGTATCGCGACGACGGGCGTCGCCGGCCCGGATCCGCAGGACGGACAGCCGGTGGGCACGGTCTTCGTGGCTGTCGACGGGCCCTTCGGAGCAGACGACGGTTCCGCCTCTGGCGGAAAAGTGGAGGCGCTGCGGTTGAACGGCGATCGCGCGGAAATTCGTATGGAGAGTGTACGGAGCGTACTCGCACTCCTTTTGAGGGAGCTTGCGGGCGAACAGACCGGGAATGAGCGGGCACAGGATACGGAACGGAACGGGGGGTTTTGATGTTTGCAGCCCTGAGTGAACACGACATCGCTCCCCGCACGGCCGCGGCGCGAGGCGGTACGGTGGGGCGTGAAGGATGCGGTTACACGGTCCGAGGAGGGAGCCACCGATGATTCTGCTCCGTCGCCTGCTGGGTGACGTGCTGCGTCGGCAGCGCCAGCGCCAGGGCCGTACTCTGCGCGAAGTCTCCTCGTCCGCCCGAGTCTCACTCGGCTATCTCTCCGAGGTGGAGCGGGGGCAGAAGGAGGCTTCTTCCGAGCTGCTCTCCGCCATCTGCGACGCGCTGGACGTACGGATGTCCGAGCTCATGCGAGAAGTGAGCGACGAACTGGCCCTCGCCGAGCTGGCCCAGTCCGCTGCGGCCACGCCCAGCGAGACCGTGCCCGCGCCGGTGCGCCCAATGCTGGGTTCCGTGTCGGTGACCGGTGTGCCACCGGAACGGGTGACCATCAAGGCGCCCGCCGAGGCAGTGGACGTCGTCGCCGCCTGAGCGCTGAGAACGTGTGCGTGTGAGGCCCCGGCCGGGGTCTTTCCGGGAGACCGGAGAGGTGCGGTCGGGGTTTTTGCGTGCCTGGGCCTCAGCACTCGCCCGGTTTGCCGGTCCCCGGTGGTGCGGTCATCGTGGAGGGACATGGCCGGGGGGCCGACCGACGGAGGCGCGGATGTACGTCGTGAAGAGCCCGTTGTCCGATGCGAACCTGAAGACGGTGTCCGAGGCGCTGCAAGGCGCCCTCGTCGACCTGGTGGACCTGTCCCTGGTGGCGAAGCAGATCCACTGGAACGTGGTCGGTCCGCGGTTCCGCTCCGTACACCTCCAACTCGACGAACTGGTCGGCACCGCGCGCACGCACTCCGACACCGTGGCGGAGCGCGCCTCGGCGCTCGGTGTGTCCCCGGACGGGCGTGCCGCGACGGTGGCCGTCGGCAGCGGCATCGGTGTGACCCCGGAAGGGTGGGTCGACGACACCGCGGCCGTACAGACGATCGTGGACGCGCTGGGCGCGGTGATCGGGCGGATGCGGGAGCGTATCGCGGCGACCGGGGATCCGGATCCCGTGAGCCAGGACCTCTTCATTCAGGTCACGGCCGACCTGGAGAAGCAGCACTGGATGTTCCAGGCCGGAAACGGATGACCCGGTTATGACGTCCGCGCGGACTGCTCGCCGGGCGGCCGCGCTGGGGCTGGGTGCGTTGTGGTGGTGGGCCGTGCTGCGTCTGGCGCTCGAGCCCCGCGCCGGGGTGCTCGAAGGGGCGGTCGCGGCCGGCGGCTGGGGACTGAGCGTGCTGCCGGTGCACTGTGTGCCCAGACGCCGGGCCGTGGGTGCCTTGGAGGCGGGGCGGTGGAGACGCGCCCTGCGCACGGCCTCGGGCGCCTCGCCCTCGGGGCGGCCCGGGGCGGAGGCGGGGTCCGGATCGGAGGTGGGGTCCGGCAGCCCGTCCGGTGTGGACGGGCCGTGACGGTGACCGTCGACGCCCGGCGCTTTACAGGGGGACGTGACTCGACTAACGTACAACCAAATGGTTGTAGATGGGGTGCCCGAAGGAATCGAAAGAGCCGAGGAAGGTGTGAACCGCTTGTTCCACGCCCTCGCCGACATGACGCGCCGCGACATCCTGCGTCGCTGCCTACGGGACGACGTGTCGGTGTCGCGACTGGCCGAGGCCTATCCGATGAGCTTCGCCGCGGTGCAGAAGCACGTCGCGGTACTGGAGCGGGCCGGCCTCGTGGTCAAGCAGCGCCGCGGGCGGGAGCAACTCGTGCGTACCGAGCCCGACGCCGTGAACCGGGCCCGGCAGGCACTGGACGAACTGGAGACGGCCTGGCGCGGCCGGGTGGAGCGCATGTCCCAGATGCTCGCCCAGGACGCGGAACCCGAGGCACACCACCCGACGGAAGGACAGAACCGATGAGTGTCACCAGCCTTGACAAGGATCTCGACAACCTGACCCTCACCCTGACCGCCGACTTCGCCGCCCCCGTCGAACGGGTGTGGCAGCTGTGGTCCGACCCGAGGCAACTGGAGCGCTGGTGGGGCCCGCCGACCTACCCGGCGACGGTGGAGGAGTACGACCTGACCCCTGGCGGAGACGTCACGTACTTCATGACCGGACCCGAGGGTGACAAGCACCGCGGGTGGTGGCGGATCACCTCCGTCACCGAGCCCACGTCCCTCGAGTTCACCGACGGATTCGCCGACGCGGACGGCGTGCGGAGCGCCGGCATGCCGACGACGACGACCCGGGTGACGCTCACCGAGCGAGACGGCGGCACTCGCATGGAGATGCGCTCGGCCTTCGACACCCGGGAGCAGATGGACCAGCTCATGAAGATGGGCATGGAGGAGGGACTGCGGGAGGCGGTCGGTCAGATGGACGGCCTGCTCGCCGGCTGAGTCACCCGGTCCCGCGCCGCGGCCCGGTAGCGGCAGGGCCGTCCGGGCGCGGTGAGGGACCGGTCTGGCAGGTCGGGCACCAGTACGTGGGGCGCTCTCGGGAGCCGTCGCCCTGGTTCGCCACGCGCACCGATGTGCCGCAGCGCAGGCAGGGGCGGGGCGCTCGGCCGTACACGAACAGGTCCTGGCCCCGCAGGCCCGTCGTACGGCGGACCGGGCGGTCGCGGTTGGCCTCCAGGAGCTTCTTCGCGAGCGCGGTCAGCTTCACGGCGTGCGCGGCGGGCAGGTCCCCTACGGGGAGCCAGGGAGTCACGCCGAGCAGGAAGCAGAGCTCGCACTTGTAGACGTTGCCGATACCCGCCAGATTGCGCTGGTCGAGCAGGGCCTCGCCGAGCAGGCGGGCGGGCTCCGCGCGCAGGTTGGCCAGGGCCTGTCCGGGGTCCCAGTCCGGGCCCAGCAGGTCCGGGCCGAGGTGGCCGACGGCGCGCTCCTCGTCGGCGGTGCGGAGGATTTCCAGCACCGGGAGGCGGTAGCCGACTGCCGTGCGGTCGGCGGTGCCGAGGATCACCCGGATCTGGTGCGCGGGGCCGCCGCTCCAGCGCTGACCGGCCGCGAACACCTTCCAGGAGCCGTCCATCCGCAGGTGCGAGTGCACCGTCAGGCCGCCCTCGACGCGGGTGAGCAGGTGCTTGCCGCGTGGGGTGACGTCCAGGACCGTACGGCCGGTGAGGTCGGCCGTGGCGTGCCGGGGCACGCGGAAGTCGCTTCGGGTCAGCACTTCGCCCGCGAGGGCGTCGTGCAGCCTTCGTGCGGCCTGCCAGACCGTGTCTCCTTCGGGCATGGGACAAGGGTGCCAGGCTCAGGCTCTGATGCGCAGGCCGCGTGGGGTGGCGATGAACCCCGCCTCCTCCAGCAGGGGACCGAAGGGGGACGTCAGAGCCGCCGTGCCGTTGACGCGCTCCACCGTGACCGTGCCGAGCGAACCGGCGAGGGCGGCCGAGGCGAGGGCCTCCGTGGCGGCTCGCAGATGGGTGTCCTCGGTGGGTGGACCGTCCGGCGCGGAGGGCCACAGCAGGAGCGTCTTGCCGCCGCGCTCCATGTAGAGCGTCGGCTCGCCCTCCACGAGCACCACCAGGGAGCCTGCCTTGCGGCCCGGCTTGTGCGTGGCACCGGCCGGGGGATCGGGCCAGGTGAGGGCCGCGCCGTACGCGTTCGCCGGGTCGGCGGCGGCCAGGACGACGGCCCGTGGGGCGGCGGAGGGCCGGCCGTGGCGGGTGGGGAATCCGGTGTCGTACGAGTCGCGCGGGCCACCGAGGCCGCCGCCGCGTGGGCCGCCGAAGCCGCCGCGTGGGCCGCCGAAGCCGTCCTGTGCGCCGCCGCCGCGTGGGCCGCCGGCGCCCGGTTCCGCATGGTCGCGGGGGGAGACGTAGGCATCCTGGGAAGGCGGAAAGTGCCGGGATGCCGCGAAGGCGTCGCCGGGTCGGTCCGGGGCACCGGTGTTCTCGTGGCCGCTGGCCGCGAAGCCGGCGAAGGGTGAGTCGCCGGAGACGGGATCCTCCGGGCCGTCGGTGCCGTCGGTGCCGTCGGGTGAGGCGTGGTTGTGGGGGCCGGCGCCGGTGAACTCCGGCCGGCCGGGCGGGCCCTCGCCGCGCTCCCGGGCGTTCGAGACGGCGCGCAACCGGTCCACGGCGCCCTCCATGGCGAACTGCGCCGCGCCGAGCCCCTCCACGACATAGCCGCGCCGGGCCTGACCGCTCTCCTCGAAGGCGGCCAGGATGCGGTACACCGCCGAGAAGCCGCCTTCGACGCCCTCGGCGGCGACGGCGCCACGGGTCACCACGCCGTGCCGGTCCAGGAGGGTGCGGGCCAGGGCGTGGGCACGCACCGTGCTGTCACCCTCGCGGGCCGGGAGCAGCGACCAGCGGCCCGCGACAGTCGGCGGGCCGGTGCGGGACGCGGGACGGGCGGCGGCCGTCAGCGAGCCGTAACGTCCGCGTGGCACGGCGCGCTTGGCGCGGTGTGCGGTGGAGCCCGCGGTGCGGCCGGAGCCCAGCAGGGAGCGCAGGGGCGCGAGCGTGTCGTTCGTCAGCCGTCCGGACCAGGCCAGGTCCCACAGGGCGTCGGCGAGCTGAGGATCGGTGACGTCCGGGTGGGTGGTGGCGCGGACCTGGTCGGCGATCTGCCGGAAGAACAGGCCGTAGCCGCCGGAGAGGATGTCGAGCACGGACTGGTGGAGGGCGGTCGGCTCCAGGGGGTGCGGGTGCGGCAGGAGCAGCGGGGCCGCGTCCGCCAGATAGAGGGAGACCCAGCCGTCCTTCCCGGGGAGCGAGCCGGCCCCCGCCCACACCACCTCACCGGCGGCCGTGAGCTCGTCCAGCATTGCCGGGTGGTAGTTCGCCACCCGGGAGGGCAGGACCAGTTTCTCCAGGGCGGAGGCCGGGACGGAGGCGCCCTGCAACTGCTCGACGGCGCGGACCAGCCCGTCGATGCCCCGCAGCGCGTGCCCCTTGCCGATGTGCTGCCACTGGGGGAGGAACTGGCCGAGCGCGGCCGGCGGTACCGGCTCCAGTTCGTGCCGCAGCGCGGCCAGGGAACGGCGGCGCAGTCGGCGCAGCACCGTCGCGTCGCACCACTCCTGACCGATCCCGGCCGGATGGAACTCGCCCTGCACGACCCGGCCCGCCGCCGCGAGCCGCTGCAGGGCGCCCTCGGTGACCGCGACGCCCAGACCGAAGCGGGCCGCCGCGGTGACCGACGTGAACGGGCCGTGGGTACGGGCGTGGCGGGCGATGAGGTCACCGAGGGGGTCCTTGACCGGCTCGGTGAAGGCCTCGGGCACGCCCACGGGCAGCGCTGTGCCGAGCGCGTCGCGCAGCCGGCCCGCGTCCTCGATCGCGGCCCAGTGGTCGGCGCCGGCGATACGCACCCTGATCGCGCGGCGGGCGGCGGCCAGCTCCTGGGCCCAGTGCGGCTCGGCGCCCCGCTCGGCCAGCTCGGCGTCGGTGAGCGGGCCGAGCAGCCGCAGCCTGTCCGCGACGCCCTCCGGGTCCTTGATGCGGCGGTCCTCGGTGAGCCACTGCAGCTCGCGCTCCAGCTCGGTGAGCACCTCCGCGTCGAGCAGCTCGCGCAGCTCCGCCTGACCCAGCAGTTCGGCCAGCAGCCGCGAGTCCAGGGACAGGGCGGCGGCGCGGCGCTCGGCGAGAGGCGAGTCACCCTCGTAGAGGAACTGGGCGACGTATCCGAAGAGCAGGGAGCGGGCGAACGGGGACGGCTCCGGGGTGGTGACCTCGACAAGGCGCACCTTGCGGGCTTCCAGGTCGCCCATCAGCTCGACCAGGCCGGGCACGTCGAAGACGTCCTGGAGGCACTCGCGGACCGCTTCCAGGACGATCGGGAACGATCCGTACTCGCTCGCCACCTCCAGCAGCTGCGCGGCGCGCTGGCGCTGCTGCCACAGCGGGGTCCGCTTGCCGGGGCTGCGGCGCGGCAGCAGCAGCGCGCGGGCGGCGCACTCGCGGAAGCGGGACGCGAACAGGGCCGAGCCGCCCACCTGGTCGGTGACGACCCGGTCGACCTCGCCCTTGTCGAAGGCGACGTCGGCCGCGCCGACGGGCGCCTGCTCGGCGTCGTACTCCAGTCCTGGCTTGGCCGGCTCCTGGTCGAACAGGTCGAGGCCCATCAGGTCGGCGTCGGGCAGGCGCAGCACGATGCCGTCGTCGGCGTGCATGACCTGGGCGTCCATGCCGTACCGCTCGGACAGGCGGGCGCCGAGCGCGAGGGCCCAGGGGGCGTGGACCTGGGCGCCGAAGGGGGAGTGGATCACGACCCGCCAGTCGCCGAGCTCGTCCCGGAAGCGTTCCACGACGATGGTGCGGTCGTCGGGGACGTGGCCGCAGGCCTCGCGCTGTTCGTCGAGGTACGCCAGGACGTTGTCCGCGGCCCAGGCGTCCAGCCCCGCGGTGGCCAGACGCAGCCGGGCGTCCTCCTTGGTGAGGGCGCCGACCTCGCGCAGGAACGCGCCCAGCGCGCGGCCCAGTTCCAGAGGGCGTCCCAGCTGGTCGCCCTTCCAGAACGGCAGCCGTCCCGGCACGCCCGGCGCGGGTGAGACCAGGACCCGGTCGCGTGTGATGTCCTCGATCCGCCAGGAACTGGTGCCGAGCGTGAAGACGTCCCCGACGCGTGACTCGTAAACCATCTCCTCGTCGAGCTCGCCGACCCGGCCGCCCCCCTTTTTCGGATCGGCACCGGCGAGGAAGACCCCGAAGAGCCCCCGGTCGGGGATCGTGCCGCCCGAGGTGACCGCGAGGCGCTGCGCCCCCGGGCGGCCGGTGACCGTGCCGGCGACCCGGTCCCACACCACGCGCGGGCGCAGCTCGGCGAACGCGTCGGACGGGTAGCGGCCCGCGAGCATGTCCAGGACGGCCGTGAAGGCGGACTCCGGCAGAGAGGCGAAGGGCGCGGCGCGGCGGACGGTGGCGAGCAGGTCGTCGACCTGCCAGGTGTCCAGCGCCGTCATCGCCACGAGCTGCTGGGCCAGGACGTCCAGCGGATTCGCGGGGACCCTGAGCGCCTCGATGGCACCGCTGCGCATCCGCTCGGTGACCACGGCGGCCTGCACCAGGTCGCCGCGGTACTTGGGGAAGACCACGCCCGTGGAGACGGCGCCGACCTGGTGGCCCGCTCGGCCGACGCGCTGGAGGCCGGAGGCCACGGAGGGCGGTGACTCGACCTGGACGACGAGGTCGACGGCGCCCATGTCGATGCCCAGTTCGAGGCTGGAAGTGGCGACCACCGCGGGCAGGCGGCCCGCCTTGAGGTCCTCCTCGACGAGGGATCGCTGCTCCTTGGAGACCGATCCGTGGTGGGCGCGGGCGATCACCGGCGGGGCGCCCTGGGCGGCCCCCGAGCCGCCCATGAGTTCGGCGGGGGAGTGGTGCTCGCCCAGGGGCTCACCGGTCGCCCGCTCGTACGCGATCTCGTTGAGCCTGTTGCACAGGCGCTCGGCCAGACGCCGGGAGTTGGCGAAGACGATCGTGGAGCGGTGCGACTGGACGAGATCGGTGATCCGCTCTTCGACGTGCGGCCAGATCGACGGGCGCTCCGCGCCCTCGTTGCCGTCCGCGACGGGGGAGCCGCCCAGCTCGCCCAGGTCCTCCACCGGGACGACGACGGACAGGTCGAACTCCTTGCCCGAGTCCGGCTGGACGATCTCCACCCTCCCGCGCGGTGCGAGGAACCGCGCGACCTCGTCCACCGGGCGGACCGTCGCCGAGAGGCCGATGCGGCGGGCCGGCTTCGGGAGCAGCTCGTCCAGCCGCTCCAGGGTGAGCGCGAGGTGGGCGCCGCGCTTGGTGCCCGCGACCGCGTGCACCTCGTCCAGGATCACCGTCTCGATGCCGGTCAGCGCGTCGCGCGTGGCCGACGTCAGCATCAGGAAGAGGGACTCCGGAGTGGTGATCAGGATGTCCGGCGGGCGGGTGGACAGGGCCCGCCGCTCGGCGGGCGGGGTGTCACCGGAACGGATGCCGACCTTGACCTCGGGTTCGGGCAGGCCGAGGCGTACGGATTCCTGGCGGATGCCGGTCAGCGGGCTGCGGAGATTGCGCTCGACGTCGACGGCGAGGGCCTTGAGCGGGGAGACGTACAGGACGCGGCAACGCTTCTTGGGGTCGGCGGGCGGGGGCGTCGAGGCGAGCTGGTCCAGGGCGGCGAGGAAGGCGGCCAGCGTCTTGCCGGAGCCGGTCGGGGCGACCACCAGCACGTCCGAGCCCTCGGAGATGGCCTGCCACGCGCCCGCCTGGGCGGCGGTGGGCGCGGAGAAGGCACCCGTGAACCAGCCGCGGGTCGCGGGGGAGAAGCCGTCCAGGGCTCGGTGTGCGGAGCTGACCATGGATCCATCGTGCACCCGGCCACTGACAATCGGCCTGAGCTGGGCGGATGCCGGGCGGTGACTCGTGGGCGGGCTGGGGGTGGCTCCGGTCGGGAGCCACCCGGGCCAGAGCCCTGGAGGCCGACCACCGGCGGCACAGAAGCAGTGGCGCAGCAGCGGTGGCGCAGGGAGGCCGTGGCGGAGAGGCAGTGGCGGAGAATACGAGTATGACGGCATCGGGTGAGCGGGCACGGCACTGGCGGTACACAGAGCTGCCAGACGTCGATCTGCTGCGGGCCCGGTACATACGGAAAACCTTCGTACGCCACACGCATGAGCACTTCGTGATCGCCGCCATCGCCGACGGAGTGGAGGTCTTCCACCACGGCGGGAGCGATCAGTACGCCGGGGCGGGATCGCTCGCCCTGGTCAACCCGGACACACCGCACACGGGCCGGGCCAAAGGACCCGAGGGGTGGCGGTACGGGGCCGTCTATCCGGCGCCCGAGCTGGTGGCCGGCATCGCTGCGGAGACGACCACGCTGCGCGGGACGCCCGGGTTCGTCCGGCCGGTGCTCGACGACCCGTACGCCGTCGAGCTGGTGCACCGCGTGCTGCGGGCTGCCGACGAGGGGAACGCGCTCGCTGCCGACACCCTGCTGCGGGTGGCCGTGACCCGGCTGCTGCGGCTGAACGGCGGCCCGCTGCCGAGGCGGGAGGTGCGGACGGCCGGAACCCGGATCGCGGCACGCGCGCGTGCCGTGCTGGAGGAGCGCATGGCCGCCCCGCCGAGTCTGGAGCGGCTCGCCGGGGAGCTCGGGAGCAGCCCGTTCGCGCTGCTGCGCGCCTTCCGGGACGCCTACGGCATGCCGCCCCACACCTGGCTGACGGATGCCCGGGTGCGCCGTGCCCGGCGGCTGCTGGACGCCGGTACGACACCGTCCGAAGCCGCCGTCGCCGTGGGCTTCACCGACCAGCCGCACCTGAACCGGCACTTCGCGCGGATCGTGGGCGTACCGCCCGGCGCATACCAGCGGGAGCGCAAGAACGTACAAGACGCGCGGCGGCGGCTTCTTCTACCGTCCGAGGCGTGACAGAAAAGACAGCAGTCCCTGACACGGGCGTCGTCGTCGGAGCCAAGCCGGACGCCGCCGTCGTACGGGACGCCCTCGGGGTCGGGGTCGCCGTCGGACTCTCCGGGTTCGCCTTCGGGGTGACCTCGGCCGGCAGCGGACTGACGCTCATGCAGACGTGTGCCCTCAGCCTCCTGGTGTTCACCGGAGCTTCCCAGTTCGCGCTCGTGGGCGCGCTCGCGGCCGGCGGCAACCCGCTCACCGCCGCGGCGGGGGCCTTCTTCCTGGGCGTGCGCAACGCCTTCTACGGGCTGCGGCTTTCGCAGTTGCTGGCCCTCCCGCGCGCGGTGCGGCCGTTCGCCGCGCAGTGGGTCATAGACGAGACGACGGCCGTGGCCCTCGCCCAGCCCACGCGGCGAAGCGTCCGGATCGGGTTCACCGTCACCGGGCTCAGCCTGTATCTGCTGTGGAACCTCACCACACTGCTCGGTGCGCTGGGCGCGGAGGCCATCGGGGACACCGACGCCTGGGGGCTCGACGCGGCCGGCCCCGCGGTCTTCCTGGCGCTGCTCGCGCCGATGCTGAAGACCACCGCCGAGCGGGCGGTGGCCGCCCTGGCCGTCCTCCTGGGGCTCGGCCTGCTGCCCGTGCTGCCCGCCGGAGTGCCCGTCCTGGTGGCCGCGCTGGCGGCACCGGTCGTCCTGTGGGCACAGGGACGTCGCGGGAGCCGCGTTGTCGAGGACTGCGCGCGGTCCGCCCGGGAGGAGGAGCGATGAACGTCTGGATTGCCATCGGCGTGACCGCGGTCGGCTGCTACGCCGTCAAGCTTCTCGGCCTGCTGGTGCCCGCCGGTGCCGTGGAGCGGCCTCTGGTCCGGCGGCTCGCCGCCCTGGTGCCCGTCGCCCTCCTCGCCGCGCTCACCGCCCAGCAGACCTTCTCCGACGGGCCCGCGCTCGTGCTGGACGCGCGGGCCGCAGGAGTCGCCGCGGCCGCCGTGGCGCTGGTGCTTCGCGCGCCGTTCCTGCTCGTCGTCGCGGCGGCCGTGGTGGTGACCGCGGGCGTACGGGCCATGGCCGGGTGATACGCGTCAGCCGACGCAGCGGCCGTACGCGCGGAGCGTGCGCAGGGCCTGCAGTGTCACCTCGGGACGGGCTTCCAGCGTGGGGGCGGGTGCCCACTGGTGCCGGCGGACGGGCCAGCCGCCGTCGTCCTCCTGCCCTGCCGCGAGGAAGTCGAGTGAGCGGGCCATCTCGTCGTCCGTGAACCACGCGCGCGCGAGGGAGCGCGGGTGCCTCGCGTAGTCGTGCGGGAAGTGGTGCCCGCCCGGGGCGTAGCCGGGGGAGAGCGGGTATGTGTCGAGGTCGTCCGGGTCCAGCACCGCGAGGCGATGCTCGCGCACCAGGCGGCCCAGTCGACCGGCCGCCGCCTCCGCGCGCGGGCGGTCGGGGGCGGCGTCCAGGAAAGCGACGGCGGCCGTGACCTCGTACGGGTGCGAGGTCCGCAGCGACTCGGTCGCCTGCCAGCAGAAGTCCGTGGCCCGGAACAGCCACGCGTGCCAGACCTCGTTGCGGTGCAGCACGCCGACCACCGGGCCGGTGGCGAGCAGATCGCCGGGCGGATCGTCCACGACCGGCACGAAGGGTGCGCCCGGATACCCGCGGCGGCTGGGAGGGACCGCCGGGAGGGCGCCTTCCGGAGTGGACACGGAGGTCAGATAGCGGCACATCCGCTCCACGCGCTGTCCGCCGCAGCGCCCGACGGCGTCCAGGACGCGCAGTGCGTGCGCGGTGTGCCGCGGCTGGCTGACCGGGCCGCGCAGGTCGGGCTCCAGAGCGTGGCCGTACCCGCCGTCCTCGTTGCGGTAGGCGTCCAGCGCGGTCTCCACCGGACCGGCGTCGCCGCCGCGGAAGTGGTAGGCGAAGAGGCGCTGCTCCAGCACGCGCGCGGTGAGCCACACGAAGTGCTCCGCGCGCGCGAGCGGTGAGTGCGCAGGAGGAGCCGGGGGCGTCGGGGGAGTGGGGGAACTCCGGTTTTCGGCCATGGGTCAGACCGTAGGCCGAAAGGCGGTCTCGGCACCTGCGGTCCGGCTCAGGGCCCACTCCCAGGAGCGGGATACTGGAGTCATGCGGTTGACGGTCTTCTGGGAGCGGATGACGGATCACTTCGGTCCGGGGTACGCCGACACCTTCGCGCGCGATCACGTGATGGCGGAGCTGGGCGGGCGTACGGTGCACGAGGCGCTGGACGCGGGCTGGGACGCCAAGGACGTGTGGCGGGTGGTCTGTACCGTCATGAACGTGCCCCAGGAACAACGCTGATCCGTCATGAACGTGCCATGAAGGCAGCGCTGACCGGTCATGAACGTGTCCCAGGAACAACGCTGATCCATCACGAAGATCACCGGGCGGGACTCCGCTGTCCCTGGCGTGGGCGAGACTTGGTCCGTGGCACCCACTGACGAGACCGGGCAGGCGACCCGGCACGCATCCCCGACCGGTACTACGCCGCCCACCGGGCCCCCCTCCGGCGGCGCCGCCGGGCCGGGTGCACGCATGCCGCGCTGGCTGCCGCGCGCCATGGTGCTGGCCCTCTCGCTCATCGCCGTCTTCCAGTTGGGCAGCTGGGCCTTCCACCAGCTCACCGGCCTGCTGATCAACATTCTCATCGCGTTCTTCCTGGCCCTTGCCATCGAACCCGCGGTGAGCTGGATGGCAGGGCGCGGCCTGCGCCGCGGACTGGCCACGTTCCTCGTGTTCCTCGCCGTGCTGGTCGCCGCCGCGGGGTTCGTCACGCTGCTCGGCTCCATGCTCGCGGGCCAGATCGTCAAGATGGTCGAGGACTTCCCGGAGTACCTCGACTCCGTCATCAACTGGGTCAACGGCCACTTCCACACCGAGCTGAGACGGGTCGACATCCAGGAGGGCCTGCTCCGCTCCGACTGGCTGCGCAACTACGTGCAGAACAGCGCCACGGGCGTCCTGGACGTGTCGGCCCAGGTCCTCGGCGGCCTCTTCCAGATGTTGACGATCCTGCTCTTCTCCTTCTACTTCGCCGCCGACGGCCCCCGGCTGCGGCGCGCGCTCTGCTCCGTCCTGCCGCCTGCCCGGCAGGCCGAGGTGCTGCGCGCGTGGGAGATCGCCGTGGACAAGACCGGCGGCTACCTGTACTCGCGCGGTCTGATGGCGCTGGTCTCCGGCATCGCGCACTACATCGTGCTGGAGGTCCTGGAGGTGCCCTACGCCCCCGCGCTCGCCGTGTGGGTGGGTCTGGTGTCGCAGTTCATCCCCACCATCGGCACCTATCTCGCGGGCGCTCTGCCCATGCTGATCGCCTTCACGGTCAACCCGTGGTACGCGATGTGGGTACTGATCTTCGTGGTGATCTACCAGCAGTTCGAGAACTACGTACTGCAGCCCAAGCTGACGTCCAAGACCGTGGACATCCACCCGGCGGTCGCCTTCGGCTCGGTCGTCGCGGGCGCCGCCCTGCTCGGTGCCGTCGGCGCGCTGATCGCCATCCCGGCGATCGCCACGCTGCAGGCGTTCCTCGGGGCGTACGTCAAGCGTTACGACGTCACGGACGATCCTCGCGTCCACGGACGACGCAACCGCCGGTCGGGGCCCGGGGCACCCACGCGCTTGCGGAAACTGTGGGCCCGGCGACCGGAGCCAGGACGCCCCGGGACGGAGGGGGCCGGAGACGGCGGCTCGCCCTGAGGGCCGCGTTCAGTACGGGAGGCCGGCCCAGGGTGCCGCGCCGGCGAGGGCGGCCGCGCAGCGGCTCGACCTCGGGCCGCGACCCGCTGCCCTCTCCCCGCGCTCCACGGGGAGAGGGGCGGCAGCCAGGCCGGTGCCGGCAGTACCAGGACCCGCGCCGTACGCGGGAAGCAGCCGGGGCGGCCGGTCCCCGACGGACGGCTGCCGGGTGCGGGGTCAGCCGCCCTGCGGTTCCTGCGGCTTGGCGTCGACCTCGCGCAGGTTCCGGTCCGTGAACTCGGTGCGGGTCTCCGTGCGGTGGCCGCGGGCGATGTAATCCCGTACCACCGCCTCGACGGCGTCCTGGGGCGAGCCGATGCCCGCCAGGACCATCACCTCCACCACCAGTTCGGCGTCGAGACTGATGCTGACCTGGGCCATGGTGTCCCCCTCCTCCACGTGGCATCCGCACTCTAGTCACCCGACCACCGGCCCGGCAGACGTACTCTCGGAAGAGCCGTGGTGCGCTTGACACCAAAATCGAACATCCATTCTCATGGAGGCTCTGGCGAGGCTCGTGACGGGTGATTCGACTGGGTTTGGGCCGATAAGTGCCCGAGTTATCCACAGGCCGGACCCGCAGCAGGGTGGATTGTCAGTGGCAGGCATTAGCGTCTTTGACGTGAAGCGATCGAATCAAGCAAACCGGGTGGAACCCATGGCAGGAACCGACCGCGAGAAGGCCCTGGACGCCGCGCTCGCACAGATTGAACGGCAGTTCGGCAAGGGCGCGGTCATGCGCATGGGCGACCGGTCGAAGGAGCCCATCGAGGTCATCCCGACCGGGTCGACCGCGCTCGACGTGGCCCTCGGCGTCGGCGGCCTGCCGCGTGGCCGTGTCATCGAGGTCTACGGTCCCGAGTCCTCCGGCAAGACGACCCTGACCCTGCACGCGGTGGCGAACGCGCAGAAGGCCGGCGGCCAGGTCGCGTTCGTGGACGCGGAGCACGCCCTCGACCCCGAGTACGCGAAGAAGCTCGGCGTCGACATCGACAACCTGATCCTCTCCCAGCCGGACAACGGTGAGCAGGCCCTGGAGATCGTGGACATGCTGGTCCGCTCCGGCGCCCTCGACCTCATCGTCATCGACTCCGTCGCAGCCCTCGTGCCGCGCGCGGAGATCGAGGGTGAGATGGGCGACAGCCATGTCGGTCTGCAGGCCCGCCTGATGAGCCAGGCCCTGCGGAAGATCACCAGTGCGCTCAACCAGTCCAAGACCACCGCCATCTTCATCAACCAGCTCCGCGAGAAGATCGGCGTGATGTTCGGCTCTCCCGAGACCACCACCGGTGGCCGGGCGCTGAAGTTCTACGCCTCGGTGCGGCTCGACATCCGACGCATCGAAACCCTGAAGGACGGCACCGACGCGGTCGGTAACCGCACCCGCGTCAAGGTCGTCAAGAACAAGGTCGCGCCGCCCTTCAAGCAGGCCGAGTTCGACATCCTCTACGGCCAGGGCATCAGCCGTGAGGGTGGCCTGATCGACATGGGCGTGGAGCACGGTTTCGTCCGCAAGGCCGGCGCCTGGTACACGTACGAGGGCGACCAGCTCGGCCAGGGCAAGGAGAACGCGCGCAACTTCCTGAAGGACAACCCCGACCTGGCCAACGAGATCGAGAAGAAGATCAAGGAGAAGCTGGGCGTCGGCGTACGTCCCGAGGAACCGGCCACCGAGCAGGGCGCGGACGCCGCCGCCTCCACCGCTCCGGCCGACGCCGCTCCGGCAGTGCCCGCCCCTGCGACCGCCAAGGCCACCAAGACCAAGGCCGCGGCAGCCAAGAGCTGACCCGTGACACGACGAACCGACTGGGCCGAGTACGCCTACCCGGACAACGCCTCGCGGGGGCGCGAGCGGGGGAGACCGGGTGGCGAAGGCTCCGCCGGGACGGACGCCGGCGCGTACGGGGTGGCGGCGGCCCCGTACGGGACGGACCTGTCCGCCGTCGCGTACGGCACCGCGGACCCCTTCGCGCCGTACGGCGCCGAGGACCCGTACGACGCGGGACCACCCGGTGACGGCGGGGCGCGTCGCGGTGACGGCGGGGCGCGTCGAGCGGGCGGGCGGGACAGTGGAACGGGCGGTGGGCGGGGACGCCGGCTGCGCGGTCGCGCGGAGTCGTCCGGCGAGGACGGAGGCGCCACTTCCTCGTCGAGGGCCGAGAAGGGGGAGCCTCCGCGGGACCCGGTCGAGCAGGCACGGGCGATCTGCTTGCGCCTGCTCACCGGGACCCCGCGCACCCGCAAGCAACTCGCCGACGCGCTGCGCAAGCGTGAGATCCCCGACGAGGCCGCCGAGGAGGTGCTGTCCAGGTTCGAGGAGGTCGGCCTGATCAACGACAGTGCCTTCGCGGAGGCCTGGGTGGAATCCCGGCACCATGGCCGCGGACTGGCCCGGCGAGCCCTCGCCAGGGAGCTGCGGACCAAGGGCGTCGACGCCACGCTCATCGACGCGGCGGTCTCGCAGCTGGACTTCGAGCAGGAGGAGGAGACCGCGCGCGAGCTGGTCGCCCGCAAGCTGCGCGCCACCCGTGGCCTGGACCGTGACAAGCGGCTGCGCCGCCTCGCGGGCATGCTGGCCCGCAAGGGCTACCCCGAGGGCCTGGCCCTGCGGGTGGTCCGCCAGGCGCTGGAGGAGGAGGGCGAGGACACGGAGTTCCTCGGCGACGAGGGAACCTGACCCGGTGCCACGCCGGACCGGCCGACACGACACCAGGGCACGGGCCGGCTCGCCCCGGCCCTCCGGCCCCCCAGCGCTCTGCCCCGGGACGGTCGGCTACGGGCCGGCCACCGGCAGGCCCTCCGCCCGCCATGCCTGGAACCCACCGATCAGATCGGTGGCCCGGTGCAGACCCAGGCGGTGCAGGGACTCCGCCGCCAGACTGGAGGCGTACCCCTCGTCGCACACCACGACAACGCGCAGGTCGTGGCCCGTGGCCTCCGGGAGGCGGTGGCTGCCCCGCGGATCCAGGCGCCACTCCAGTTCGTTGCGCTCGATCACCAGGGCGCCGGGAATCACGCCGTCCCGCGCGCGCAGGGCGGCGTACCGGATGTCGACCAGCAGCGCCGTGCCGGCCTCGGCGGCGTCGTACGCCGCGCGCGGTGCGATCCGCAGGTATCCGCTGCGCACCCGCTCCAGTAGAACGTCGATTCCGATCGGCTCGCTCACTGCCAGTCCTGCGGGCGTTCGACCTGCTCCAGGCGCAGGGTCTGCCCGCTGCGGCTGTAGCGGCGGATCTGCGGCAGGGGCGGGTAGTAGGCGTGTACGGAGACCGCGTGCCGGTCGGGTGACTCGTTGAGTACCTCGTGCACGTGGTGCCGGCCGAACGCACGTCCCTTGCCGGCGGGCAGCCGGCGTTCCCGGTCCACCCCGTCGGTGAGTTCCAGGGTCTTCCAGCCGTCAGTGGGCAGCCGGGCGGCGAGTGCGTTCTCGGTGAGCTCGCCCGCGGCGGTCAGGAAGGCGCCCACGGACTCGGCGTGGTCGTGCCAGCCGGTGCCGGTGCCGGGCGGCCAGCCGATCAGCCAGGCCTCGCTGCCGCCCGGTCCGGCCAGCCGCACCCAGGTGCGGCCCTCCGGGTCGAGGGGGAGGGAGGCGATCAGGTCGGCGTCGGCGGCCGTACGCCGTACGAAGTCGAGGAGTTCGTCCTGAGTGGGCGCGGCCGTGGCGGCGGAGGAACGGGCAGGAGCAGGGGAGGACACAGACACGGATACCGTCCTGGAGTTTCGCGAGGGAGCGCGCGATGCCACATCCGAGCGGCACGCGCGAAGAAAGAGAGGCGAATTCAGCAGGACGGGCGACACATGCAGCCCGCATAGCGGACGAGGTCCATATGGACCCTCCGCCACAGGCGCACACAGGTGTCGGGCACGATCGGGAGTACACCACGGCGGTGTGGGCCGGTCAACTCACCGTCACCATACGGACAGTCCCGGGCCCCGCAGTCGGCCTCGGGCAACCACAGTCAGCAGCCGGCAGCCGCGTGGCAGCAGCCGGCAGCCGCGTGGCAGCAGCCGGCAGCCGCGTGGCAGCAGCCGGCAGCCGTGTGGCGACAGCCGGCCGCCACGAGCCTCCCGGGAGTACCCGGACGGCAGGTCAGCGGGACCCTGCCGCGGCTCCCGCCCCCGCCTCCTTCTCCGTGGCCTCCGTGTCTGGCGAGGCCCCCGCCGTCGCTCCGCCCAGTGCCGCCTCCGCTGCCGCGTACAGGTCGGCCGGGCGCACCCCGTTCAGCGCCGTGACCAGGTGGCCGTCGGGCCGTACCAGCAGCACCGTGTGGGCCGCGGCCCCCGGATAGGCCTCGGCGACCAGCAGCTCGGCATGGAGGGGCAGCGCCGTCACCGCCGCCGCCAGCCGGGGCATGATCCCGGCGGTCACCCAGTGCTTGCGGTCCCACACACCCGTGCCCGGCGCGATCAGCAGCACCAGCAGTGCCCCGCGCCCGAGCCGGTCGCGCAGCCGCACGAACGTGCCGTCCTCCGCCGTGACCCGCACGTCCGTGACGGGCGCCCCGGGCGGTGTGCCGACGGGCACCTCCCCGGCGAGTTGCCCGGGCGCGAGCGGCGAGTCGGCGTACGCACCCGGCGCAGCGAGCGCTCCGCGCCCCAGGTGGCCCTCCGCGAGCAGTGCGTCGTTGCCGCGGGTCGAGCCGGGGACGTAGGAACGCAGGCCCCCGCCGCCCCGCAGCAGCGGCAGGAGCTGGTCGGCGGCGCGCAGCCGTGCGGCGATCGCCGTGCGCCGCTCCGTCTGGTAGCTGTCGAGCAGTGCCTCGCGCGGCCCGTGATGCCAGGCCAGGGCCAGTTTCCAGGCGAGGTTGTCGGCGTCCAGCAGCCCCTCCTCGAGCCCCTGGGTGCCCAGCGCGCCCAGCAGGTGGGCCGCGTCCCCGGCGAGGAGTACGCGGCCCACCCGCCAGCGGCGGGCCAGCCGGTGGTGGACGGTGTGGACTCCGGTGTCGAGGAGTTCGTACGACGGGGCCGTCCCGCCGCCCCACCCGGTGAGGGTCTCGCGGACCCGGTTGACCAGCAGTTCGGGCGTGACCAGGTCCTTGCCGGGGGGAAGCAGCCAGTCCAGGCGCCACACGCCGTCCGGCAGGGGGCGGCCGACGATCTCGCCGGCCGACGGTCCGGACGTACGCCACGGCGGCATCCGGTGGAGCAACGCCTCGTCGGTCCAGGGGAGTTCCGTGCGCAGTGCGGCGACGGCGTATCGTTCCACCGCCGTACGGCCGGGGAAGCGGATGTCCTGGAGCTTGCGGACGGTCGAGCGGGGGCCGTCGCAGCCGACCAGGTAACTGCCGCGCCACCAGGTCCCGCTGGGGCCGCGGGTGTGGACCGTGACGCCGGAGGTCTCCTGCTCGATACCGTCCACGCGGCTGTCGACCGCGATCCTGACGAGCGGCTCGTGGCGGAGCGCCGTGCGCAGGACGCCGGTCAGCTCGTGCTGGGCGATGTGCAGTGGCGCCGGGTCGGTCTCGCCGAAAACGACCTCGCGCGTCACCTGCTTGCGCCGCATCGACCGCCATCCGGCCCAACGGACCCCCGGCCCCGCCAGCGGTGTGCCGGTCAGCCGCTCGACGACGGCGACGGCGTCCTCGCGCAGGACTACGGTGCGCGCGGGACGCGGGTCGTCCTTGCCCGGCCCTTCGTCGAGGACGACACAGGGCACCTCCTGCCGCGCCAGCGCCAGGGCGAGCGTGAGCCCGACGGGCCCCGCTCCGGCGATGATCACCGGGTCCACGGCGCGGCGCCCCCTGCCCGTGGCGGTGTCCCGGGGGACGCAGGTGAACAGGACGTTGGAGCAGGGTGCACGGTCACAGAACGTATGCAACCTATTGCCGCCGCTTGCGTCAAGCGACGGAGGCAGTGGCGATCACGCCACTGCCTCCGTTGATGGTCATACGAGGTGACCGAGTGTCAGGAGGCTCCACCGGTGCCGGTCGCGTCGGTTCCGGCGATGCCGGCGTCGTCGGCCTTGAGTACCGCACCGGTCGACTTCTTGGCCCGCCGCAGCCGGCGCTCCAGCCAGCTCGCGAAACTGGTGAGGGCGAAGTTGAGCGCGATGTAGATCACGGCGACCACGGTGAAGCTGGCGATCACGTTGGCACCGTAGTAGCCGCTCATCGTGTTGGCCGACGCGAGCAGCTCGGGGAAGGTGAGGACCGCACCGCCGAGCGCGGTGTCCTTGAGGATCACGACGAGCTGGCTGACGATGGCCGGGAGCATGGTGGTGACTGCCTGCGGCAGCAGGATCAGCCTCATCGACTGGCCCTTGCTCAGCCCGATCGCCATCGCGCCTTCGGCCTGGCCCTTGGGCAGCGCCAGGATGCCCGCCCGGACGATCTCCGCTAGGACGGAGGCGTTGTACAGCACCAGGCCCGTGACGACTGCGTACAGCGGACGGTCGTCCGAGCTGACATTGGTGTACTCGGCGAACAGGGCGAGGCCGAAGATCATCAGGACCAGCACGGGGATGGACCGGAAGAACTCGACCACGACCGCGACCGGCATCCGCACCCACGCGTGGTCCGACAGCCGGGCGATGCCCAGCACGGCACCGAGCGGCAGGGCGATGACCATCGAGAGAGCCGCTGCCTTCAGGGTGTTCTGCAGCCCCGGCCAGATGTACGTCGACCAGGGCTCGTCACTGGTGAAGAACATCTCCCATTTCGCCCAGTCGAGCTGGCCCTTGTCGTCGAGGGTCTTGTAGACCCACCACAGCAGAGCCACTGCGGCGACCAGGGATACGGCCGTGAGCAGGATGTTGCGCCGCTTGGCGCGTGGGCCCTGGGCGTCGTAGAGAACGGAGCTCATCGCTTCACCGCCACCTTCTTGCCCACCCAGCCGAGAATGAGGCCGGTCGGCAGCGTCAGAACCACGAAGCCGAAGGCGATGATCGCGGAGATCAGCAGCAGCTGTGCCTCGTTCTCGATCATGTCCTTCATCAGTGCCGCCGCTTCGGCGACGCCAATGGCGGCGGCCACCGTGGTGTTCTTGATGAGCGCGATCAGTACGTTGGCCAGGGGGACGACCGAGGAGCGGAACGCCTGCGGGAGCACCACCAGCCGGAGGACCTGACCGAAGCTCAGGCCGATGGCCCGGGCAGCCTCCGCCTGACCGACGGGCACCGTGTTGATGCCGGAGCGCAGCGCCTCGCACACGAACGACGACGTGTACAGGATCAGGGAGAGGACAGCGAGCCGGAAGTTGGTCGTCTCGAAGTCGCCCTCGGCACCGAGGTGGATACCAAGGGTCTGGCTCAGGCCCAGCGACGAGAAGAGAATGATCACTGTCAGCGGGATGTTCCGCACGATGTTCACGTACGCGGTCCCGAAGCCGCGCATCAACGGCACCGGGCTGACGCGCATGGCGGCCAGCAGGGTGCCCCAGATCAGGGAGCCGACGGCCGACAGCACAGCGAGCTGCACTGTCGTCCAGAAGGCTCCCAGCAGGTCGTAATCCTGAAGAAAGTCGAACACGATCTCCCGCGCTTCCGCGTGTAGGGATGCCCGCCCCGGTGCGCCGCCCCTTCCGGAGGGCGGCGCACCCTGTCAGGCCCGGCCTCAGCTCTTGATGTCACCGATCTTCGGCGCGGGCTCGTTCTTGTAGTTGGCCGGCCCGAAGTTGTCCTTCACGGCCGTCTCCCAGGCACCGTCGGTGAACATGGCCTCGAGCGCGTCGTTGATCTTGGCCTTGAGGTCGCTGCCCTTCTTGACGCCGATGCCGTAGTTCTCGTTGGTCAGCTTGAAGCCGCCCAGCTTGAACTTGCCCTTGAACTGATCCTGGGAGGCGTAGCCGGCGAGGATCGAGTCGTCGGTGGTCAGCGCGTCGATGGCGCCGGTCTGCAGACCGTTCAGGCAGGCGGAGTACGTCGGGTAGTTCTGCAGCTGCGCCTTGGGCGCCAGCTTGTCCTTGACGTTCTGCGCCGAGGTCGAGCCGGTGACCGAGCAGAGCTTGGCGTCGTTCAGGTCCTCCGGCGACTTGATCTTGTCGTCGTCGGCGCGGATCAGCACGTCCTGGTGGGCCAGCAGGTAGGGGCCGGCGAAGTCGACCTTCTCCTCGCGCTTGGGCGTGATCGAGTACGTCGCGGCGATGAAGTCGACGTCGCCGCGCTGCAGCATGGTCTCGCGGTCGGCGCTCTTCGACTCCTTCCACTCGATCTGGTCCTCGGCGTAGCCGAGCTTCTTGGCGACGTACGTGGCGACGTCGACGTCGAAGCCCTCGTAGCCGTCCGGGGTCTTCTGGCCGAGGCCGGGCTGGTCGAACTTGATGCCGATGGTGATCTTCTTGCCGCCGCCACCGGAGGAGCCGCTGTCGTCTCCGTCGTCGGAGCCGCACGCGGTGGCGGTCAGGGCGAGGGCGAGCACGGCGGCCGAGGCGGCGGTGACCTTGCGGAGCTTCATGGTGAACATCCTTTGGCTGTGATCGAGCTGTGATCGAACTGCGATCGGACGATCAGAGGATCAAGTGATCGGATGCGGCCGACGGGGGTGGGCCGCCAGGGCGGGCGACGCAGAACGCCGGAGCCGCGCCGGGAGCGTCAGTGGTGCAGGATCTTCGACAGGAAGTCCTTGGCGCGGTCACTGCGCGGGTTGCTGAAGAACTGGTCCGGCGTGGCCTCTTCGACGATGCGGCCGTCTGCCATGAACACCACGCGGTTGGCCGCCGACCGGGCGAAGCCCATCTCGTGCGTGACCACGATCATGGTCATGCCGTCCTCGGCGAGCTGCTTCATGACCTCCAGGACCTCGTTGATCATCTCGGGGTCGAGAGCCGACGTCGGCTCGTCGAAGAGCATGACCTTCGGGTCCATGGCCAGCGCCCGCGCGATGGCGACGCGCTGCTGCTGACCGCCGGAGAGCTGCGCGGGGTACTTGTCCGCCTGGGCGCTCACGCCGACGCGGTCGAGCAGCGCGCGGGCCTTCTCCTCGGCCTTCTTCGCGTCGATCTTGCGGACCTTGACCTGGCCCAGGGTCACGTTCTCGAGCACGGTCTTGTGCGCGAAGAGATTGAAGGACTGGAAGACCATGCCGACGTCGGCCCGCAGCCTCGCGAGCTCCTTGCCCTCCGCGGGCAGGGGCTTGCCGTCGATCGTGATCGAACCTGAGTCGATGGTCTCCAGGCGGTTGATGGTGCGGCACAGGGTGGACTTACCGGACCCGGAGGGCCCGATGACCACGACGACCTCGCCGCGGGTGATCGTCAGGTCGATGTCCTGGAGCACGTGCAACGCGCCGAAGTGCTTGTTGACACTCTTCAGGACGACCAGTTCGCCGGTCGCGGCCACATCTTCCTTGGCCACCGATACTTCGGTCATCGCTCTCGGGCTCCGTCCTCCTCGGTTTCGGAGGACAGTAGTAAGGGGGAGCGACCTGCGTCTCTACATCTGAGGGGAATCTGAGCATCACGATCCGATAGCAATCGGACACGAGTCGTAGCACTTGTGAGCAGGGCGCATATCGGCCGGATAACTTCGAGCGGCCGCAACCGGAACCCTCTTGACGCCGTCCCCCTCGATCGGCGTCACTGCACAAGGTGCACGCGCGCGCGGCACGTGTCTTTCTAGCCGTCCCGAGCGTACGGCCGATGAACCGAAGGAGGCCCGGATGAGACTGCTGCTCGTCGAGGACGACAACCACGTAGCCGCCGCCCTGTCCGCGATCCTCGCGCGTCACGGCTTCGACGTCACCCATGCGCGCAACGGCGAGGAAGCACTCCAGGCGCTCGTCCCCGAAGGCGACTCCTTCGGCGTGGTCCTGCTCGACCTCGGCCTGCCCGACCAGGACGGCTACGAGGTCTGCGGCAAGATCCGCAAGCGCACCAGCACCCCGGTCATCATGGTCACCGCCCGCGCCGACGTCCGCTCCCGCATCCACGGCCTCAACCTCGGCGCCGACGACTACGTGGTCAAGCCGTACGACACCGGCGAGCTGCTCGCCCGCATCCACGCCGTCAGCCGGCGCACCGCCCACGAGGACGCCCCCGGGAGCGCCGAGACCGTGGTCCGCCTCGGAGCGGTGCGCATCGAACTGTCGACGCGCCAGGTCAGCGTGGAAGGTTCGGTCGTCCAGCTCACCCGCAAGGAGTTCGACCTGCTCGCCCTGCTCGCACAGCGCCCCGGAGTCGTCTTCCGCCGGGAGCAGATCATCAGCGAGGTGTGGCGCACCAGCTGGGAGGGGACCGGGCGCACGCTGGAGGTGCATGTCGCCTCCCTGCGCGCCAAGCTGCGCATGCCGGCGCTCATCGAGACCGTCCGCGGCGTCGGCTACCGCCTCGTCGCCCCCACCGGGTAGCGGGGCCGGGTGAGCACCCGTCTGCTCCCGCTGCTCATCGTCCTGATGGCGGCCGTACTGCTCGCGCTCGGCGTTCCGCTCGGCGTCAGCGTCGCCCGCGCGGAGCAGCAGAAGGTCGTCATCGACCGCATCGACGACACGGCACGCTTCGCCGCGCTCGCCCAGTTCGTCACCGAGGACGTGCCGGGCGGCTCGCGCCGGACGACCACGGACGAACGCCTGGAGACCCTGCAGACCGAGCTCACCAGCTACTACGAGGTCTACGGCATCAAGGCGGGCGTTTTCTACCGCAACCACATTCCGATGGCCAACGCGCCCACGACCTGGTTCCTGCCCGAGGCGGGCGAGGTGCGCGACAGCTTCGACGAGGCGCTGCTCAGCCGCCGCAGCCACGACCCGCAGCAGGTGTGGCCCTGGGAGGACGGCCGGCTCGTGGTCGCCTCGCCGGTCATCCGGGACGGGGACGTGGTCGCGGTCGTGGTCACCGACTCGCCCACCGACTCGATGCGGTCACGCACCCTGCGCGGCTGGCTGGTCATCGGCGCCGGAGAGATCGCCGCGATGCTGCTCGCCGTCGGCGCCGCGCTCCGGCTGACCGGCTGGGTGCTCAGACCGGTACGCGTCCTGGACGCCACGACCCACGACATCGCCACCGGGCGGCTCAAGTCCCGGGTCGCGCCGGCCGGGGGACCGCCGGAGCTCAGACGACTGGCCCGGTCGTTCAACGAGATGGCGGACCATGTGGAAGACGTGCTGGAGCAGCAGCGCGCCTTCGTCGCCGACGCCTCGCACCAGCTGCGCAACCCCCTCGCGGCACTGCTGCTGCGCATCGAACTGCTCGCTCTCGAACTCCCCGAGGGCAACGAGGAGATCGCCTCCGTCCAGACCGAGGGCAAACGTCTCGCCCGGGTCCTGGACGACCTGCTCGACCTGGCGCTGGCCGAGCACAGCCAGGCCGACCTGAAGGTCACCGACATCGGCGCGCTGGCCGCCGAGCGGCTGGCGGCCTGGTCCCCGACGGCCGACGCCAAGGGCGTACGGCTGGAGGGGGACTGCCCGCCGACCACGGGCTGGGCCGACCCCGTGACGCTGTCCAGCGCCCTGGACGCGGTCATCGACAACGCGCTGAAGTTCACGCCGGTCGACGAGACCGTCCGCCTCACGGTGGCGTCCACGGGCAACGCCGCGACTGTCGTCGTCACCGACAACGGCCCCGGGCTGACCGACGAGGAGCTCGCGCGCGTGGGTGACCGTTTCTGGCGCAGTGGCCGGCACCAGAACATCAAGGGCTCCGGCCTCGGCCTGTCCATCTGCCGGGCACTGCTCGCGGCGGGCGACGGCTCGATCTCCTTCGGCCACCACGAACCGCACGGCCTCGAGGTGACGGTCACGGTGCCGAGGACGGGGCCGGCGCCGGAGCCGGGAGGGCGGATGGAACCGGGCGGGCGGAAGAAGCCGTAGCAGCCCTACGGCTTCACCGACCGGTAGTAGCGCCGGGCACCCTCGTGCAGTTCCAGCGGCGCGGTGTAGATCGCGGTGCGCAGGTCCACCAGCTGCGCGGAGTGGACGGTCGCCCCGATGCCGTCGCGGCTGTCGAGCACCGTCCTGGTCAGCCACTCGGTGAGCCTCGGATCCATGTCCGCGCGTGTCACCAGCAGGTTGGACACCGCCATCGTGGGCACCACGGAACCGTTCTGCACGGTGGGGTAGGCCGACTCCGGCATGTTGGTGGTGCGGTAGTAGCGGGTCGCGCCGCCGGATTCGTGCAGCTTGGTGACGAGGTCCTCGCCGATCGGCACGAACCGGAAGTCGGAGGTCTCCGCGATCTGCTTGAGCCCGTCCGTCGGCACCCCACCCGACCAGAAGAACGCGTCGAGCTGGTCGCCCAGCCGCCCGGGGCCGGTGTCGATCCCGTCCGCACGGGGCGTGATGTCCTCCTCCGGGTCGATGCCCACGGCCTTCAGCAGCCGGGTGGCGATCAGCCGTACGCCGGAGTTCGGCAGCCCGATGGCCACTCGCTTGCCGCGCAGGTCGGCGACGGTCTGGATGTCCGAGTCGCCCGGCACCACCAGCTGTACGTAGTCGTCGTAGAGGCGGGTGACACCGCGCAGTTCCTCGGCGCCGGGACGGCCGGCGATCTTGTACGTCTCCACCGCGTCGGCCGCGGCGATCGTGAAGTCGGCCTCTCCGGACGCCACCCGCCCGACGTTCTCCTGCGAGCCCGCGCTGGTCATCAGCCGCACCTTCAGGTCCGGCATGTCTTTGCGCAGCTCGGTGCGCAGCAGCTCGCCGTACTTCTGGTAGACCCCCGCGTGGGTGCCCGTGCTGAAGGTGATCGTGCCGCCCGGCGGCTCCTCGCCCAGTGGCAGCAGCCACCACAGCAGCAGCCCGAGGGCGACGGCACCGGCGACCGCGCCCCGGACGGCGGCCCGGCGCCTGCCGATACGGGAGAGCAGCGTGGACATGGGCGCGATCCTGCCAGCCCGCAACCCCGCTGACCAGGGCCGAGCTCACACGGCGCCTGTTCAGGCGCGCGGGACCGGGTTGCGGGTGACGCTCGCCACGACGTTGCCGCAGCCGCGCTGCCACGTGGGTACGGCGGCACGTGGGTACGGCGCCGCGTGGGTACGGCCTGACATGCCGGCGCGTCGACGCGGTGGCCCGCGCCGCGCCTCCGCGTGCGTGCCCGCGGTCTCCATGTCGCCGCAGGACGATACGACGACCCCGGCACCTGCGTGCCGGGGTCGTGTCGCAGCCGGCACCTTGCGCCGGGCCGGGGCATGCCGGGGTCAGTCGCCCACCGACGCCTCCGCCCCCGCAGTGCGGGGCGTCCCGCCGCCCCCCTCGGGAACACCGCCGCCGGGGCGGTCGGGATTGTCGCGGCGGCGGAAGAGACGGCTCGCCAGCGGTTCGGTGAAGCGGGCGGTGAGGGGACCGAGGACGACCAGGATGAGGACGTAGGCCGTGGCCAGGGGTCCCAGGGACGGTTCGATGCCGGCCGAGACCGCGAGGCCCGCGATGACGATCGAGAACTCGCCGCGGGCCACCAACGCACCGCCCGTCCGCCAGCGGCCCTTGACGGAGATCCCGGCGCGCCGCGCCGCCCAGTACCCGGTGGCGATCTTCGTCACCGCGGTGAGCAGCGCCAGCGCGAGCGCGGGCAGCAGGACCGGCGGAATGCTGGCCGGATCGGTGTGCAGCCCGAAGAAGACGAAGAAGACCGCGGCGAACAGGTCCCGCAGCGGACTCAGAAGCGTGTGCGCGCCCTCCGCGACCTCCCCGGACAGAGCGATTCCCACGAGGAACGCCCCCACCGCGGCCGACACCTGGAGCTGCTGCGCGACGCCGGCGACCAGGATCGTCAGACCCAGCACCACCAGCAGCAGCTTCTCGGGGTCGTCACTGGAGACGAACCGCGAAATGAGACGGCCGTAGCGCACCGCCACGAACAGCACCAGACCCGCCGCGGCCAGCGCCACCGCCAGCGTGATGCTCCCCGTCATCAGCCCGGCACCGGCGACCAGGGCCGTGACGATCGGCAGGTACACCGCCATCGCCAGGTCTTCCAGGACCAGCACGCTCAGGATCACCGGGGTCTCCCGGTTGCCGACGCGGCCGAGATCTCCGAGTACCTTGGCGATGACCCCGGACGACGATATCCACGTCACCCCGGCCAGTACGACGGCGGCCACCGGGCCCCAGCCCATCAGCAGCGCGGCCACCGCCCCCGGCACCGCGTTGAACGCGCAGTCGACGAGGCCGGCCGGATAGTGGGACTTGAGGTTGGTGACCAGGTCACCGGCCGTGTATTCGAGGCCCAGCATCAGCAGCAGGAGGATGACGCCGATCTCGGCGCCGGTGGCGACGAACTCCTCGCTCGCGCCCAGCGGCAGCAGCCCGCCCTCGCCGAACGCCAGACCGGCCAGCAGGTACAGCGGGATGGGGGAGAGGCGGTACCGGCCGGCGAACCGGCCGAGCAGCCCGAGTCCCAGGATGATGGAGCCGAACTCGATCAGCAGAACCGCGGAGTGCACCGGCTCACTCCTGCCCGAGTATCGTCGCGGCCGCGTCGACGCCCTCGCGGGTGCCGATGACGATCAGAGTGTCACCACCCACCAGACGGAAGTCCGGCGCCGGCGACGGAATGGCCTCGGCCCGCCGCAGCACCGCGACGATCGACGCGCCGGTCTCGGTCCGCATGCACGTCTCGCCCAGCAGCCGACCGTTCCAGCGGGACGTCGCGGCCACCTCGATGCGCTCGGCGACCAGCCCGAGAGCCGTGGTGTAGAGCAGGTTCGCGCTGTGGTGGGACGGCTTCAGCGCGTCGATCAGCGCGCCCGCCTCCGAGGCGGCCAGGCGGAGCGAGTGCGCGCAGGAATCGGGGTCGTCGGCCCGGTACACGTTCACCGTCCGGGCGCCGTCGCGGTGTGCCACCACCGACAGATGGCGGTGTTCGCGGGTCACCAGGTCGTACTGGACCCCGATACCCGGCAGCGGCGTCGCCCTCAGGCGTGGAGCTGACACGAGCTTTCCCCTCATTCATTCGTCCTGCGTCTCTTGCTGCGCTTCGGGCACGTACGTGACGTGCTCGCGGCCTCGCCATGCTGTCATCCACACGTACGGTGGCGATATGGGTGTCGTGACGGATATACGCAGCCGGGCGCGGGCGGCGAAGCTGGTTGCGGCAGTGTCGTGGACGAAGGCAGGGAGGAGCGGGAAGAGGACCGTGTCGCTGTTCTGGCGGATCTTCCTGCTCAACGCCGCGGGTCTGGTCGTCGCCACCGCACTCCTGCTGGGACCGGTCACCGTGTCGACGCCTGTGCTGGCCGGCGAGGCGCTGGTACTGCTGGCCGGCCTCGCGGCGCTGCTGGCCGGCAACGCCGTCGTCCTGCGCATAGGACTCACCCCGCTGCACCGGCTCGGCCGGGCCATGGCCACCGCCGACCTGCTGGTGCCCGGCGCCCGGCCGCCGGTCTCCGGGCCGGCCGAGGCGGCCCAGCTGATCGCGACGTACAACACGATGCTGGACCGGCTCCAGGCGGAACGCGCCGCGGGCGCCGGCCGCGCGCTGCAGGCCCAGGAAGGGGAACGCCGGCGCATCGCCCGCGAGCTCCACGACGAGGTGGGCCAGACCCTCACCGCCGTCCTCCTCCAGCTCAAGCGCGTCGCCGACCGGGTGCCGGGGGAGCTGCGCGAGGAGGTGTCCGTGGCGCAGGAGGCCACCCGGGCCGGCCTCGACGAGGTCCGCCGCATCGCGCGCCGTCTGCGCCCCGGCGTCCTGGAGGAGCTCGGCCTCGCCAGTGCCCTGCGCTCACTCGCCGTCGAGTTCACCCACCACGGGCTGACGGTCCACCACCATGTCCCCGGCGACCTGCCCCCGCTCGCCCCGGAGGCGGAACTCGTGATCTACCGGGTCGCCCAGGAGGGCCTGACCAACACCGCCCGCCACGCCGCAGCCGACCGCGCGGAGCTCAGCCTCCGCCCACTGCCCGACGGCGTCGAACTGCTCCTGCGCGACAACGGCGCCGGCCTCGGCGACGCCCCCGAGGGCGCCGGAATCCGCGGCATGCGCGAACGGGCCCTGCTGATAGGAGCCGAGATCCACTTCCAGTCCGCCCCCGGCCGGGGCACCGACGTACGCCTGCGCGTCCCAGCCCCGCCGGGAGACCGAACCGGAAACCGGGCGGGGGGCGCGGTCGGGACCCAGTCCGTGGAGCGGACCAGGGGTGACGCGGTCGGGACCCAGTCCGAAGACCGAACCAGGGACGCGGTCGGGGACCGGTCCCCAGACCGAACCGGAGACCGCCCCTGATGCCCGCCCGGCCCCCGATCCGCGTCCTGCTCGCCGACGACCACACCCTCGTACGCCGCGGAGTCCGCCTCATTCTGGACGGCGAACCGGACCTGACCGTCGTCGCCGAGGCCGGGGACGGTGCCGAGGCCGTCGCGGCGGCGCGGGCCACCGAGGTCGACCTGGCCGTCCTGGACGTCGCCATGCCCCGCATGACCGGCCTCCAAGCGGCCCGCGAGCTCTCCCGCCGCCTGCCCGAGCTGCGGATCCTCATCCTGACCATGTACGACAACGAGCAGTACTTCTTCGAGGCCCTCAAGGCCGGTGCCTGCGGTTACGTCCTCAAGTCCGTCGCCGACCGCGACCTGGTCGAGGCATGCAGGGCGGCCGTGCGTGACGAACCCTTCATCTACCCGGGCGCCGAACGGGCCCTGGTCCGCTCCTACCTGGACCGTCTGCACAGTGGCGGCGGCCTGCCCGAGCGGCCCATCACCGAACGCGAGGAGGAGATCCTCAAGCTCGTCGCCGAGGGGCACACGTCCAAGGAGATCGGTGAGCTGCTGTTCATCAGCGCCAAGACCGTCGAACGCCACCGCGCCAACCTTCTCCAGAAGCTCGGCGTCCGCGACCGCCTGGAACTCACCCGGTACGCGATCCGCGCGGGCCTCATAGAGCCCTGACCACCAGCGACGGCCCCCGGCTCCGGCCGGCCCCGGCCGGCCCCGCCCCCGGTTGTCCACAGGCGGCCCGGGCCATCGCCGCCGACCGCCTACCCTTATGGCCATGAGCAGCATCGACCGGAGCCAGTCAGTGGGCGGCACACGCACCTATGAAGTACGCACCTACGGGTGCCAGATGAACGTCCACGACTCCGAGCGATTGTCCGGTCTGCTGGAGGACGCGGGCTACGTCCGTGCCCCCGAGGGTGCCGACGGCGACGCGGACGTTGTCGTCTTCAACACCTGCGCCGTACGGGAGAACGCCGACAACAAGCTGTACGGCAACCTCGGCCACCTCGCCCCGAAGAAGGCGAGCCGGCCCGGCATGCAGATCGCCGTCGGCGGCTGCCTGGCGCAGAAGGACCGCGACACCATCGTGAAGCGGGCGCCCTGGGTGGACGTCGTCTTCGGCACGCACAACATCGGCAAGCTGCCGGTGCTGCTGGAGCGCGCCCGCGTGCAGGAGGATGCGCAGGTCGAGATCGCCGAGTCCCTGGAGGCGTTCCCGTCCACGCTGCCGACCCGGCGCGAGAGCGCGTACGCGGCCTGGGTCTCCATCTCCGTCGGCTGCAACAACACCTGCACCTTCTGCATCGTCCCGGCGCTGCGCGGCAAGGAGAAGGACCGGCGTCCCGGAGACATCCTCGCCGAGGTCGAGGCCCTGGTCGCCGAGGGCGTCAGTGAGATCACCCTCCTCGGACAGAACGTCAACGCCTACGGCTCCGACATCGGCGACCGCGAAGCCTTCAGCAAGCTGCTGCGCGCCTGCGGGACGATCGAGGGCCTGGAGCGCGTCCGCTTCACCTCCCCGCACCCGCGCGACTTCACCGACGACGTCATCGCCGCCATGGCCGAGACGCCCAATGCGATGCCGCAGCTGCACATGCCGCTCCAGTCCGGCTCCGACCCGGTGCTGAAGGCGATGCGCCGCTCGTACCGGCAGGAGCGCTACCTCGGGATCATCGAGAAGGTGCGCGCCGCCATTCCGCACGCGGCGATCACCACCGACATCATCGTGGGCTTTCCCGGCGAGACCGAGGAGGACTTCGAGCAGACCCTGCATGTGGTGCGCGAGGCCCGGTTCGCCCAGGCCTTCACCTTCCAGTACTCCAAGCGGCCCGGCACCCCGGCCGCCGAGATGGAGAACCAGATCCCCAAGGCGGTCGTCCAAGAGCGCTACGAGCGTCTCGTCGCCCTCCAGGAGGAGATCTCCTGGGAGGAGAACAAGAAGCAGGTCGGCCGCACCCTGGAGCTGATGGTCGCCGAGGGCGAGGGCCGCAAGGACGGCTCCACGCACCGCCTCTCCGGCCGCGCCCCCGACAACCGCCTGGTGCACTTCACCAAGCCCGGCCAGGAGGTACGGCCGGGCGACGTGGTGACGGTCGAGATCACCTACGCCGCCCCGCACCACCTCCTCGCCGAGGGTGAGGCGCTCGACGTGCGCCGCACGCGCGCGGGCGACGCCTGGGAGAAGCGCAACGCGGCCGAGCAGGCCAAGCCCGTGGGTGTGATGCTCGGCCTGCCGAAGGTCGGCGCTCCCGATCCCCAGCCCGCCGTGGCGAGCGGCTGCGGCTGCGACTGACCGCAGGGCGGGCGGCCGCTGACGGCGGTGCGGGGTTACGCTGCCGATCATGCTTGTCGCCGTCGCTGTCTGCCCTTGTCCGCCGCTCCTCGTGCCGGAGGTCGCCGCGGGTGCCGGACCCGAACTGGACGCCGCGCGTGCCGCGTGCACGGACGCGCTGGGCGTGCTCGCCGCCGCCCGGCCCGACCGGCTCGTGGTCGTCGGCCCCGCCAACGGTGCCGACGCCGGGCCCGAGGCCTACCCGCAGGGCGCGCGGGGCTCCTTCCGCGGCTTCGGCGTGGACCTGGAGGTGAGCCTGGGCCCGGACGCCGGTACGCAGGCGGAGCGGACCGAGCCGCAGCTGCCGTACGGGCTGGCCGTGGGCGCCTGGCTGCTCGGACGGAGCGGGTGGGCCGACGCACCCGTCGAGGGCATCGGTGTCGGGGAGGCCCTCCCCGGCGAGCGCTGCGCCGCCATCGGACGGGACGTCGCCGCTCGGGCCGGGCGGGTGGCCCTGCTGGTGCTGGGCGACGCCAGCGCATGCCGCACCCTCAAGGCCCCCGGATACCTCGACGAGCGGGCGGCACCCTTCGATGCCGAGGCGGGGCGCGCGCTGGGAGCGGCGGACGTGGCCGCCCTCGCGGCGCTGGACGCCGCACTCGCCCGCGAGCTCAAGGTGTCCGGCCGGGCCCCCTGGCAGGTCCTGGCGGGCGCGGCCGAGGGCACGGACCTCGCCGGCACGCTGCTGTACGAGGACGCGCCGTACGGGGTCGGGTACGTCGCGGCCACCTGGTCGTAGACAGGGCGGTCGAGGGGCGCCACCGGGCCGTCGTGAAACGTCGAGGGGCGCCGCCGGGCCCTCTGGAAACGTTGGCAGGCGGTCGAGGACCGTCGCAGGGCCGTCGGCACATTGGCTGGGCGGTCAAGGGCGGTCAAGGGCGGTCGAGCGTGGCCGAGACGGGCGGTCGGCAGGGAGTGACGCGGCCGCCGGACGCCGTCCACGCATGAGCCGGCGGACGGTCCGGAGCTGAGCCGCTCGTGACCGTCCGCCGATGCGCCGGTGACCCGCCGGTGCGCCGGGGCGCGCGGGTCAGGAAGCCGGAGGCGGCCCTGTCGGCGGGCTGGTGCCCGGTGTGCCGCCGCCTCCGTCCGTGGTGCCGGTGTCCTTGTGGGCGAGCCGGTCCATGGCGCCCTTGGCCTTGCCGGTGCCCGTCTGGATCCGGTCGCTGTACTTGCCCTTGGTCCTCTCGTCGACGGTCCTCGCCACCTTGTCGAGACCGCGGTCGATCTTGTCCCCGTGCTGCTGCGCGAGGTCGGAGACCTTGCCCTTCGCCGGTCCCAGTCTGGCCTTCAAGTTGTCCATGAGACCCATGGTTCGCCCTCCCTCACGGGGCAGTCAGGTGCGGGCGCCCTTGTCGGCCTCGTTGTCGACGGCCTCACCGGCGGACTGCTGCTTGGGGATGCCGACGCTCTCCGAGTCGGCGGCGTCCGCCGCGCCGGTGGCCTCGTCGGCCTGCGTGGCCTCCGCGGTGTTCCGGGGTCCGGCGTCGGCCGTTTCCGCGGCTTCCGTCGTCTTCTCCTCAGCAGCACGCTCGGGCTCCGGGGTGACGGCCGGCGTCTCGGCGGCCGTCATCTCCTCCGTGGTCTTCGGCCTCCGAAAAAGCCGTGCAAAAACGCCCATATCAACTCCATAGGTTACTCGTGCGGGCGAAATCCCGCGGCATCCGGTGCGTCCGTTTGCGTGGCCGGGGCCGTGGCCCCGGTGGTCCGGGGCGCGGGAACCTCGCAACGGGCAACGATCCCGGCCCCGTGCCGTCACGTAACTCGTTCGAGGGCCGGGTGAGAGGTTTGCGAGACTGGTGCGGTGAGCAGCGCACCCCCCGCCCCCCGCGTCATCGCCGTAGTCGGACCCACCGCGGCCGGAAAGTCCGATCTGGGCGTCTTCCTGGCCCAGCGGCTCGGCGGTGAAGTCGTCAACGCCGACTCCATGCAGCTCTACCGTGGGATGGACATCGGAACCGCCAAGCTGACGCCCGAGGAGCGCGGTGGCGTCCCGCACCACCTTCTCGACATCTGGGACGTGACGGTCGCGGCATCCGTCGCCGAGTACCAGCGGCTGGCGCGGGAGCGCATCGACGCGCTGCTCGCCGAGGGCCGCTGGCCGATCCTCGTCGGCGGCTCCGGCCTCTACGTCCGCGGAGCCGTCGACAACCTGGAGTTCCCCGGCACCGACCCCGAGGTCAGGGCCCGACTGGAGCAGGAGCTGGAACTGCTGGGCCCGGGAGAGCTGCACGCCCGCCTGGCCGCCGCCGACCCGGAGGCCGGGCAGGCCATCCTGCCCGGTAACGGGCGCCGGATCGTGCGCGCCCTGGAGGTGATCGAGATCACCGGCAGGCCCTTCACCGCCAACCTCCCCGGCCACGACTCCGTCTACGACACCGTGCAGATCGGCGTCGACGTGGCGCGCCCCGAACTGGACGAGCGCATCGCCCGCCGGGTCGACCGGATGTGGGAGGCGGGTCTGGTCGACGAGGTGCGCGCACTCGAGGCGCAGGGGTTGCGCGAGGGGCGTACGGCGTCGCGCGCGCTCGGCTACCAGCAGGTACTCGCGGCGCTCGCCGGTGAGTGCACGCTCGACGAGGCGCGGGCCGAGACCGTCCGTGCCACCAAACGCTTCGCGCGCCGTCAGGATTCGTGGTTCAGGCGCGACCCCCGGGTGCACTGGTTGAGTGGGGCTGTGGCGGATCGCACGGAACTTCCGCAGCTCGCCCTGTCGTTGGTCGAACGACCGGTTACAGCCTGATCACGTGATGGCATCGGGACGCCCCGGCCGTCATCCGGGTCTTCGGCGGCGTGCCATCATCGAGCTTCGATCGACCGAGTGAGTCCTAGTTGGGAGGGGCGCGTGGCGATGGAGGCCGGCCCTCACAACACCGCACCGAGCACCGAGCACGGCACCGCCGACCACGGCGCACCGGAGCCGGACGGAGGTGCTCTGAGCCCCGACGGCCCCGACGAGGCGCGGGAGGGCGTGACCACCGACGGTCCCGAGCCCGACGAGATGTACGGGGACGAGGTCGAGGTCGAGCTGCGTCCGCAGCGACGGCTGCGGATCTGGCAGCTCGCGCCCATCGTGTGCCTGGCCGCGGTCGGCTCCCTGATGTTCGCCTTCCCACTCGCCTTCGACTTCGGCGACAGCGGCGCCGTGATCGCGATGCTGGGACTGCTGATCTGCTCCTGCGCGGCCGGCTGGGGCATGATGGCCGCCCGCCGGGTCGGCTACACCTGGCCGGGCCTGCCGCAACGCGGCTCGGGACGCCGTGCCGACTGGCGGATGATCCTCCTGTACGCCCTGGCGGTCGCCGCCGTCGTCGTCCTGGCCGTGTGGCGGGTGGCCCGCCTGCGCGGCTGACACGCGCCCGCCGACCCGGTGCCGGCAGGCCACGGGCCCGCACCCCCGTCCACGTGCGCGCCCCCGCTCCGCGTCGTCCGTCGTACCCACGCCGTACGATCGAGGAATGAGCACGCGGATCGCCTTCCTCAAGGGCCACGGTACCGAGAACGACTTCGTGATCGTTCCGGATCCGGAGAACGCCATCGACCTGCCCCCCGCTGCCGCCGCCGCCCTGTGCGACCGCCGCGCGGGCATCGGCGGCGACGGACTGCTGCACGTGGTGCGGTCCGCGGCACACCCCGAGGCCAGGGGCATGGCGGCCGAGGCCGAGTGGTTCATGGACTACCGCAACGGCGACGGTTCGGTCGCGGAGATGTGCGGCAACGGCGTGCGGGTCTTCGCGCGCTACCTCCAGCGCGCCGGGTACGTCACCGAGGGCGACCTGGCCGTCGCCACGCGCGGGGGCGTGAAGACCGTGCACATCGCCAAGACCGCGTCCGGCAACGGCACCGCCGAGGGGGACATCACCGTCGGCATGGGCCGTGCCCTGCTCCCCGAGGGCGACGTCGTGGTGAGCGTCGACGGGCGCAGCTGGCCCGCGCGGAACGTGAACATGGGCAACCCCCACGCGGTCGCCTTCGTCGCCGACCTCGCCCACGCGGGCGACCTGCACTCCCCGCCGCCCTACGAGCCCGCCACCGCCTACCCGGACGGCGTCAACGTGGAGTTCGTGGCCGACCGAGGCCCTCGCCACGTCGCGATGCGCGTGCACGAGCGCGGTTCCGGTGAGACCCGCTCCTGCGGCACGGGCGCGTGCGCCGTCGCTGTCGCCGCCGCCCGCAGGGACGGTGCCGACCCGGCGGTCACCGGCACGCCTGTGACGTACACCGTCGACGTGCCCGGCGGCACCCTGGTGATCACCGAGCGTCCCGACGGCGAGATCGAGATGACTGGCCCCGCCGTGATCGTCGCCGAGGGCGAGTTCGACTCCGGTTGGCTGGGAGGGGTACTCGCCTGAACCGCAAGCCCGGTCCGTGACTCAGACCAGATCATCGGTCCGTGACACTCAGTGCGAAAACGTAAACCCTCGGACCATCGCTCGAATGGGTGATCCGTTTCACGCTCGGCGAGAGGCGGTCGGCCGCACGTGATCGGCTCGATAGCATCAAGCACCGGCCCGGACGGGGGACCGACACCATCCCCTGAGCCGTGTCCGCCCTGGGATACCCCGTCCGCCGGTCCGTGCAGCCGGAGGTGCCCATGAATGCGGAGGCCGTGAATCCAGCGAGCCCAGGCCCTGTGACGCCCGCAGCCACCGGCGCGGCCGTGCCGACGGCGCCCCGCAGAAGGGCCCGGCCCCGGATCGACCTGCGCCGCCTGGGCCGCGCCGCACTGCTCGGCTCCGCCGCCCGCGGACGGCTGCCCGACGCCATCGGCCATGTCGCCGAGGCGCACCGCGCCCACCACCCCGACGCCGACCTCGACCTGCTGCGCCGCGCCTACGTGCTCGCCGAGTCCTCGCACCGCGGCCAGATGCGCAAGAGCGGCGAGCCGTACATCACCCACCCCCTCGCCGTCACCCTGATCCTCGCCGAACTCGGCGCGGAGACCACCACGCTGACCGCCTCCCTCCTCCATGACACCGTCGAGGACACCGAGGTGACCCTCGACCAGGTCGGCGAACAGTTCGGCGCCGAGGTCCGCTACCTCGTCGACGGTGTCACCAAGCTGGAGAAGGTCGACTACGGAGCCGCCGCCGAGCCCGAGACCTTCCGCAAGATGCTCCTCGCCACCGGCAACGACGTCCGCGTGATGTCGATCAAACTCGCCGACCGGCTGCACAACATGCGCACCCTCGGCGTCATGCGCCGCGAGAAACAGGAGCGCATCGCCAAGGTGACCCGGGACGTGCTCATCCCGCTCGCCGAACGGCTCGGCGTGCAGGCGCTCAAGTCCGAGCTGGAGGACCTCGTCTTCGCGGTCATGCACCCCGAGGAGTACCAGCGCACGCGGGAGCTGGTCGACGAGAACGCCGCCCGCGCGGACGACCCGCTCGCCGCCGTCGCCGACGAGGTACGGGGCGTGCTGCGCGAGGCCGACATCCCGGCCGAAGTCCTTATCCGGCCCCGTCACTTCGTCTCCGTGCACCGCGTCTCCCGCAAACGCGGCCGGCTCGGCGGCGCGGACTTCGGCCGCCTCCTGGTGCTCGTACAGGAGGACGCCGACTGCTACGCCGTTCTGGGTGAACTGCACACCTGCATGACGCCCGTCGTCTCGGAGTTCAAGGACTTCATCGCCGTACCCAAGTTCAACCTGTACCAGTCGCTGCACACCGCGGTGGCCCGCGCGCAGGACGGTCAGGTCGTCGAGGTCCTCATCCGCACCCATCAGATGCACAAGGTCGCCGAGGCCGGTGTCGTCGCGCTCGGCAATCCCTACGCCCCGCCGTCGGAGGAGCAGGCCGCGGGCGACGGCGAGCGCGCCGACCCGACCCGGCCCGGCTGGCTCTCCCGGCTGCTCGACTGGCAACGCGGCGCCCCCGACCCCGACACCTTCTGGTCCACCCTCCGCGAGGACCTCGCCCAGGACCGCGAGATCACCGTCTTCCGGCCCGACGGCGGCACCCTCGGCCTGCCCGAGGGCGCGACCTGCGTGGACGCCGCGTACGCCCAGTACGGTGAGGACGCGCACGCGACCATGGGCGCCCGGGTCAACGGCCGTCTGGCGACCATGAGCACGGTGCTGCGGGACGGCGACACCGTGCAGCTCCTGATGGGCCAGGACCCCGCGTCCGAGCCCTCCAGACAGTGGCTGGAGCACGCCCACACGCCCGCCGCGCGGATCGCCATCCAGCGCCGGCTCGCGGCCCAGCCGGAGCCGGCGCCCGCCGACGTGGAGGAGGCGCCCCGCGGCCCCGCCGCCGGCGACGCACCCGCCGCGCGCCCCACGCCCGGTGGACCGGCCGTCCGCCCGGCCTCCGCCGACGTCCTCGTCGACCCGCCGGGCGCGACCGTACGGCTGGCCGGCTGCTGCACCCCCGTACCGCCCGACGAGATCACCGGCTTCGCCGTGCGCGGGGGCGTGGTGACCGTGCACCGCGCGGAGTGCGCCGTGGTGGCGCGCATGAAGAGCGCGGGGCGCGCGGAGGTCGGCGTGCGCTGGGGGGAGAGCAGCCAGTGCCGGGTCACCCTGCTCGCCGAATCGTTCGGCCGCCCGCACCTCCTGGCCGACCTCACGGAGGCCATGGCCGTCGCGGGCGCCGAGATCGTCTCCGCGACCGTCGAGCCCCCCGACCGGCAGCGGGTCCGTCACACCTACACGGTCCTGCTCCCGGACGCGGCCCGGCTGCCCGCCCTCATGCGCGCGATGCGAGACGTGGCCGGAGTGTACGACGTGAGCAGAGCGCAACCGCAGACCACGGGTGTCTGAGCCGGACCGGACGTCAGGCCAGCGGGTTCCAGCCGGGCCGCGGGTGTCTGAGCCGGACCGGACGTCAGGCCAGCGGGTTCCAGCCGGGCCGCGGGTGTCTGAGCCGGACCGGCCGCCGGGAAGTACCCGTTCGGGTGCTCCGGGCGCGCGCCGTCGCCGCAGGGCACGCGCGCGCTGATAGCCGTGGGGCATGCTGCACACCCCTCACACCCCGAATCCGCGAACCCGCGAGGGAGTCCGCCGCCGGCTCAGGGCCGCGGCGCTGCTCGCCTCGGCCGTCTCCGTCTGCCTGGTCGCCGCGAGCGCCCCGCCGGCCCCCCTGGGCGTCGGCGACCGGCTCTTCCCGCACCTGGGCAACCCCGGTTACGACGTGACGGCGTACGACCTCTCCTTCACCTACTCCGGCAGCAACAGCGAGCCGCTGAAGGCCGTCACCACCATCGACGCCCGGACGACGGCCCACCTGGACCGGGTCAACCTCGACTTCGCCCACGGCAAAGTCGAGTCCGTCGAGGTCGACGGCGAGCCGGCCGGCTTCGCCACGGCCGGCGAGGACCTCGTCGTCACGCCGGAGGGCGCGCTCGGCGAGGGGGAGCGGATGCGGATCACCGTGCGGCACACCAGCGACCCCGTGTACCCGGAGGACCGGGCGGGCGGCTGGGTGCGCACCGCCGACGGCCTCGCCATGGCCAACCAGGCCGACGTCGCCCACCTGGTGTTCCCCTGCAACGACCACCCCTCCGACAAGGCCCGGTTCACCTTCCGTGTCACCGCCCCCGACGGGCTCACGGCCGTCGCGACCGGTCTGCCGGCCGGCGTGGACCGGGCCGGTGGATCGACCACCTGGACGTACCGGACCGGGCATCCCATGGCCACCGAGCTGGCCCAGGTCTCCATCGGCCGCTCCACGGTGCTGCACCGCACCGGCCCGCACGGACTGCCCGTCCGGGACGTCGTGCCGACGCAGCACCGCGCGGCGCTGGAACCGTGGCTGAAGAAGACCCCCGGCCAGATCGCCTGGATGGAGGAGAAGGTCGGGCGCTACCCCTTCGAGACGTACGGCCTGCTCATGGCCGACGCCAGCACCGGTTTCGCACTCGAGACCCAGACGCTCTCCCTCTTCGAACGGGAGCTCTTCACCGAGCCCGGCTACCCGAAGTGGTACGTCGAGTCGATCATGGTGCATGAGCTGGCCCACCAGTGGTTCGGCAACAGCGTCAGTCCGGGTACCTGGTCCGACCTGTGGCTGAACGAGGGACACGCCACCTGGTACGAGGCGCTGTACGCGGAGGAAACCGCTGACCGGCTCATCGAGGCGCGCATGAAGGACGCCTACGGTGCCTCCGACCGCTGGCGCACGGCGGGCGGTCCGCCGGCCGCCCCCAAGCCGCCCACGTCCGGCAGCAAGACCGGCATTTTCCGGTCCAACGTCTACGACGGCGCGGCGCTCGTCCTCTACGCCCTGCGCCAGGAGATCGGCCACCCGGCCTTCGAGCGCGTCGAACGCGCGTGGGTCACCCGGCACCGGGACGGCTCGGCGACGACCGCCGACTTCGTCCGGCTCGCCTCCGAGATCTCCGGCCGCGGCCTGGGCGACTTCTTCCAGGCCTGGCTGTACGGGGAGAAGACCCCGCCGATGCCCGGCCACCCGGACTGGAAACCCATGGCCGCCGATCAGGCCCCGAAGGCCGCCCCCGGGAAGGCACACCGGGAATAAGCCGGTGACGAGACGGCCCGTGCCGTGCGACCATCTTCGGGACGGCACGGCAGGGGCCGCGGGAATCTCCCCGGCGGCTCGCGCGTTGTGCCCAGTGTCGCGGTATCAGCGCCGCGCGACTCGTTCCCCGGCTACGTAAGGATCCAATGACCTTCTCTTCTTCCCCCTCCCAGGACACCAAGCGTCTCGCGCAGACCCACCCCGAGGGCCTTCGGGCCGATGCCCTGATGGAAGAGGACGTCGCCTGGAGCCACGAGATCGACCAGAAGTGGGACGGCGAGCAGTTCGACCGATCCGACCGCGCGGCTCTGCGCCGGGTGGCGGGCCTGTCCACCGAGCTCGAGGACGTCACGGAGGTCGAGTACCGCCAGCTCCGCCTGGAGCGGGTCGTCCTCGTCGGCGTGTGGACCTCGGGCACCGTGCAGGACGCGGAGAACAGCCTCGCCGAGCTGGCCGCCCTCGCGGAGACCGCCGGCGCCCTCGTGCTCGACGGCGTCGTCCAGCGCCGCGACAAGCCCGACGCCGCCACGTACATCGGCTCCGGCAAGGCCGAGGAGCTGCGGGACGTCGTACACGACACGGGCGCGGACACCGTCATCTGCGACGGTGAGCTCAGCCCGGGCCAGCTGATCCACCTCGAGGACGTCGTCAAGGTCAAGGTCATCGACCGCACGGCCCTGATCCTGGACATCTTCGCCCAGCACGCCAAGTCCCGAGAGGGCAAGGCGCAGGTCGCACTCGCGCAGATGCAGTACATGCTGCCGCGGCTGCGCGGCTGGGGACAGTCGCTGTCCCGGCAGATGGGCGGCGGCAAGGGCGGCGGGCTCGCCACCCGTGGTCCCGGTGAGACCAAGATCGAGACGGACCGGCGCCGCATCCGCGAGAAGATGGCGAAGATGCGCCGGGAGATCGCGGAGATGAAGACCGGCCGCGAGATCAAGCGCCAGGAGCGCAAGCGCCACAAGGTTCCGTCCGTCGCCATCGCGGGCTACACCAACGCCGGCAAGTCCTCGCTGCTCAACCGCCTCACGGGCGCGGGCGTGCTGGTGGAGAACGCGCTGTTCGCCACCCTCGACCCGACCGTGCGCCGTGCGGAGACGCCGAGCGGACGGCTGTACACCCTGGCGGACACCGTCGGCTTCGTCCGGCACCTGCCGCACCACCTGGTCGAGGCGTTCCGCTCCACGATGGAGGAGGTCGGCGACTCCGACCTGATCCTGCACGTGGTGGACGGCGCGCACCCGGCTCCGGAGGAGCAGCTGGCCGCCGTGCGCGAGGTGATCAGGGACGTCGGCGCCACCGACGTACCCGAGATCGTCGTGATCAACAAGGCCGACATGGCCGACCCGCTGGTGCTCCAGCGGCTGATGCGGGTCGAGAAGCGGTCCATCGCCGTCTCGGCACGCACCGGCCAGGGCATCGACGAGCTGCTCGCCCTGATCGACAACGAGCTGCCGCACCCGTCGGTCGAGATCGAGGCGCTCGTGCCGTACACCCACGGCAAGCTGGTCGCCCGTGCGCACGACGAGGGCGAGGTGATCTCCGAGGAGCACACCCCGGAGGGCACCCTGCTCAAGGTGCGGGTGCACGAGGAACTGGCGGCGGAGCTCACGCCGCACGTTCCCACGCCCGCGCTCTGACCCGTGGGCTGACGTACACGCGAGAAGGCCCGCTTCCGCACATCGCGGAGGCGGGCCTTCTCCATGCCGAGGTGCCGAGACCCCGTGCGGTCACTGACCGCCGTACGTCCTGCTCATGTTCTGGTACATCGCCTCGGCCTCCCGGCCCAGCTGCGGGCCCGCCAGCCAGGTGTTGTCCAGCGGGCCGATCGAGGTGTTCGACACCAGCCGGGTCTCGCCGTCCACCACCCTGAACCAGCCGCCGCCGGACGAACCACCGGTCATGGTGCAGCCGATGCGGTACATCGTCGGCAGCGACGGGCTCAGCGACAGCCGGCCGGGCCGGTCGACGCACTTGAACATCGTCAGGCCGTTGTACGGAGCTGCGGCCGGGTAGCCCCAGGCGCCCATGCTGGCGACCTCGGTCGCGGAGGGAGTGGAGAAGTCCACCTCCAGCGCGGCGCCGACCGTCTCCTCGAGGGACTTGCTGCCCTGCTCCGGCTTCACATGAAGCACGGAGTAGTCGTACGCGGCCCCGTCACCGCCGTCCTCCGCACCGCCTGCGATCCACTGGTTCGAGGTCGACGCCCAGTCGGCCCACCAGGTCCCGTACGGGGCCATCTCGGTGGTCGTCGCGCCCGCCAGTTCCGTCTCGGACTTGCCGAGGTCGTTGTACGACGGCACGAACGCGATGTTGCGGTACCAGCCACCGCTGCCACCGGCGTGCACGCAGTGGCCCGCCGTCCATACCAGGTTGGACCTGCCCGGGTGGTTCGCGTCCTTGATGACGGTGCCGGAGCAGACCATCGACCCCTCGGGGCCGTCGAAGAAGACCTTGCCGACCGGGGCGGCGTTGTCGTGGTACGGGGTCGTCTCTGCCACGGCATCGACGGGCGCCGGCTCCGGGTCGGTGGCGCCCTGGTCGGCGGAGGTGTCCTTGGTCGTGACGGTCTTGTCGGCCTCCTTCGCGGACCGCATCCGGTCCGGCTTCCACAGGCCCTCGATCACCGGGTTGACGAAGTCCTTGGCCTCACTGAGCCACTTGTCCTTGTCCCAGTCCTTCCAGCCGCCGTCCTTCCACCGGTCGACGTCGATACCGTGCTCCTTGAGCCGGTCCGCGAGGTCGGCCGGGAGCTGAACCCCGCCGTCACCCAAGTCGCCGGCGCCGGCGGCCTGGGAGGTGCCCCCGCTGGGCTTGGCGTCGGCCTCGTCCTTCTCCGAACCGCCGCAGGCGGTCGCGGTGAGCGCCAGGGCGGCGACGAGACCGGTGGCGGCGAGTGCGGTGCGCCGCCGGTGCCGCGGAGCGGCGGGCGCGGATACGGAACGCATGGTGGAGACCCCCGTTGGAACGTATGAATGTCAACCTCCGAACGTCGACGTACGAGCGCCGACGTACGAATGTCGGACGTACGAATGTCGATGTACGAATGGGACGGGTCGGGAGGTGGGACGTCGGACTCGTCGCCGACGCACCCCACCGCCCTCCGAACTGAGCGCCGTCATCAGCGCTCGATCACTGACCGGCGAACTTCGCGCTCACCGCGTCGAACACACCCTTGGCCTCCTCGCCCAGCCGCGGACCGGCCAGCCAGCCGGCCGTCACCGGGCCGATCGAGGTGTTGGACACCAGCGCCGGCTTGCCGTCGGACCCGGCCGCGACCCAGCCACCGCCGGACGAACCGCCGGTCATGGTGCAGCCGATGCGGTACATCGTCGGGTCGGAGGCGCTGATCGACAGCCGACCGGGCTTGTCCTCGCACTGGAACAGCTTCTGACCGTCGTACGGCGGCGCGGCCGGGTAGCCGATCGCCTTCATGCTCTCGACCTGCGGCACGGCGGGCGCGTCGAAGTCCACCGGAAGCGCCGCGCCGACCGTCTCCTGCAGCGACTTGCCGTCGCTGCCCTTCTCCGGCGTCACATGGATGACGGCATAGTCGTGCGAGGCGCCGTCACCGCCCGTCGCGCCGCCCTGCTCGATCCACTGGTCCGAGGTCTGGGCCCAGTCGCCCCACCAGACGCCGTACGGAGCGACCTCCTCCTTGGTGGCGTTCTGAAGTTCCTCGGTCGACTTGCCGGCGTCGTTGTACGACGGCACGAAGGCGATGTTGCGGTACCAACCGCCCTTCTTGCCCGCGTGCACGCAGTGGCCGGCCGTCCACACCAGGTTGGACTTGCCGGGGTTGGCCGGGTCCTCCACGACGGTCGCCGAGCAGACCATCGAGCCCTGGGGGGAGTCGAAGAGCAGCTTGCCCGCGGTGGCGGCGCTGTCGTGGTACTTGGGCGGCACGGCCTGCGCCTGCACCGGCTGCGGCTCCGGATCGGTGACGCCCTGATCACCGGAGAGGTCACTGTCGTCGACCTCCTGCTCGGGCTGCTCGGCCTCCCGCATGCGGTCCGGGTCCCACAGGTCCTCGATGATCGGGTTGACGAAGTCCTGCGCCTCGCGCAGCCAGTCGTCCTTGTTCCAGTTCTTCCAGGCGCCGTTCTTCCACTCGTCGACGTCGATCCCGTGTTCCTTGAGCTTGTCCTTGATGTGGTCCGGGATCCGGATCTCGCCGTTGCCGCCGTCCGCGGCGGACGCGGAGGCCGAGGCGTCGCCGCCCGCCTCGGCGTCGCCGGACTCGCAGGCGGTGGCGGTGAGTGCGAGCGCCGAGACGAGCGCCACGGTGACCGGCACAGGGGACGCGCCGCGCCGCCCGCGCCTGTGCCCGCGCGTGGTGAACGACGGCCGTATGGATCGCATGGTGGTGACTCCCCCTACTGCTGTGAACTGCACTGGAACGGCACCACACACTATTGGTTCGCTGTGGGGGAAGCCCGGTGGAACGGCAACGGTTTCGCTACGAGCGGGCTGCGGTTCGAGGCGCGGCCGAACGCTGCGTGCCGGAGCGTTGCGCACGGCGCCTGTGTCGGCGAACGAGTCGGTTACCTCAGGACCCGCGGCTGTCGCCACGACCCGGCGGGGATCTCCAGGCAACCCGTAACCCGGCGGACGGTCCACGGTTGTAGCGGTGGGGGGCCTGCTGTCCGGGTGCGGTCCTCCGTGCCGAGGGCGACCCGGCGCGTCGGGTCGCGTCTGGACAGCGGGAGGTCAGGGAGCCGTGGCGGAATCCGCGTACACGGGGTTTGCGTCCGGAACCGGGAACGCCGGGCCGTACGCGGCCAAGGGCCCTGCCCACGAGGTGTCCGCGAGGGTGCGCACCGAACGAGAGCGCACCGAACGAGAGCGCACCGAACGGGAGAACGCTCCGAAGCGCCGGTCGACGCGTGAGCAGGCGGACCGTACCTACGCGCGGGCGCTGCCGGTCGTGCCGGTCCGGGCCCGCGGTCTCACCATCGAGGGCGCGGACGGCCGCCGCTACCTGGACTTCGTCTCGGGAGCGGGGGCACTGGCTCTGGGCCACAACCACCCGGTGGTCATCGAGGCGATCCGCAAGGTGCTCGACTCGGGAGCCCCCTTGCAGGTCATGAACCTCACGACCCCTGTCGAGGACGCCTTCGTCACCGAGCTGCTGCGCACCCTGCCGCCCGGACTTGCCGACGACGCCCGCGTGCGGTTCTGCGGACCGGCCGTCACGGACCCGGTCGGCACCGCGGTCGAACTGGTCCGCGCCGCCACCGGGCGGGATCGCGTGGTCGCCTTCACCTACCATGTCAACGGGCCGGTTCCAGAGGCCTGCGCGGGGCCCGGCGACGCCTGCGGCACCCCTCTCACGCGACTGCCGTACCCGGGCGACGAACACCGCCCGGGTGGCGTCGCGGGCGCACGCGGGAACGAACTCGCGTTCCACGGGGCCGAGTCCGTCCTCGGCGACCGCCGGTCGGGGGAGACACTGCCCGCCGGGTTGATCCTGGAACCGGTCCGGAGCGAGCAAGGCGTGCTGCCCGCACCGGACACGTGGATGCGGCGCATGCGACGCATCACGGCCGAACGTTCCGTCCCACTGATCGCCGACGAGAGCGCGACGGGTGTCGGGCGGACCGGTGCCTTCTGGGCGGTCGAACACAGCGGAGTCACCCCCGATGTCCTGGTCCTTTCCAGGGCGGTCGGCGGCAGCCTGCCGCTGGCCGCGGTGGTGCACCGCGCCGACCTGCACGCGGGGGAGCCCGGAAGCGGCACCTTCCGCGGCAACCAACTCGCCCTGGCCGCAGGTGCGGCGACCCTCGCCCACGTCCGCGAACACCGTCTCGCCGAGCACGCCGCCGCGCTGGGCACTCGGATACTGACCCGACTGCGCGGACTGGCCGAGGAGTTCCCGTTCATCGGCGACGTGCGGGGACGGGGCCTCATGACCGGCATCGAACTGGTCGCACCGGACGGTGCGCCCGACACCCCCGCCCACGGCGTCCACTCCGCTTCCGCCGCCGAACTCGCGGCCCGTGTCCAACGGGAGTGCCTGCGGCGTGGATTGATCGTGGACGTCGCCGGTCCGGCCGCGAACGTCGTACGCCTGCTGCCGCCGCTGATCGTCACCGAGGAGCAGACGGCGGCGGCCTTGGACCGACTGGCCGACGCGGTCGAGGCGGTGGACCGAAGCCGTAGCGACCATGCCCCGCCGTGCGGGGCGCGCGCTCCGCGTTGAGACCCGCCGCCCCGACACAGCACGTCAAGAGGACCCGCCTTGCACTCCGACTCCGCACCACGTCCGGCCACCGCCGCCGTCACCGAACACGCGCCGCCGCCCGCACCCGTCACTGCCACCGTCGCCGCGCCGGACCTCGGGGACCACTCCGGCACCTACGCCGCGGCCCAGGCAGCGGCTGTCGAGAACCTCCTCCGCTGCTGGGCCCGCGAGGCCGACGTGCCCGCACCCGGCAACGGCGTTCTCCACGTGCCGCTCCCCGCGAGCGGCACGGCCCTGACCGTGCCCGTCCACTACTGGTCCCGGACTGGCCGGCACGGTTTCGGCCTCCCGCGCCTGGCCGGCACCCCCGACTCGGCTCCGTCCGTGGACGCGATCACGGTCGCCGCGCTGCTCGCCCGGGAGACATCCGGCGGCCCGGGGCGCGACGGGGCCGACCTCGTCGCGGGAGTCGCCGACTCCGTCCGCCGTACCGCCGCATTCCTCCACGACCGCCGGGAACGCTCCTGGGGCGACTCCGCTCCTCACGGCGGCCCCGACCTCTTCCTCGCCGCCGAGCAGGCCCTCCTCCTCGGGCATCCGCTGCACCCCACGCCGAAGAGCCGCGAGGGTCTCACCGAGGCGGAGTCGCGGCTGTACTCACCCGAACTGCGCGGCTCCTTCCCGCTGCACTGGCTGGCCGTCGCACCCTCCGTACTCGCCACCGACTCGGCCTGGACGGAGCGTGGCCGCCCCGTCGCCGCACCCGGGCTCACCGCACGCCTCGCCGCAGACGGGCCGGCACCGCCGGACGGATACGCGGTCCTCCCCCTGCACCCCTGGCAGTTCCGCGCGGTACGGCACCGGCCCGGGACCGCGGCCCTGCTGGACGCGGGACTCCTCAGAGACCTCGGTGCCCAGGGTGCCCCGTGGCATCCCACCTCCTCCCTGCGGACCGTCCACCGGACCGGCGCCCCCGCCATGCTCAAGCTCTCGCTGGCCCTGAACATCACCAACTCCCGCCGGGAGAACCTCCGCAAGGAACTCCACCGCGGAGTCGAAGTACACCGTCTGCTGCGAAGCGGCCTGTCCCGGCAGTGGCAGGCAGCCCACCCGGACTTCGACATCGTCCGCGACCCGGCCTGGCTCGCCGTCGACGGGCCGGACGGCACGCCCGTGCGCGGGCTCGACGTCATCATCCGGCACAACCCGTTCCGGCCCTCGGACGACGTCTCCTGCGTCGCCGGTCTCGTCGCGCCGTGGCCGCGCGGGCAGGAGGACGGCTCCGACCGGCACCCCTCCCACGCCCCGCGCTCCCGGCTGGCCGAGATCATCACCCGACTCGCCGGGCGGACCGGCCGCCCCCGCACATCGGTCGCCACCGAGTGGTTCCTGCGCTACCTCCACCACGTCGTACATCCCGTCCTGTGGCTGGACGCCCACGCCGGTATCGTCCTGGAGGCGCACCAGCAGAACACCCTCCTCCTGCTGGACGCCGACGGCTGGCCCGCCGGCGGCCGCTACCGCGACAACCAGGGCTACTACTTCCGCGAGTCCCGGCGCGAGGAACTCGACGCCCGGCTGCCCGGCATCGGCCGGCGCAGCGACACGTTCGTCGCCGACGAGGTCGCCGACGAGCGCTTCGCCTACTACCTGGCCGTCAACAACGTCTTCGGCCTCATCGGCGACTTCGGTTCCCAGCACCTCGCCGACGAGCGACTGCTGCTCGCGGCCTTCCGCCGCCTCCTCCGCGATCTCACTTCGGGCCCCGAGCCGCTGCGCAGCCCGCTGCCGGCACACCTCCTCGACTCGCCCGTCCTTCGCTGCAAGGCCAACCTGCTCACCCGGCTGCACGGGCTCGACGAACTCGTCGGCCCGGTGGACACCCAGTCCGTCTACGTCACCGTCACCAACCCGCTGCACTGCTGACAGGCGGACGACGTCCCCTCCGACTCTCTCTCCTCCTCACCCAGAAAGAGCGACACTGTGGCTTTCACCGACGCAGGCGCCGACGACACCCTGGAGCTGCACCTTCCCGAGGAGTTCGTCGCCCTCTTCGGGAAGGAGGGGGACGACCTGGACGACCTCACCGAAGCGGAGACGACGCGGGGCGATGACGACCTGCTCGACCGTGTCGCCGACTGGGGGCCGGTGCTCAGCCCCGTGGGGGTGTTCCACCTGGTGCCCGTCCGTGTCGGGCAGGACGTACCGCTCATCAGCCGCTGGATGAACGACCCCGCCGTCGCCGCTTTCTGGGAGCTGACCGGACCGCCGAGTACGACCGAGGAGCACGTACGGGCGCAGCTCGCCGGCGACGGACGCAGCGTCCCGTGCGTCGGCATGCTGGACGGCGTGCCGATGAGCTACTGGGAGATCTACCGGGCCGACCTCGACCCGCTGGCCCGGTACTGTCCCGTCCGGCCGCACGACACCGGCCTCCACCTTCTGATCGGCGACGTCGCCGACCGCGGGCAGGGCGTCGGGACCACGCTGATCAGCACCGTCACCGACCTCGTCCTCGCGAGGCGGCCCGTCTGCACGCGGGTGCTCGCCGAACCCGACGTCCGCAACACGGGCTCCGTCGCCGCGTTCCTCGGCGCCGGGTTCCGGTTCTCCGCCGAGGTCGACCTGCCAGCCAAGCGGGCCGCCCTCATGATCCGCGACCGGACGCCCCGCGAGCTGCCGTAACGTCGTGTGGCCCGGTTCGACGGCCCGACCAGTGCCGCCCCCACCCGCGGACCGGCCTCTCACCCGCACAGGAGCCCACCCTTGCCCACGCCCTCCCCACAGACCCTCCCGTCCCTCCCGTCCCTCGCTCCCGCCTCGCTCGCCCGTTTGTCAGTCCCGGGCCGTAGGGTGGTCGCGCTATGACGAAGCCCTCACTCCCCGAACTCCTGCACGCCGCCGTCACCGCCGTCGGCGGCACGGAGCGTCCCGGCCAGGTGGCCATGGCCGAAGCCGTCGAGGAAGCCATCGACAGCGGCTCCCATCTGCTGGTCCAGGCCGGCACCGGCACCGGCAAGTCGCTGGGCTACCTGGTGCCCGCGCTGGCCCACGGGGAGCGGGTCGTCGTGGCCACCGCGACCCTGGCCCTGCAGCGCCAGCTGGTCGAGCGGGACCTGCCCCGCACGGTCGACGCACTCCATCCCCAGCTGCGCCGCCGCCCGGAGTTCGCGATGCTCAAGGGCAGGTCGAACTACCTGTGCCTGCACCGACTCCACGAGGGAGTCCCGCAGGACGAGGAGGAGGGCCTCTTCGACCAGTTCGAGGCCGCCGCCCCCACCAGCAAGCTGGGCCAGGACCTGCTGCGGATGCGCGACTGGGCGGACGAGACCGAGACCGGCGACCGCGACGACCTCACGCCCGGTGTCTCCGACCGGGCCTGGTCGCAGGTGTCGGTGTCCTCCCGGGAGTGCCTGGGTGCCTCGAAGTGCGCCTACGGCGCCGAGTGCTTCGCCGAGATGGCCCGGGAGCGCGCCAAGCTCTCCGAGGTCGTCGTCACCAATCACGCGCTGCTCGCGATCGACGCCATCGAGGGTGCCCCGGTCCTGCCGCAGCACGAGGTGCTGATCGTCGATGAGGCGCACGAGCTGGTCTCCCGGGTCACCGGGGTGGCCACCGGCGAGCTCACGCCCGGCCAGGTCAACCGCGCGGTGCGGCGGGCCGCCAAGCTCGTCAACGAGAAGGCCGCCGACCAGCTCCAGACCGCGGCCGAGGGGTTCGAGCGGCTGATGGAGCTGGCGCTGCCGGGCCGTCTGGAGGAGATCCCGGAGGACCTCGGCTACGCGCTGATGGCGCTGCGCGACGCCTGCCGTACGGTCATCTCGGCGATCGGCGCGACCCGCGACAAGTCCGTGCAGGACGAGGACGCCGTCCGCAAGCAGGCGCTGGCCTCCGTGGAGTCCGTGCACGACGTGGCGGAGCGGATCACGAACGGCTCCGAGTGGGACGTCGTCTGGTACGAGCGGCACGAGCCCCGGGCCGGAGCCGCGTATCGATACAGCGGCGCCTCCCTGCGGGTCGCCCCCATGTCCGTAGCCGGCTTGCTGCGCGAGAAGCTCTTCACGGACCGCTCGGTGGTCCTGACGTCCGCGACCCTGAAGCTGGGCGGCGACTTCAACGGCGTCGGAGCATCCCTCGGCCTCGCCCCGGAGGGCACCGAGGGCGACGACGTACCCCAGTGGAAGGGCTTCGACGTGGGGTCGCCCTTCGACTACCGCAAGCAGGGCATCCTGTACGTCGCCAAGCACCTGGCGCGCCCCGCCCGGGACGGTGACCGCGGCGACATGCTCGACGAGCTCACGGAGCTGATCCAGGCCGCGGGCGGCCGCACGCTGGGGCTGTTCTCCTCGATGCGGGCGGCTCAGCTGGCCGCGGAGGAGCTGCGCTCCCGCATTCCGGAGTACCCGATCCTGCTTCAGGGCGAGGAGACGCTCGGTGAGCTGATCAAGAACTTCGCCGCCGACCCGAAGACCTGCCTCTTCGGCACACTGTCGCTCTGGCAGGGCGTGGACGTTCCCGGGCCGAGCTGCCAGCTGGTCGTCATGGACAAGATCCCGTTCCCGCGCCCGGACGACCCCTTGATGAGTGCCCGCCAGAAGGCGGTGGAGGAGGCCGGGGGCAACGGTTTCATGGCGGTCGCCGCCACGCATGCCGCGCTGCTGATGGCTCAGGGCGCGGGCCGTCTCGTGCGGGCGTCGGGCGACCGTGGTGTGGTCGCCGTGCTGGATCAGCGCCTGGCGACGGCCCGGTACGGAAGCTATCTGAAGGCGTCGCTGCCCGACTTCTGGTTCACCACGGACCGTAACCAGGTCCGCAAGTCACTCGCCGCGATCGACGCGACGGCACGGCAGACGGAGACGGCACGGCAGACGGAGACGGAGACGGCGGCGGAGGGCGACTGAGCGCTGCTCCGCACGGTCGTACCGGGGCCCCGGCCCTCCGCACAGCGCGGGGCCCCGGAACCGGCGCAGAGGTTCCGGGGCCCGGTCGGGTCGGCGGGTCGCTGTCGTGGCGTACCCGCCCGCCGTGGCGCTCAGACGCGGCGCAGTACGGCCACCACCTTGCCGAGGATGGTCGCGTCGTCTCCGGGGATGGGCTCGTACGCCGAGTTGTGCGGGAGGAGCCAGACGTGGCCGTCCTCGCGCTTGAAGCGCTTGACGGTGGCTTCGCCGTCGAGCATCGCGGCCACGATGTCGCCGTTCTCGGCGACCGGCTGGCGGCGGACCGTGACCCAGTCGCCGTCGCAGATGGCGGCCTCGATCATCGAGTCGCCGACGACCTTCAGGACGAACAGCTCGCCGTCACCGACCAGCTGCCGGGGCAGGGGGAAGACGTCCTCGACGGATTCCTCGGCGAGGATCGGGCCACCGGCGGCGATGCGCCCGACGAGCGGGACGTAGGACGCGGCCGGCTTGCCGGCGGTGTCCGTGGGCTGTACGGAGGCGGCCTGGTCGGAGCCGCGCACCTCGTAGGCGCGCGGCCGGTGCGGGTCGCGGCGCAGGAAGCCTTTGCGTTCCAGCGCCATCAGCTGGTGCGCGACGGAGGAGGTGCTGGAGAGGCCGACGGCCTGGCCGATCTCCCGCATCGACGGCGGGTATCCGCGCCGCTGCACCGAGTCGCGGATGACTTCGATCACCCGGCGCTGGCGGTCGGTGAGTCCCGAGCTGTCCGCCCGGATGCCAGGAGGTCGTCCTGGCAGGGAGCGCTTGTGCCCCTCTGGATTCACGGCGTCGCTCATCGCGTGCACCGGCTCAGGTCGGCCCTGGGGGCGGTCCTGGGCAGTGATGGTGGCACTGTCGGCGGTGGTGGTCACGTCGGCCCCTCTCGATGGTCTCCCTGCTGCACAACGGTAGTAGCTTTCGAAAGGTTGCGCCAAACACACGTTCGAGTGAAAAATCGCGAATAGCTCGCCCGGATCGCGTATCTGCGTGTATAGCCCTCACGATGCCTGGCGGACAAAAGGGCCCATTGCTGTACTCTTCACCGCCGTGGTGACAACCTCGTGGATGTCGCTCCAGTCTGCCATCCGGCATCCCGCTCGACGGTGTGGGTCCCCCATCTGCGCGGTAGCCCCACGCCCCCTTCTCGCGGCGCCCACGGTATCTCCGCACATCGCCGGGCGACACGGCTGTGCGGAGATGTCGCGGGGCGATGCGGCCGTCCGGGTGTGTCGGCCGCGGCCGTCCCGGCCGTGCGGCACCTGCGTGTACGGCACCCGTACGCACGGTGCGTGCACGTACGGGAGCGACACCGGTGCGGGTGTGTATGTATGAGCCAATCCCCACATCTAGTGGTTGGATTGCATCCGTAGCCCACAAGTTGTGGTCCCCCGGGTCTTCGGGTCTGCCGCGATCGCCTATGCTGGGGGCTGCTTCGAGGGGCCTGAAGGGCCTTTCGAGGCCATCGTGTCTGCTGTGAGGAGGGTTCGGAGTTCATGCACTGCCCCTTCTGCAGGCACCCCGACAGTCGCGTCGTCGACAGTCGTACGACCGACGACGGCACGTCGATCCGCAGGCGCCGCCAGTGTCCTGACTGCTCCCGTCGCTTCACGACCGTGGAGACGTGCTCGCTCATGGTGGTGAAGCGGTCCGGGGTCACCGAACCGTTCAGCCGGACCAAGGTCATCAACGGTGTGCGCAAGGCCTGCCAGGGTCGGCCCGTCACCGAGGACGCGCTCGCCCAGCTCGGTCAGCGGGTCGAGGAGGCGGTGCGGGCCACCGGAAGTGCCGAGCTGACCACCCACGACGTGGGGCTGGCCATACTCGGTCCGTTGCAGGAACTCGACCTCGTCGCCTATCTGCGATTCGCCTCCGTCTACCGGGCGTTCGACTCGCTCGAGGACTTCGAGGCCGCGATCGCGGAGCTCAGGGAGGCGACGGGGCGCCCCGGCGGGGACGGCGACGACGCCGGCGCGGGGAGCCAGGAGAACGACCGCGGGTCCACGGGGGCGGCACAGGTCCCCGAGCCCGCAGGCACCGCCGACTGACCGGCGGGCCGGACCCGGACGTCGGCGCCCGGGTGCGGCCGGACGGCGGCGAGTGACAAAGACCTGTTGCGGGCGGAGCGAGACATGCCCGCAACACAAGACAGAACACCGTGCCCGGGAACAATCGGGGCACTTCAGGGCGTTTTTGCCCGTACATGGGAGGCGGCATGACAGAGACGGCGAGCGGTCCGGCACGGAGTTCCCGCGCCAAGGGCACCAAGGCGGGCAAGGGACTCCGCGTCGAGCGCGTCCACACCACTCCCGGAGTCCACCCCTACGACGAGGTGGCCTGGGAGCGTCGTGACGTCGTCATGACCAACTGGCGCGACGGCTCGGTCAACTTCGAGCAGCGTGGCGTCGAGTTCCCCGAGTTCTGGTCGGTGAACGCGGTCAACATCGTCACCAGCAAGTACTTCCGGGGCGCCGTGGGCACCCCGCAGCGAGAGGTGAGCCTGAAGCAGCTCATCGACCGCATCGTGAAGACGTACCGGAAGGCCGGTGAGGACCACAAGTACTTCGCCTCGCCCGCCGACGCCGAGATCTTCGAGCACGAGCTGGCCTACGCCCTCCTGCACCAGATCTTCAGCTTCAACAGCCCCGTCTGGTTCAACGTCGGCACGCCCCAGCCGCAGCAGGTCTCCGCCTGCTTCATCCTGTCCGTCGACGACTCCATGGAGTCGATTCTCGACTGGTACAAGGAAGAGGGCATGATCTTCAAGGGTGGCTCGGGCGCCGGCCTGAACCTCTCCCGGATCCGCTCCTCCAAGGAACTGCTCTCCTCCGGCGGCAACGCCTCAGGACCGGTCTCCTTCATGCGCGGCGCCGACGCCTCCGCCGGCACGATCAAGTCCGGTGGCGCCACCCGCCGCGCCGCCAAGATGGTCATCCTCGACGTCGACCACCCCGACATCGAGGACTTCATCGAGACCAAGGTCAAGGAGGAGGAGAAGATCCGCGCCCTGCGCGACGCGGGCTTCGACATGGACCTGGGCGGCGACGACATCACGTCCGTCCAGTACCAGAACGCCAACAACTCGGTCCGCGTGAACGACACGTTCATGAAGGCCGTGCAGGACGGCGGCAAGTTCGGCCTGACGTCCCGCATGACCGGCGAGGTCATCGAGGAGGTCGACGCCAAGGCGCTCTTCCGCAAGATGGCCGAGGCCGCCTGGGCCTGCGCCGACCCGGGCATCCAGTACGACGACACGATCAACAACTGGCACACCTGCCCGGAGTCCGGCCGCATCAACGGCTCGAACCCCTGCAGCGAGTACATGCACCTGGACAACACGTCCTGCAACCTCGCCTCGCTGAACCTGATGAAGTTCCTGAAGGACGACGGCAAGGGCAACCAGTCCTTCGACGCCGAGCGCTTCGCGAAGGTCGTCGAGCTCGTCATCACCGCGATGGACATCTCCATCTGCTTCGCGGACTTCCCGACCCAGAAGATCGGCGAGAACACCCGCGCCTTCCGCCAGCTCGGCATCGGCTACGCCAACCTCGGCGCCCTGCTGATGGCGACCGGCCACGCGTACGACTCCGACGGCGGCCGTGCCCTGGCCGGTGCCATCACCTCCCTGATGACCGGCACGTCGTACCGGCGCTCCGCCGAGCTCGCCGCGATCGTCGGCCCGTACGACGGCTACGCCCGCAACGAGCAGCCCCACCTGCGGGTCATGAAGCAGCACTCCGACGAGAACGCCAAGGCCGTTCGCATGGACGACCTGGACACGCCGATCTGGGCCGCCGCCACCGAGGCCTGGCAGGACGTGCTGCGCCTCGGCGAGAAGAACGGTTTCCGTAACGCCCAGGCGTCCGTCATCGCCCCGACCGGCACCATCGGTCTGGCGATGTCCTGCGACACCACCGGCCTCGAGCCCGACCTCGCCCTGGTCAAGTTCAAGAAGCTGGTCGGCGGCGGCTCGATGCAGATCGTCAACGGCACCGTCCCGCAGGCCCTGCGCCGCCTGGGCTACCAGGAGGAGCAGATCGAGGCGGTCGTCGCCCACATCGCCGAGCACGGCAACGTGGTCGACGCCCCGGGCCTCAAGCCCGAGCACTACGAGGTCTTCGACTGCGCCATGGGCGAGCGCTCCATCTCCGCGATGGGCCACGTCCGCATGATGGCCGCGATCCAGCCGTGGATCTCCGGCGCCCTCTCCAAGACGGTCAACCTGCCGGAGTCGGCGACCGTCGAGGACGTCGAGGAGGTCTACTTCGAGGCCTGGAAGATGGGCGTCAAGGCGCTCGCCATCTACCGCGACAACTGCAAGGTCGGCCAGCCCCTCTCCGCCAAGACCAAGGAGAAGGAAAAGGCCGAGGTCACGGAGAAGGCCGAGGCGACCATCCGTGAGACGGTCGAGAAGGTCGTCGAGTACCGTCCCGTCCGCAAGCGCCTCCCGAAGGGTCGTCCCGGTATCACCACGTCGTTCACGGTCGGCGGCGCCGAGGGCTACATGACCGCCAACTCCTACCCGGACGACGGTCTCGGCGAGGTCTTCCTGAAGATGTCCAAGCAGGGCTCGACCCTCGCGGGCATGATGGACGCCTTCTCCATCGCGGTCTCCGTCGGCCTCCAGTACGGCGTGCCACTGGAGACGTACGTCTCGAAGTTCACCAACATGCGCTTCGAGCCGGCCGGTATGACGGACGACCCGGACGTGCGGATGGCGCAGTCGATCGTCGACTACATCTTCCGCCGTCTGGCGCTGGACTTCCTGCCCTTCGAGACGCGCTCCGCGCTCGGCATCCACTCCGCCGAGGAGCGTCAGCGTCACCTGGAGACGGGCTCGTACGAGCCGTCCGACGACGAGCTCGACGTCGAGGGCCTCGCCCAGTCGGCGCCGCGCGCCCAGGAGCTGAAGGCCGTCGCCACGCCGAAGGCCGAGGTCGAGGCGGCCAAGCCCGCTCCGCAGCAGGCGCACACCAGCGCCGAACTGGTGGAGATGCAGCTGGGCATCCAGGCCGACGCCCCGCTGTGCTTCTCCTGCGGCACGAAGATGCAGCGCGCCGGTTCCTGCTACATCTGCGAGGGCTGCGGCTCGACCAGCGGTTGCAGCTGACGCGTAGCTCCCTGTAGTGGCCCATGAGTAAGGGGCGTCCGCCATGGCGTACGCCCCTTACTCATGCGTCGATGTCCGACTCGCGCTCCTGCGTCGTCAGGGCCTGCGTGCCGCGCCCATGGTCGCGGCGAAGGCTGCGGGATCGCCGTCGAAGCCGTGGACGCCGGCCCGGAACTCCCATGCCCCCGTCTCGTCCCGGACGAACTCCGCGACCGTCGCCGCGGTGGCGCCGAGAACGCCGGTGAAGTCGTCCGTGGCCAGGTCGGTGTAGCCCTCCCTGATGCGCAGGCCCGGGTTGGACACGTCCCTGAAGGTGCGGTCCTCGGTGCGCTGCTGTATGGCGACACCCACCACCACGCGCGCGTACCGGATGTCCAGCCGCTCCAGCTCCAGCGTCATGACCTCGTCGAAGCCGAAGCCCTTGCCGTCCTGGCTGTCCCGGTTGAGGTAGATGGTCCCGTCGGGGGAGCGGCTGTCGAAGTGCACCACGTAAGAGGGAGCGCCGTACGGATCGTCGGCCGGATAGGCGCCTGCGACGACGTCCAGGTCGGCGGGTGGCTGTCCCGCCGGACTCGGGTCCCACCGCAGCGCGATCTCGACCTTGCGAATGCCCTTGCTGAGGCCGTTCACAGATTTCCCCTTCCCAGGTCCCCCGCCCTGCCCGGCGACCTCAAGTGCCGAGCGGTGACGGCCGGTTGTCCATCCTGCCACGCACGGCGAGCCGTAGGCGGGCAAGTGGTCCTCCGTAGAGTGACCGGTGCCACGTTCCTGGCCTTACCATGGCGCGGTGCTGGTCAAGTGGATTCGCTGCACCGTGGTGGACCGCCGCGGTTTCGAGCGGGGGCAGCGGAAGTGGGCGGGGCTTCCGGGGGAGCCGGGTTTTCGGGGACAGGGGGGTGGCTGGAGCCGGGGGCGGCCGGACGTGGCGCACGTCTTCGCCTTCTGGGAGAGCCGCGCCTTCTACGACTCCTTCATGGCCCGTTCCCACGACCGCCTCGCCTCGGCCCAGGCGGGTACCTTCAAGGACGCCCAGGTCAGGCTCTTCGACTACCGGTTCGACGTGAAGACCGGGTTCGAACCGCGCTTCACGGACGCCGACCTGTTGCGGGTGGCGCTCTGCCGCGTCCACGAGGAGCGGGCCGAGCACTACGTCCTCATGCAGGAGAAGGTCTGGAACCCCGCGATGGCCGGTTCGCCCGGTATGGTCCGCGGGCTGTTCGGCGAGGCGCCGGGAAACGAGTACCTGGTGCTGTCCATGTGGCGGTCGGCCGCCGAACACGGCAAATACCGCACCGAGCGGGTGGAGCGGCTCGCCCTGCGCGCCCAGACGGAGGCCGACATCGCGGCGCTGACGGGGGACATCGTGCAACTGGAACCCTCGTGGACCGTCTGAGGTCCGGACCGGCCTCCCCGGTGCCGACGCGTGCCCGACCGAGATGTGGAAACTGTGTGACGTACGCCGGACGGGGTCTGTCCGAGTGCTTGCTTCCGTCCGTTTCGATCTAGGGTTCTGACATGGCACGACCACGGCGCATCGTTCTTGTCCGGCACGGCGAGTCGACGGGCAATGTCGATGACACCGTGTACGAGCGCGAGCCCGATCACGCGCTGGCCCTCACCGAGCGGGGCCGGGCGCAGGCCGAGGAGACGGGCAGGGGACTGCGCGAGGTGTTCGGCCGCGAGCGGGTCAGCGTGTACGTCTCCCCGTACCGCCGGACCCACGAGACGCTGCGCTCCTTCCGCCTCGACCCCGAACTCATACGGATACGGGAGGAGCCCCGGCTGCGTGAGCAGGACTGGGGCAACTGGCAGGACCGCGACGACGTGCGCCTGCAGAAGGCCTACCGGGACGCCTACGGCCACTTCTTCTATCGGTTCGCCCAGGGCGAGTCCGGTGCCGACGTGTACGACCGGGTCGGCGGCTTCCTGGAGAGCCTGTTCCGCAGTTTCGAGGACTCCGACCATCCGCCGAACGTACTCCTGGTGACCCATGGCCTGGCGATGCGGCTGTTCTGCATGCGGTGGTTCCACTGGACGGTCGCGGAATTCGAGTCGCTGTCGAACCCCGGGAACGGCGAGATGCGCATGCTCGTTCTCGGTGAGGACGGCAAGTACACCCTTGACCGTCCCTTCCATCGCTGGCGAGATCCGGAACCGTACGGGATCACCGGATAGAGTGGCAGGGCGATGACCGCTCTTTCATCTCCCGACGGGCGCCTGCACCGGGCCCTGTCCAGCCTGCGCGGACTGTCGGTGGGTGACGCGCTGGGCTCACAGTTCTTCGTGCCCGCGAACTACCCGCTGCTGAAATGCCGCGAGCTGCCCCCCGGCACCTGGCAGTGGACGGACGACACGGAAATGGCCTGCTCCGTGGTCTCTGTCCTGGCCACCCACCACCGCATCGACCAGGATGCGCTGGCGCTCTCCTTCGCCCGGCACCACGACTTCGACCGCGGCTACGGTCCCGCCGTCAACCGGCTGCTGCGACTGGTCCGGGAAGGCGGCGACTGGCGCGAACTCGCCGCCGCGCTGTTCAACGGCCAGGGCTCCTGGGGCAACGGCGCCGCGATGCGTATCGCGCCACTGGGCGCCTGGTACGCGGACGACCCGGAGCAGGCGACCCACCAGGCGGAGATCTCCGCCTACCCCACGCATCAGCACCGCGAGGCGGTGGTCGGCGCCATGGCGGTCGCCGCGGCCGCCGCCCTGGCCGCGGACCCCGGCGGTCCTCCCACCGCGCACGCGCTCCTCGACGGGGTGATCGCCCTGGTACCGAAGAGCGCGGTCGGCGCCGGACTCCGACGAGCCCGGGACATGCTCGACTACGGCGACGCGACCACGGTCGCGGCGGTACTGGGCTGTGGCAGGCGTACCACCGCCCACGACACGGTCCCCTTCGCCCTCTGGTCCGCGGCGCGCGCACTCGGAGACTACGAGCGCGGTTTCTGGACGACCGCCCAGGTCGGCGGGGATGTGGACACGACCTGTGCCATCGTGGGCGGTGTGGTCGCCGCGGGCGAGGCCGGTGCGCCGCCGGCCGAGTGGGCGGGGCGGGTCGAGGCGCTGCCCGAGTGGATGCCGGTGTCGGCTTAGCCGACTCTCCGTATGCGGCGGGAACTCTCCGTGACCGTTCGTCCGTTGTCGTGACAACCGTTGTGCGAGGCATGAGCCTGGCTGGAGGCCGGGAGCGTCACGAGGGGGGTGGATCATGGGGTGGTTCTCACTGGTACCGGTCGTCCCGCTGCTCCTTTTCGTGGTGCTGTCTCTTGCGCCGCTGCCCTACGGGCTGCCCGTCCGGTCGGGCACGCCGTTGGCCGGGAGCCGGCGGCGCGGGCACCGGCAGGCGCGCATGACGCCCGCCGGCCGACACCGCCCGGCCCGTGGTGCCGCACCGTCAGCCGATTCCCGGCCCGGCCGAGCCGGACAGTGCCTCCAGGTCGCTCTTGCGTACCCGGATCACCAGCCACGCCGTGGCCAGGGCCAGTACGGCCATGGCGGCAGCCGGCATGAAGGCTGCCGAGATGCCCTGCGCCAGCACTTCGTGGCCCCATGGCGCCGGCAGTTGGTGCGTCTGGGCGAATTCCGCCTTCTGCTCCGCCGAGCCGTTGGTGAGGAAGTCCGCCCCCTGCTTCTCCGCCTCGTCCTTGGTGGCCGTCCCGAACACCGTCGTCAGGATGGCGAGGCCGATCGACCCGCCCACCTGCTGCATCGCGTTCAGGAGGCCGGACGCCGCGCCCGCCTCGTGCTGGGCGACCCCGGAGACCGCGGTCAGCGTCAGGGTCACGAAGTTCAGTCCCATGCCGAACCCGAAGATCAGCATCGGCCCGAGGACACCACTGACGTAGGTGCTGTCGGAGCTGATGAGGGCCTGCCAGCCGAGCCCGATCGCGGCGAGCGCCGAGCCCACGAGCATGAACGGTTTCGGGCCGAACACCGGCAGGAACCGCTGCGACAGGCCCGCACCGAGCGCGATCACCACCGTGACCGGAAGGAAGGCAAGACCGGCCTGGATGGGGGTGTAGCCCAGTACGTTCTGAACGAACAGCACGATGTAGAAGAACATGCCGAACATCGCCGCGGCCAGGCTCAGCATGATCACGTAGGTGCCGGAGCGGTTGCGGTCGGCGAACATCCGCAGTGGGGTGATCGGCTCCTTGGCCCGCGACTCGATGAACACGAAGGACAGCAGCAGGATCACCGAGGCCGCGAAGGAACCGATGGTCAGGCTGTCCTGCCAGCCCTCGTCCGCGGCGCGGATGAAGCCGTAGACGAGGGACGCCATACCCGCCGTCGAGGTCACCGCCCCGGCGATGTCGAAGCGTCCGGAGTGCCGCTCGGACTCGCTGATGTACAGCGGGGTGAGCACGGCGATCAGTACGCCGATCGGCACGTTGACGAAGAGCACCCAGCGCCAGTCGAGCCACTCGGTGAGCATGCCGCCCGCCAGCAGGCCTATGGCGCCGCCGCCCGCGGAGACGGCGGCGAATACACCGAAGGCCCGGTTGCGTTCCGGCCCCTCGGGGAAGGTGGTGGTGATGAGGGCCAGCGACGTGGGCGACGCGATCGCGCCTCCCACACCTTGCAGGACGCGCGCCGCCAGAAGCTGCCAGGGCTCCTGGGCGAAGCCGCCGAGCAGCGAGGCGAAGGTGAACAGCAGGATGCCGGTCATGAAGACCCGGCGACGGCCGAGGATGTCACCGGCCCGGCCGCCGAGCAGCAGCAGCCCGCCGAAGGTGAGCGTGTAGGCGCTGACGACCCAGGTGAGGTCGGTGGTGCTGAAGCTGAGCGCCTCTTGAATGTGCGGGAGGGCGATGTTCACAATCGTCGCGTCGAGTACCACCATGAGTTGGCAGGCCGCGATGACGGTGAGCGCGATGCCGGGGCGACCCTCCCGGCGAGCCGCCCCCGGCTTCTGGTCTCGGATCAGAGAAGAGGTTGTCACTATGTGTCCCCCACGAATGACTTAGTGAACGCTCGCGTTCACTGTTGCTTCAACGTTAGTGACTCCCCGACAGTGAACGCAAGCGTTCACTTGTTGTGCTGCCGCGTGACCCGTCCCCCGTCGCGGCCGTGCGGCGCGTCCCCTGCCCTCAAAATCCGATTTCCCCGCTCCCTGGAGACCTACGACATGGTTGCTTCGCACTGGGCGGCCGCCTCCGCCAGGACGCCCTCCCGCCGGCGTGGCGCGGTCCTCGAGCGCGCCATCCTCGACGCCGCGCTGGAGCAGCTCAGCACCGTCGGCTGGAACGGCCTGACGATGGAGGGCGTGGCCGCCGGAGCACAGACCGGCAAGGCGGCGGTCTACCGCCGCTGGCCGTCGAAGGAGGACCTCGTCGCGGACGCGCTGCGGGCCGGGCTTCCGCGCTTCGATACGGTGCCCGACCTCGGGAGCGTGCGCGAGGATCTCCTGGCACTGTGCCGGAGGGCGCGCGACGCGATGTACTCCCGTCCTGGATTCGCGTTGCGGTCCGTGCTTCACGAATGCGACAGCGTGCAAGCGGAGCGTTTCCACGCGGTGATCGTCGCAGGGGTGATCGAACCGACCCTCACGATGCTCCGAGAGGTCGTCAATCGTGGAATAGAGCGGGGAGAGGTCAGACCGGAGGCGTCCAACGGGTACGTCTTCGACGCCATCCCGGCGATGATGATGTACCGGTCGAAGGTTTGTGGAAGTGAATGGGCGGACCAGGAGGTCGAGGAAATGATCGACCAGCTGATGGTTCCGCTGCTGCGACCGGACGGTGTCTGACCCCAGGCTTCGCGGGCCCGGGTCCCGTTTGGGGAACCGGGGTGTCGTCGGAGGTTCGGGGCGGCGTAGGCTAAGGACGCCATGCCGTACGAACCACCTACTCACACCGTCGAGCGCTCTCTCCGCGCCACGACCGGAGCGAAGATCATTGCCGGTGTCGACGAGGTGGGGCGCGGTGCGTGGGCCGGTCCGGTGACCGTCTGCGCCGCGATCACCGGACTGCGTCGGCCCCCGGCCGGCCTCACCGACTCCAAGCTGCTCACCGTCAAGCGACGCACCGAACTCGCAGTGGAGCTGCGGACCTGGGTGACGTCCTACGCCCTGGGGCACGCCTCTCCGGAGGAGATCGACGCTCTGGGAATGACCGCGGCGCTGCGACTCGCGGCGGTGCGCGCCCTGGAGACCCTGCCGATCCGCCCCGACGCCGTCATCCTCGACGGCAAGCACGACTATCTCGGGGTGCCTTGGAAGGTTCGCACGGTGATCAAGGGTGACCAGTCCTGCGTGGCCGTCGCGGCGGCTTCGGTACTCGCCAAGGTCCAGCGCGACAAAATGATGGCCGAACTGGGTATCGACCATGCAGACTTCGGTTTCGCGGACAACGCCGGGTATCCGTCGCCCGTGCACAAGTCCGCACTGGAGGAGCGGGGACCCACCCCGCACCACCGGTTGTCGTGGGCGTATCTTGATGCGCTGCCCCAGTGGCGGCACCTCAAGAAGGTCCGTAGCGGGGTGGACGGAAGCGTTCCGGAAATCGAGGGTCAGCTCGGATTCGATTTCTGACGGATCCGCTCGCAGGCATGTGCCACCCGCCGACGCGAGCCGCACCAACGTTTGATAAAAATCAGCTCATGCCTCTCAGTCCCGAGGAGCCTCAGATTCACGAGAAGGCCCAGGGTCCCCGCGCCACTCCGGCCAGCGGCCGCACCGCGTCGACCCCCCGCCCCGTACCCGGCCCCCGTCCCGCGGCACCGCCGCGCCCCGGCCGTCCCGGCCCCGTGCGGCCGGCGCCGCCGGCGCAACGCGCGTCGCGCGACACAGCCCCGACCAAACCCGGCCCGTCGGGCCCGGCTGCTCCGGCCGCCGCCCCGGCCGCCCCGCAGATCCAGCTGATCCCGGCCACTCCCGAAGGTGCGCTCGACGCAGCCGAAGAGGCTGTGGACCTGCTGCTGGATTCGGGCCGTACCCCTGGTGACGTGCTGGTGATCACCACCGGCGAACCGCACCCGTGGGCCGCCCACGAACTGTCCTTCGGCGATGTCGCCTACTGGGCGCAGCACGACGCGGGCGACGACGTCTTCTATGCGGACGCCGCCGTCGCGGACCGTGCCACGTCGCGGGCCGTGGTCGTGGTCGTGGTCAACGGAGGCCCCGAAGCCGCCGCTGTCACCGCCCTGTCCGTGGCCCACTCGCGGGCCGGTGCCCTGCTGATCGTCTGCGGTGACCCGCAGCGGATCAACTCGGTGCTGGGCGCGGGCGTCTGAGTCCGTACCGCCGCGTGCGGCGGGCGCCGGTGGCACCACAGAGGGCCGCCGGACCGGCCCGCGCGCGGCGGCTTCGCCTGCCCGGGCAGGCGAAGCCCGCTGGGCGGCGTACGGGCGTTGTCAGGTATCTCTTGTGCCTGGACATCGCTCCGGGTGTCGCGGCGCGGTGCCGGAGCGCACCGTGTCCGTGATGCTCAGCGAGCCGCCGCCCGGCGAAGCACGTCCGAGGCGACGCCGCCGGTCCGCGGCGGCGGCGCAGGCGTCTCGGACGTGGCGAACGGCTCCGGCGCTGACACCGTGTTCGGCCGGCGCCCGCCGCGGCCCTCGCCGAGTACCTGCCAGCCGTCCCGGGTCAGCGTGATGTACGCGCCGCAGCGCAGCCCGTGCAACGTGCACGCGTCCCGCAGCCCCCACATCCACGCACCGTCCTCTTCCGTCCAACGAGCGTCGCCCTCGCGGCAGTAGAGCAGCACGGCGGTGCGCACCGGAGTGCGGCGCCGCAGATCGTGCGGGATGACCCGGCGCAGTTGGGAGAGCAGCGCGTTGCGGAACATCCACCCGTCGGCCGGGGTCCGGCGGCTGGTGAACGAGGCGCTCGCACGCAGGCGTTCGTCCGGATCGAGTACGGCCACGATCGCGGTCGCGGGCTTCGGGCGGTGCCGCGAGTGCAGCCCGCTGACTACCTCTCGCGGATTGCGCAGCAACGGGATTCCGGCGGCGGCCCACTCCGCCGGTTCGAGCACGCGAGTGGCGGAAGCGGCGGACGACGACAACGATGCCGCCGAGGACGGAGCGAATCCGAAGGTCACGTTCCTCCCTTCGGCTACGCGCCCACACTGCGGGCGGGGTCGGATGTGAGGGAGCGCGCACCGCAGTGAGGCCCTGCCGGATCACGGACGAGCCGTGCGGGGAGCGGACTTCAATTCTTCCTGTCGAACTTGGATGCGGCAACGAGCAATTGGGGCCGACGACCGTTATCGGATGATGCGCGTCCTATATCCCTACCCAGAGCCCAGCCGGGTGACGCACGGGGCGCGCCACCCCGCGATCGCGTGGAGCTGCCGCCCCGCGAAGTGCTCCCGTGGCGGGCGGTCATCCCTGCACAGCCAGGACCATGGGCAACACCCCCTGGGCGCCGGCGCGACGGAGCAGCCGGGCCGCCACCGCGAGGGTCCAGCCGGTCTCGGTGCAGTCGTCCACGAGCAGGACCGGGCCATTGAGGCCGGCGAGCGTGGCGGCGAGTCCGGGCGGTACCGTCAGCGCGCCGTCGAGTGCCTTGAGCCGCTGCGCGCTGTTGCTGCGCGGCGCTCTGGGCACCTCACCCGTGTACTCGAGCGAACCGAGCAGCGGCAGCCGGCCGACCTCGGCGATGCGTGCTCCCAGGGAGTGGACCAGTTGGGGCCGGGTGTGCGAGGGGACGGTCACCACTCCGACGGGACGTGGCCGGCCGTCGGCAGCTCCCAAGGCCCATCCGCCGGGACCCTTCGCCCAGTCGGCCAGCACCGTCACGACGGCCCTCGCGACATCGTCAGGCACCGGGCCGTCCGGTGCCTGGGCCGAGAGCATCGGCCGCAGCCGGTTGCCCCAGCCGATGTCTGACAGACGGCCCAACGCTCGGCCGGTCCCGGCCTGTTCCCCGGCCGGAATGCGCCCCTTCAGGTCGACGCCGATCGCGGGAAGTCCGGTCGGCCACATGCGGCGCGGCTCCACCTCGACGCCGGCCCGGCCGAGGTCGACCCGCGCGGCGTCGAGAGCATCGGTGGAGGTGTCCGCGGTGAAGCGCGGACCCGCGCAGTTGTCGCAGTGGCCGCAGGGCTTGGCCCCCTCGTCGTCCAGCTGGCGTTGCAGGAACTCCATCCGGCAGTCCGTCGTCGAGGAGTAGTCGCGCATCGCCTGCTGTTCGGCTCTCCGCTGCCGAGCCACCCAGTCGTACCGCTCAGCGTCGTACGTCCACGGCTGCCCGGTGGCGATCCAGCCGCCCTTGACCCGCTGGACCGCGCCGTCCACGTCGAGGACCTTGAGCATGGTCTCCAGCCGGGAACGGCGCAGCTCCACCAGGGGTTCCAGAGCGGGCAGCGACAAGGGCCGCTCCGCGCGCGAGAGGATGTCGAGCGTGCGGCGCACCAGGTCCTCCGACGGGAAGGCCAGCGAAGCGAAGTACTCCCAGATCGCTTCGTCCTCCTTCCCCGGCAGCAGGAGCACTTCCGCGTGCTCGACACCACGCCCGGCACGGCCGACCTGCTGGTAGTACGCGATGGGGGAGGAGGGCGAACCCAGGTGCACCACGAAACCCAGGTCCGGTTTGTCGAATCCCATGCCCAGTGCCGAAGTGGCGACCAGTGCCTTGACCCGGTTGGCGAGCAGGTCGTCCTCGGCCTGCTGACGGTCGGCGTTCTCGGTCTTGCCGGTGTAGGAGGCCACGGTGTGGCCGCGCTGCCGCAGGAAGGCGGTGACCTCTTCGGCGGCGGCCACGGTGAGCGTGTAGATGATCCCGGACCCCGGCAGCTCGTGGAGGTGGTCGGCGAGCCAGGCCATCCGGTGCGCGGCGTCGGACAGTCGCAGCACAGCCAGGCTGAGGCTCTCCCGGTCCAGCGGGCCGCGCAGCACCAGCGCGTCCGACGTGCCGCCGGTACCGAGCTGCTCCGCCACGTCGGCGGTCACACGCGCGTTGGCGGTGGCGGTGGTCGCCAGGACGGGCACGCCGGCCGGGAGGTCGGTGAGCATCGTGCGCAGCCGCCGGTAGTCCGGGCGGAAGTCGTGGCCCCAGTCGGAGATGCAGTGGGCCTCGTCCACCACGAGCAGACCGGTCGCGGCGGAGAGCTTGGGCAGCACCTGATCGCGGAAGTCCGGATTGTTGAGCCGCTCGGGACTCACCAGCAGCACGTCGACCTGGCCGGCGGCGATCTCTTCCTGGACGGTGTCCCACTCCTCGGTGTTCGAGGAGTTGATGGTACGGGCGCGGATGCCGGCCCGGGCCGCCGCCTCGACCTGGTTGCGCATCAGCGCGAGCAGCGGGGAGACGATCACCGTGGGCCCGGCACCGCGGTCCCGCAGCAGCGCGGTCGCCACGAAGTAGACCGCGGACTTGCCCCACCCCGTGCGCTGGACGACCAGGGCCCGGCGCCGGTCGGCGACCAGCGCCTCGATCGCCCGCCACTGGTCCTCCCGCAGCCGGGCGGTGCCGGTGGCGTCCCCGACGAGGCGGGCGAGGACCGTGTCGGCCGCTGTCCGGAGATCCGCGTTGCTCGTGTGCTCCATGCCTTCCATACAACAGGACGGGACTGACAGTCGGGCGGCGGGGCGGGGAGGCCGCCGGCGACGAGCGGGGCGGACGCGGCCGTCGGAGGACGTGTGTGATGTGTCCCTGATCGAAGTTATCCACAGGTGAAAGCGGAATTTCTCGATCCGCGAGATCGTCGGGCCATGACGAACCACAGCGAAACGACCGGATCCTCCGAGAACGGCGACGTGTCCGGCCCCGTGAAGCCTGGCCCCGCGGCCCGCACCCCGTACGACAACCTTGGTGACGAGCACCAGGTCACCCTGCGCACCCCCGCCGAACTGGCCGACGCCCTGCCTTACCTCCTCGGATACCGTCCGGAGGACAGCATCGTCCTCGTCGCCCTGCGCGACAGGGCCGGGCGGGGCCGTTTCGGTGGCCGGGCCCGGCTCGGCATTCCGGGGGACGCGGACGACTGGACGGGTGCGGCCGGACAACTGGTCCACGGCCTGGTGAACGGCAGCGAGCGCCGAGGGGTGCGGCCCGAGCAGATGGTCGCCTACCTCTGTCAGGAACCAGCGCGGGGCGAGACCGGCCGAGAGGTGATGGAGCGACTGCGGCCGCTGGCCCAGAAGCTGCGCGTCGCATGCGGCGCCCTCGACGTACCCGTGGTCGAGGCACTGTGCATCTCGGCCGGGCGCTTCTGGTCGTACTGCTGCGACGACGCCGTCTGCTGCCCGGCCGACGGCACCCCCATGGGACTGCCGGGCACGTCCGTGCTGGCCGCGGCGGCCACCTACGCCGGTATCCAGGTGCGCGGTTCGCTGAGCGACCTGCGGGCTAGGCTGCTGCCCCGGGAGAACGCGGCGGCACTCGAACAGGAGGCCGCACTGGACGCGGCCGCCGTGACGGTGGTCTCCCGGATCCTCGACGACAGCGGCCGTGCGGAGGTGGCCGAGGAGACGCTGGAACTGGCGCGGCGGGTCATGCGACGCCTCGCCGAGGCCCCGCCCGTCTCCGGTATGCCCGCCGAGGACCTGCGCGACGACCAACTGCTCGGTCACGACGAGACGGCGGCGCTGATCCTCGGCCTGCAGGACCGTACGACACGTGACCGCGCGGCTGAATGGATGGAGGGTGACGAGGCGGGCCCCGCGCTGCGCCTCTGGCGGGTTTTGGCCCGCCGCTGCGTCGGATCGTACGGCGAACACGCGGCCGCGCCCCTCACCCTCGCCGGATGGGTCGCCTGGTCCACCGGCGACGAACTGGAGGCCCGAGAGGCTCTGGCCATGGCACTGGGCGCGGATCCGGACTATCTCTTCGCCCGGCTCCTGCACCAGGCGTGCAACGAGGGCCTCGATCCCGAGTCGGTCCGCCGCTGCCTGCGTGCGGAGCGCGGGGGCCGTGCCGGCACGGGAGCCGGTGCGCCGGGTGCCGGAGAGCCGGCCTGCGGGCCCGTGAACGGCGAGCCGGCCGAGCCCTCGTCCGCTCCGCGGACCCATGGCAGCCCTCGGCGCCGTACGCGCTCCGTCGCCCCGGCCGGCGGAATCCGTCGCCGTGCGAGGGCGCGGGACCGTGAGCCTGGCGCGGAGATTGGGCGTCCCCGCATGCCGGCGGGCGGCGAACGCCCGGGCAGCGCGCGAACTGGTCGTACGCGGTCACGTGCTTCGCGGACAGGAACAGGAACAGGAACAGTGACGGGGGCGAGGGCGGGAGCCAGGGGCCCGATGGACGCGTGCGCGGAAGGCGTGGACAGGGGAGAACCCGGGGCCGGAGGGGGCGGCGAGCGGCTTTGAAGAGGGGTTGCGGGTGGGTGAACCGCGACACCGTCCTCCGGCCGTGGTCGGCCAGCACCTAGCGGCGTTCCGGGTTGGGGAGGCGGCTCGTGGCTCGCGCCCCACCGGCGGGCAACCACCTGGGGCGTGACCCGGAGGACGCCCCCTCCGTTCACCTGAGTGGCGGAACGCCCGGACCGTCCGGGATGCCGCACCGCACTCGTCAGGCCGCACCACCGCACACGGCGCCGTTCCGTCCGAGGCGCACCGAGCACACAGAGGGAGCCTTCCCGTGCACCAGCCGACTCCGCCCTCCGCAGCCACGGACACCGCCGCCTCCGGCCGGAGGGCGACGCTGCCGTCCCTCGCCGTGTCCATGACGCCTGTCAGCCAGCGTGGCTCGGGGCCGGGACAGGCGCAGAGCCTCTGCCCGCCGGCGGTCCGACCCCGGCCGGCGCCGTCCCCGTCGTCGGCACGGTCGGGTGTGGAGCCGGTCGTTCCTCGGAGTGCGCCGCCTGCGATGCCGCACATGGGCGGGGACCTGCCGCCCATCCACCGAACCATGATCGGCGTTGCCCTCCCCGGTCTCGTGATCTCCACGGAACAGGGGCAGTTGACCGGCCTGGGCCTGGAGGGCTTCTACCGTGCGGGCCGGCGTCTGCTCTCCCGGTGCCGCCTGCGCGTGGCCGGGCGGGAGCCGGTTCCGTCGCAGGCCCGGACGGCAGGCGCCGACCGTGCCCTCTTCGTGGGAACGCTTCGGACATCGTCCGCGCCGGGTCCCGACCCGGATGTCATGGTCGAGCGGGCCCGGGACGCCGGTGGTACGGAGCGGATCACGCTGCGCAGTTGGGCGTCCCGCCCGCTGCGGTTGCCGGTCGAGGTGGCCCTCGGTACGGATCTGGCAGACCTCGGACTGATCGCCGCGGGCAGCGCGGGCCCCGACCTGCCGGCCAGCGTCCACGACTCCGGTCTGCGGTGGTCCTGTGCCGCGGGCAGCGCGTCGGTCACAGCAGTCCCGCCGCCCGCCGACGCTCTGGCCGCCGCCGGCGTGCTGCGGTGGGAGTTCGTACTGCCTCCGGGCGGCAGCGTGAGCGTCGAGCTGCGCGTACGACCGGACGGCGCGGGCCCGCTCCGGGCGGTGGGCCGCACGGCGGCCGGCCAGCTGGCCTCCGCACAGGCCACCGGTGACGACCCGGCGGTCACCGCCCTCCTGCGCACCAGCATCGAGGACCTCCGCGCCCTGATGCTGCGCGATCCCGCACACCCTGCCGACGTCCATCTCGCGGCCGGCGTCCCCTGGCGCTGCGGTCCGGCCCCCGCCGAGGCGCTCGCCGCCGCCCGGATGGCGCTGCCCCTCGGCACCAGGCTCGCCGCGGGTACGCTGCGCGTCCTCGCCCGCACCCAACTTCGTGGCCCCGGCCCTCGGGACGGAATGATTCCCGGGCCCAGACGTGACACCGGCCCGCATCTGCCGCCGGGCTGCACCGGCACCGAGGCGACCCTCCTGTTCCCCGTACTCCTCGCGGAGGCCCGCCGCTGGGGGCTCGGGGAACAGGAGACGCAGGAGCTGATGCCGGCGGCCGAGCGGTGTCTGACCTGGCTGCGCGCCACCGTCGGGGACGGCACGTACGTACCCGATCCGCACCCCGGCGGCCCTGTCCGCTGCGAGACCCAGGCCCACGCACACCGCGCCGCCCTGCTCGGTGCCGAATTGCTCGACGCCTTCGGCAGACCGGGCGGTGACGGACTGAGGCAGTGGGCCCGGAGGCTGCGGACGGCGTTCCGGCGGGATTTCTGGATCGACGACCCGGCGGGCGGACGGCCGGCGGCGGCCCGGGCCCCGGACGGACGCCTCGTGCCGCACCTGAGCGTGGCCGCGGCTCACCTTCTCGACACCGGGCTGCTCGGTGGGGGCATCGCGGCCCCGGGCCTGCTCGACCCGGTGCAGACCGGCCAACTCGCCCGCCTGCTGGGCAACCCGGTCATGGACTCGGGCTGGGGTCTGCGTGGACTGGCCGCGAAGGAAGCGGGATACAACCCCTTCGGGCACCGCGCCGGGGCAGTACGCGTCCAGGAGACGGCGATTGCGGTGGCGGGCCTGGCCACCGCCGGTCATGAGAAGGAGGCGGGCTCACTGCTGCGCGGCGTGCTGGCCGCGGCGGGCGCCTTCGGCCACCGGCTGCCGGAGATGTACGCGGGGGAGCAGCGCACCGATGCGAGCGCTCCCCTGCCGCATCCCGCGGCCTGCCGCCCGGCCGCCACCGCGGCTGCCGCAGGGGTGATGCTGCTGACGACGCTCGTCGGCATTCGTCCCGACGCCCCGGCCAGGACCGTCACCCTGCGTCCCGTACGCAGCGCACCGCTGGGGGAGCTCGGACTGACGGGGCTGCGGGTCGCCGGAGCGCCCTTCTCGGTGCGGGTCGGCCGGCTCGGCCTGGCCATGGTCGAAGAGGCCGCCGACGGCCTGCAACTGGGAGCTTGACCTGGAATGACGTGGTCGCGCACGGCGACCGGGAGGGGGCGGCGGGGGCCGCGTCGGACCGGATCGGATCAGTCGTCGAAGCGGTCGGTGAAGGGAGTGTTTATCGTCAGGCAGACGACTATGATCGCCGCATGCCCTACGACCCGTCAGCCTTCCCGCCCTTCGCCGTCACTGTGGACCTGGTCGTGCTGACCGTGCGCCGCCACTCCCTGTGCGCGCTGGCGGTACGCAGGGGCGAGCCGCCGTTTCAGGGCCGCTGGGCCCTGCCCGGCGGTTTCGTACGGGCCGGCGAGGATCTGGCGCAGGCGGCGGCGCGGGAGCTGGCCGAGGAGACGGGACTGTGTGTCCACGACCCCGTCGCACCCGCCCAGGACAACGGTGCCCACCTGGAGCAGCTCGCGACGTACGGCGACCCCGAGCGCGATCCCCGGATGCGCGTGGTCAGTGTCGCCCACCTCGCGCTCGCTCCCGACCTGCCCGCGCCACGGGCGGGCGGTGACGCCAGCAACGCGCGCTGGGCGCCGGTCGAGGAACTGCTGGAGCAGGCCGGCTACGGCCGTGTCGGCGAGCCGGTGGCGCCGCTCGCCTTCGACCACGCCCAGATCCTGGCGGACGGGGTGGAGCGAGCTCGCTCCAAGATTGAGTACTCGTCGCTGGCCACCGCGTTCTGTCCCCCCGAGTTCACCGTCGGCGAGTTGCGCCGCGTCTACGAGGCGGTGTGGAGTGTGGCGCTCGATCCGCGCAACTTCCACCGCAAGGTGACGGGCACGCCGGGCTTCCTCGTTCCCACCGGTGGTACGACCACCCGCCAGGGCGGGCGTCCCGCCCAGCTCTTCCGGGCCGGCGGCGCTACTCTCCTCAATCCTCCGATGCTGCGCCCCGAGGTGTGACAGCGCGCCCGGCCAGAACCTCGGAGCGAACGGCGAGCAAGAGATCGGAGTGAACCGTCACCCTCTGCCCGTTCCGCCTTGCGATGCCCGAAAAATCGGATATGGCACGCTATCTTGCTACGGGTGATCCAGGCCTTCGGACTGACCAGCAACCCCCGCAAGGAGCTTCCGCCCGCCGTCGACGACGTCTCGTTCGAGGCACGTGCGGGCCGCGTCACCGCGCTGCTCGGTGCATCGGGCGCCGGCAAGACGACGGCGCTCAGACTCATGCTCGAACTGCAGCACGGCCGTGGTCTCGCCTACTTCAGAGGCCGTCCCCTGCACCGCATCGCCCATCCCTCGCGTGAGGTCGGCGTGCTGCTGGGAGATGTTCCGGGACACCCGGCCCGCACGGTTCGCGGCCATCTCCGCATGCTGTGCGCGGCGGCCGGTGTTCCCGTCCGGCGGGCCGACGAAGTCCTGGAGTCGGTCGGCCTCGTGAGCCTGCGAGACGAACGTCTCGGCACGCTCTCCCGTGGCATGGACCGACGCCTCGGAATGGCCTGCGCACTGATCCCCGACCCGCACACCCTGGTACTCGACGACCCTGCCGGCGCGCTCTGCGCCCGCGAGGCCCGCTGGCTCCACGGCGCGCTGCGCGACCATGCCGGCCAGGGCGGCACCGTCCTTTTCAGTACGGCCGACCCCAAGGAGGCGGCGCGTACCGCCGACCACGTCGTCACGCTGGAACGGGGCAGAGTCGTCGCCGACCAGGACGCGGCGGACTTCTCCCGCACCCGTCTGCGCCCCCGCGTCGCCGTCCGCAGCCCGCACGCCGCCCGCCTCGCTGCCCTGCTGGCCAAAGAGGCACGCACGGCCCGCCGTTCCGTCGAGGTCGTACGCGAGGGCGGCAACCGCCTCGCGGTGTACGGCAGTACGTGCGCCGAGGTCGGCGAGACCGTGTTCCGACACGGAATCCTGGTCCACCAACTCGCGGACGAGGTCGGTGACATGGGGCCAGGCGCGGGGGTGGTGCCCGTGGACCTGCAGGCGGGGGCAGCGAGCGACGGGACGCCGGTCACCGGAGCCCCGGCCGCCTCCCGCCCGGCCGCCCCTCGTCCGGCCGTCGCCGGCCCGCGCCACCCGGCTGCCACCGAGGCCCTCCCGGCATCCACCGGCCCACACCACCCGGCCGCCCCCGTTTCCGGCACGGTCGGCCCGCACCGGCCTCCCGCCGGTGACGGCAGCACGCAGCCCGGTGGACCACAACCGCCCGCCCCGGCCGACTCCTCCCAACGGTCGGCCGGCGCGGTCCCGCGCGATCCCGGGGAGGCGCACTCCCTCGCTGACGCACCTCGGCCGACGGACGGTGAGGCCGGGCCAGCGGGGGCGGAGCCGCCCCGTGGCGACGACAATCCTCAGTCCTCCTCCACCGAGACCGGGCCGACCGCCGCGAACCCCCGACACCTCGCCGATGATCCTCAGCCGATGACCGGCCTTCAGCCCCTCAACGGAGCTGGAAAGGCGTCCCCCGCCATGGGCGGAGGCACCGGTGCGGCCACCGCCGTTGCCGCCTTCACGGCCGACACCCGGAAGGCGGCGTCGTCGCTTCCGCCCCCCGTCTCCGTCCGCTCGGCCCCCAGCCCCCTGCGCCCGCTTCGCTACGAACTCCGCCGTGCGGTCGGCATCGGCACCGGGTTCGTCACCGGCGCTGTCGTGCTCGTCGTGTCCGCCGTCATCGCCGTGGTCCTGGCGCGTGTCGGGCACACCCCGCAGCCGCGGCTCCTGGCCGCGTGGCCGCGGGAGCTGCCGTTGCCGCCCGCGGCGCTCGGCGCGGGGCTGCTCGGTGCGCTCGCCTTCGGCGACGAGTTCCGCCACCCTGCCCTGGCGGCGGACCGGGGTACCGTGCCCCGCCGGATGGGGCTGCTGACCGCCAAGCTCCTCGTCTCCGCCGCCACCGCGTTGGTGCTGGCCGTTCTGACGGTGGGCTGCGACGCCGAAGTGCTCCGGTTGTTCTACGGACAGGAGCTCGCCCGAGTTCCCGCCGACTGGCCCGGGCTGAGCGCTGGTTGGCTCGGGCTCGTCGTCGGATGCGCCTGGTCCGGTGTGCTCGCCGCGGGTGTCTTCCGGTCCACCACGGCCGGGCTCGCCGCGGTGGTCGCCGTTCCCGTGCTCGTCGTACCGCTCGTACAAAGGGCCTGGGAGGGGCCGTCCGTACGGACCGCCGCCGGTCTCCCGATGCGGGTGCGCGAGGCCCTCCTGACGCAGTGGCCGTTCGGCGGCGAGCGGTATCTGGCCGAGGTGCTGCATGTGATCGTCCAACCTGTGGGCAGCGCGCTGACGTTGTCGCTGACCGCTCTGCTCTGCGCATACCTGCTCGTGACCCTGCGCGGCAGGGTCCGGTGACGCCCCCCGCGCCCTTCCGGTCCGACCGTGTGCGCAACTCCCCGGGGAAAGCCCATTTCTTTCCGATAAGGCGTCAATTGCGACGGGGTGAGCGATCACCCTTTCGTGTGCTTTTCACCAAAGACCTCAAGGGAGTTGAGAACGGCGCCGACAAAGGATGCGTGAGTACCCTTGCGCACACCATGATGACCGCCGCCCGCTCCGCCGACTCCGGCCTCGCGAACCCGGGCGAACTCGACCGCTACCCCTACGCCGAGGCGCCCGCCGTCGACCGCGTCGGAGTGCCCGCCTGGGAAGGGGCGGAGCCCGAGCTGGGCCGCGTGGGCCGGCGTGCCGGGGGCAGCCGCGGCCGCGGACTGCACGGGCAACTCGTCCAGCAGCTGGGCCAGATGATCGTTTCGGGTGACCTGGGCGCCGACCGCCCGCTGGTGCCCGAGGAGATCGGCCAGCGCTTCGAGGTGTCCCGTACCGTCGTCCGTGAGTCCCTCCGCGTCCTGGAGGCCAAGGGCCTGGTCAGCGCCCGCCCGAACGTCGGCACGCGCGTGCGCCCCGTCAGTGACTGGAACCTCCTCGACCCTGACATCATCGAGTGGCGCGCCTTTGGACCGCAGCGCGACGACCAGCGCCGCGAGCTCAATGAGCTGCGCTGGACGATCGAGCCGCTCGCCGCGCGCCTCGCCGCAGGGCACGGACGCGAGGATGTCCAGCAGCGCCTGTCGGACATGGTCGGGATCATGGGGCACGCCATGGGGCAGGGTGACGCGCTCACCTTCTCCCGTGCCGATGCGGAGTTCCACACGCTGCTCATCCAGATCGCGGGCAACCGCATGCTGGATCACCTCTCCGGGATCGTCTCCGCCGCCCTGCACGTCTCCGGCGGCCCGGTCACGGGCTGTGACCGGCCGAACGACGTCTCGCTGGCGCAGCACGGCAGGATCGTCGACGCCCTCGCCGCGGGGGACGGCGCGGCGGCCGAGACGGCCATGCGTCAGCTTCTGACCGTTCACCCCGAGGTGGAACGCGTGGTGCCCGCCCCGCGCGAGCACTGACCGCGTTCCGCCGCAAACGGCGCGGGCCGGGCACGCCAGACCCCTCCTATGGCTGTGGCCGGCCGGTCCGCCGCCACCGCGGGCCCCGCGGAGTCCCTCGGGATTCCGCGGGGTCCGAAGGTGTGATGAGAGGCTGAGCATCCTGGAGCGATGAGAGGCTGAGCTCCTTGGTGTGATGACAGGCTGAGCTCCCTGGAGCGATGACAGGCTGAGCATCTCGGAGCGACGACAGTCAGAGCCTCCGGTGCGGCCGAGTCGTACTCGTCAGTGACCTTGTTCGGCCAAATTTGACCTGTTTTGAACGCTTACGGGGTGTGACTCGGGCCACGCGGATTGGGCGTAACGCTCGTGGGAACAACGCGATGACCTAAGAGGTGACAGCCGCGGAGGGAATACGGACGCCGTTCATGGCGCTGTGCATCTCCCCGGCCCGCCCGCGCCGTCGGCCCACTCCTAAGCCGACGGTCGGCTCCTGTCCTCCATGGACGGGGCCGGAAGCCGTTTTCCAACGTTCCGAGAGGTTGTTCGTGTCGGCCAGCACATCCCGTACGCTCCCGCCGGAGATCGCCGAGTCCGTCTCTGTCATGGCGCTCATTGAGCGGGGAAAGGCTGAGGGGCAGATCGCCGGCGACGACGTGCGTCGGGCCTTCGAAGCTGACCAGATTCCGGCCACTCAGTGGAAGAACGTACTGCGCAGCCTCAACCAGATCCTCGAGGAAGAGGGTGTGACGCTGATGGTCAGTGCCGCAGAGCCCAAGCGCACCCGCAAGAGCGTCGCAGCGAAGAGTCCCGCCAAGCGCACCGCCACCAAGACGGTCGCGGCGAAGACGGTGACCAGCAGGAAGGCCACCGCCCCCGCCACCCCGGCGGCGCCCGCCTCTGATTCCGCCGGTGAGGAAGAGTCCTCCGCCAAGAAGGCGGCGGCCAAGAAGACGACCGCCAAGAAGGCGGCAGTGAAGAAGACGACCGCCAAGAAGACGGCGGCGAAGAAGACCACCGCCAAGAAGGAAGACGGCGAGCTTCTCGAGGACGAGGCGATCGAGGAGCCGAAGGCCGCGACGGAGGAGCCCGAGGGCACCGAGAACGCGGGCTTCGTACTCTCCGACGACGACGAGGACGACGCTCCGGCCCAGCAGGTCGCCGCGGCCGGCGCCACCGCCGACCCGGTCAAGGACTACCTCAAGCAGATCGGCAAGGTGCCCCTGCTCAACGCCGAGCAGGAGGTCGAGCTCGCCAAGCGCATCGAGGCGGGCCTGTTCGCCGAGGACAAGCTGGCGAACTCCGACAAGCTCGCGCCCAAGCTCAAGCGCGAGCTGGAGATCATCGCCGAGGACGGCCGCCGCGCCAAGAACCACCTCCTGGAGGCCAACCTCCGCCTGGTGGTCTCCCTGGCCAAGCGCTACACCGGCCGCGGCATGCTCTTCCTGGACCTCATCCAGGAGGGCAACCTCGGTCTGATCCGCGCGGTGGAGAAGTTCGACTACACCAAGGGCTACAAGTTCTCCACGTACGCCACCTGGTGGATCCGTCAGGCGATCACCCGCGCGATGGCCGACCAGGCCCGCACCATCCGTATCCCGGTGCACATGGTCGAGGTCATCAACAAGCTCGCGCGCGTGCAGCGCCAGATGCTTCAGGACCTGGGCCGCGAGCCCACCCCGGAGGAGCTGGCCAAGGAGCTCGACATGACCCCGGAGAAGGTCATCGAGGTCCAGAAGTACGGTCGCGAGCCCATCTCGCTGCACACCCCGCTCGGCGAGGACGGCGACAGCGAGTTCGGTGACCTCATCGAGGACTCCGAGGCGGTCGTCCCGGCCGACGCGGTCAGCTTCACGCTCCTGCAGGAGCAGTTGCACTCCGTCCTGGACACCCTGTCCGAGCGTGAGGCGGGCGTCGTCTCCATGCGTTTCGGTCTCACCGACGGTCAGCCGAAGACCCTCGACGAGATCGGCAAGGTGTACGGCGTCACGCGCGAGCGCATCCGCCAGATCGAGTCGAAGACGATGTCGAAGCTGCGTCACCCGTCGCGTTCCCAGGTGCTGCGCGACTACCTCGACTAGATCGCGGTCGTACGAGCGACGAGGCCCGGTTCCGGCAGGTGGGGAACCGGGCCTCCGTGTTGACCAGCGGGTGCGCGGCACGGCGGGCTGGATCACTCTTGGTGTTCCACCACGACTCTGAGTGAGGAGCCTGCATGCGTCGCCTCTTTGCCCGGGCACTGGCCCGGCCGCTGGTCCTGGCGGCCGCGGCGACCGCGATACCGCTGGTGTCCGCCGCCCCCGCATCCGCCGACAGCGTCGTCGTCGGAGGCTTTCCGGTCGAAGTGACCGACAGTCCGTGGACCGTCGCCCTGTCCAGCCGTGACCGGTTCGGAGGTACGCGGGCGGGACAGTTCTGCGGGGGAGTGGCCGTCGGCCGTACCACCGTGCTCACGGCGGCCCACTGCCTGGGCGAGGAGGTCCTCGGGTCGCCGCCCGAGCAGGTACGCGACCTGAGGGTCATCGCCGGCCGTACGGATCTGCTCTCGGACCAGGGTCACGAGGTTCCGGTCCGCGACGTCTGGGTGAACCCGGCGCACGACAACGTCACCAATGCCGGTGACTTCGCGGTGCTCACCCTCTCCGCGGCTCTTCCCGCCGGCTCGGTCGTGGGGATGGCGGCCGAGGGAGACCCCGCCTACGAGCCCGGGACGGGAGCGCTCGTCTACGGATGGGGGGACACCTCGGGTGCCGGGGACTACGCGGGCAACCTGCGGGCGGCACGCGTGCGCGTGCTCCCCGACGCGCGCTGTGAGCGGGCGTATTCGGGAAGCGACGACGGACGGTATCTCGCCGGCAGCATGCTCTGTGCCGGAGAGGACGTCGGAGGCCGCGACGCCTGCCAGGGAGACAGCGGAGGGCCGCTGGTCGCCCAGGGAAGGCTCATCGGACTCGTGTCCTGGGGGAGCGGCTGCGGGCGCCCCGGTAGTCCCGGGGTGTACACACGCGTCTCAGCGGTTCTGCGGACGCTGGGATGGGACGACACCGTCGCGCGGCAGCGCGAGGGCGCCTGACGGCCCCTGAGAGCCTTCCGCGCACGAGCACGGGCGGCCGCCTCCTGGCTTGCGGAGGCGGCCGCCCGTTCATCGGCCTGTGCCGAGCCGGCTCGTCGTCGGGCGCGGAGCGTCAGCGCTCTTCCTCGGCGGAAGATTCCGGAACGGCCGTGAGCCGCTCCGTCTCGTCCTGTATCTCAGCGGCGATCTTCTTGAGTTCCGGCTCGAACTTGCGCCCGTGGTGAGCGCAGAAGAGCAGTTCTCCGCCGCTCAGCAGGACGACGCGCAGGTATGCCTGGGCGCCGCAGCGGTCGCAGCGATCAGCGGCCGTCAGCGGGCTTGCGGAAGTCAGAACAGTAGTCACGTCGCCTCTTCTCTAGCTCGACGAGCTGTCGTACCAGGGTCAACATCCAACCAGCCCCAAAACGTTCCCGCTCGTGGCTTTTCCTCGAAAAAACTTTCCGAGGGGCAGGCTGTTGCCGGTTGGCGGCGAATGTGCCGTATTGCGTGTCTGTGTGTCGTACGGGTTCGCGCAGTCGGTCAGTGTCAGTCCCGCCGGCTGGGTTGCCGGTTTGTTCATGAGGACGTGCCCGGAGCCTAAATGGTTCATGCCTCGAAGGGAACGTGATGTGTACTTCACCCCATCGAGGGATCGAACAAGCATGCGACGCTGGACTAGGGTGAGTCCACGACGAGGGTGGCGTTACAACGGCTCTACCAGGCCTCGGTACCCTCTGACCGGTGAACCGAGCCGCGCCCTTACCCAGCGGGGCCCCATCTGAAATTCAGCGAGGAGCGAACCGCGTGACCGCCGAGACATCCGTGCCGTCCACTGCGCTGCTGGCAGGAGCAGACCGGGACGGATCCAACTACACCGCGCGGCACCTGCTCGTCCTCGAAGGGCTCGAGGCCGTACGCAAGCGTCCGGGCATGTACATCGGATCGACCGACAGCCGTGGCCTGATGCACTGCCTGTGGGAGATCATCGACAACTCCGTCGACGAAGCCCTCGGCGGTTACTGCGACCACATCGAAGTGATCCTCCACGACGACGCGTCGGTGGAGGTCCGGGACAACGGCCGGGGCATCCCGGTCGACGTCGAACCCAAGACCGGCCTGTCCGGTGTCGAGGTCGTCATGACCAAGCTGCACGCCGGCGGAAAGTTCGGAGGCGGCTCGTACGCCGCCTCCGGCGGTCTGCACGGTGTCGGTGCCTCCGTGGTGAACGCGCTGTCCGCACGGCTGGACATCGAGGTGGACCGCAGCGGGCACACCAACGCCATCAGCTTCCGGCGTGGCGTTCCGGGCGCCTTCACGGGGAGGGGGGCGGACGCGAAGTTCGAGGCCGGCAGCGGACTGCGCAAGGCCAAGAAGATCCCCAAGAGCCGCACCGGCACGCGCGTGCGGTACTGGGCCGACCGCCAGATCTTCCTCAAGGACGCCAAGCTCTCCCTGGAGACGCTGCACCAGCGGGCCCGCCAGACCGCCTTCCTGGTGCCCGGACTGACCATCGTCGTCCGCGACGAGTTCGGCCTCGGCGACGGCGGCAGCAAGGGCGAGGAATCCTTCCGCTTCGACGGCGGTATCAGCGAGTTCTGCGAGTTCCTGGCCAGTGACCGGCCCGTCTGCGACGTCCTCCGCTTCAGCGGGAACGGCAGTTTCAAGGAGACGGTCCCCGTGCTCGACGAGCACGGCCAGATGACGCCCACCGAGGTCACCCGCGACCTCGGCGTCGACGTCGCGATGCGCTGGGGCACCGGATACGACACCACCCTCAAGTCGTTCGTCAACATCATCGCCACGCCCAAGGGCGGCACCCACGTCGCGGGCTTCGAGCAAGCGGTGGCGAAGACGATGAACGAGGTGCTGCGGACCAAGAAGATGCTGCGCGTCGCCGAGGACGACATCGTCAAGGACGACGCCCTGGAGGGGCTGACGGCGGTCGTGACGGTCCGCCTCGCCGAGCCGCAGTTCGAGGGGCAGACAAAGGAGGTCCTCGGCACCTCGGCGGCCCGCCGCATCGTGAACAACGTCATCACCAAGGAACTCAAGGCGTTCCTGACCTCCACCAAGCGCGACGCCGCCCAGCAGGCCCGCGTGGTCATGGAGAAGGCCGTCGCCGCGGCCCGCACCCGCATCGCCGCCCGTCAGCACAAGGACGCCCAGCGCCGCAAGACGGCCCTGGAGTCCTCCTCGCTGCCCGCGAAGCTCGCCGACTGCCGCAGCGACGACGTCGACCGCAGCGAGCTGTTCATCGTCGAGGGCGACTCCGCGCTGGGTACGGCGAAGCTCGCCCGGAACTCCGAGTTCCAGGCGCTGCTGCCGATCCGCGGCAAGATCCTCAACGTCCAGAAGTCGTCCGTGACCGACATGCTGAAGAACGCCGAGTGCGGCGCGATCATCCAGGTCATAGGAGCCGGGTCCGGCCGTACCTTCGACATCGACGCGGCCCGCTACGGCAAGATCATCATGATGACCGACGCCGATGTGGACGGGTCCCACATCCGTACTCTGCTCCTGACCCTGTTCCACCGCTACATGCGGCCCATGGTGGAGGCAGGCCGGGTGTTCGCCGCGGTGCCGCCGCTGCACCGCATCGAGCTCGTCCAGCCGAAGAAGGGCCAGGACAAGTACGTCTACACGTACTCGGACCGGGAGCTGCGGGACAAGCTCATGGAGTTCCAGAGCAAGAACATCCGGTACAAGGACTCCATCCAGCGGTACAAGGGTCTGGGTGAGATGGACGCCGACCAGCTGGCGGAGACGACCATGGACCCGCGGCGCCGCACCCTGCGCCGGATCAACCTCACCGATCTGGACTCCGCCGAGCAGGTCTTCGACCTGCTGATGGGCAACGACGTCGCTCCCCGCAAGGAGTTCATCTCCAGTTCGGCGGCGACGCTGGACCGTTCGCGTATCGACGCGTGACCGCGCGTAGCCGTTGAGCCGGGCCCGGCGACCGAGAACGGGCCCGGCGAGGTGACCTCGCCGGAGGGGCACAGTCACCTGATGGAGTGAAGTGTGGAGGGAAGAAGAGCAGGGGATCTTCCGGTTCTGCCCATCCTTTGGGCATGCAGTCGAGCAACGGTCGCCCCCGAGGCGCCGGGGGTGGTCCCGAAAGCGCGGTCGGCCACCGTGAAGCCCGCCACCGTGAAGCCCCGGACCGGCCCTCCGCCGTGGCGCCCCCGAGTCCGGGGTACGACGATCCCTGGTATGACGCGCTCGCTTCCGGCTGGGGCGAGTCGTCCGGCGCGGGGGGCCCTGAGCAGGCGCTGCCGTCGATGCGCTCGGAACCGCCGGACCCCGGTCCGGGGCCCGCGGAGCCACCCCGGGCCGCCGGCGACGTGTACCTGGAGGTTCAGCGCAGCGCGGCCTTCCAGGAGGTCCGCAGCCGGTACCGCAGATTCGTCGTGCCGGCGGTGGCCGCCTTCCTCGTGTGGTACGTCACCTACGTGGTGGCCGCCACGACGATGCCCACGCTGATGGCCCGGCCGGTGGCCGGGGCGGTGAACGTGGCGATGCTCGCCGGGCTCGGGCAGTTCCTCACCACCTTCCTGCTCACCTGGGCGTACGCCCGGCACGCCCGGCTGCACAGGGACCGGGCCGCGCTCGAACTGCGCTGGGACACGCAGGAACTGACGCGCGGAGTGCGGGGCGACGCGTCGTGACGGGCGACCATCAGACGGCGGCGCTGCTGTTGTTCAGCACGTTCGTCGCCGTCACGCTGGTGATCACCACGTGGGTGAGCCGTAACCGGCAGGGCTCGCCGGAGGAGTTCTACGCGGGCGGCCGTCTCTTCTCACCGATGGAGAATGGTTTTGCCATCGCCGGCGACTACATGTCGGCGGCGTCCTTCCTCGGCATTTCGGGGCTCATCGCGCTCCACGGCTACGACGGCATGCTCTATTCGGTGGGCTTTCTGGTGGCCTGGCTCGTCGTGCTGTTCCTCGTCGCCGAACTGGTGCGCAACTGCGGGAGGTTCACCCTCGCCGACGTAGTGGCGGCACGGATGCGTGAGCGGCCGGTACGGATCGCGGCGGGAACCTCCTCGGTCACCGTGTCCGTCATGTACCTGGTGGCGCAGATGGTGGGCGCGGGCAGCCTCGTCGCGCTCCTGCTCGGCGGCACCGGCGAGGCCGCGCGGACCTGGACCGTCGTCGGCGTCGGTGCCCTCATGGTGATCTACGTGTCGCTGGGAGGGATGCGTGCCACCACCTGGATCCAGATCGTGAAGACGGTGCTGCTGCTCGGTGGCACCGTGGCGCTGACCACGCTCGTCCTGGTCCGCTTCCACGGCGATGTCGACCGGCTGCTGCGCACGGCGGCCGAGCGCAGCGGTCACGGTGAGGCGTTCCTGGCGCCCGGGCTCGCGTACGGCGGGGACTGGACCTCGCGCTTCGACTTCATCAGCCTGGGGCTCGCCCTGGTACTGGGCACGGCCGGGCTGCCGCACATCCTGTCCCGCTTCTACACCGTGCCCACGGCCCGGGCGGCAAGGCGGTCCGTCGTCTGGTCGATCGGTCTCATCGGCGGCTTCTACCTGATGACGATCGTGCTCGGGTTCGGTGCCGCCGCCCTGGTCGGTCCGGATGCCGTACGGGCGTCGAACGCCGCCGGGAACACGGCGGTCCCGCTGCTGGCCCTCGACCTGGGCGGCGGCGCGGACTCCACCGGGGGGACGGTTCTGTTCGCGGTCGTCGCCGCCGTCGCCTTCGCCACCATCCTCGCGGTGGTCGCCGGCATCACCCTGGCCTCCTCGGCGTCCGTGGCCCACGACCTGTACGCGTCCCTGCGGCGCCGCGACGCGAAGCCACGCAGTGAGGTCGCCGTGGCGCGTATCGCCGCCGTCGGTATCGGCGCCGTCGCGATCGCTCTGGGCCTGCTCGCCCGCGACCTCAATGTGGCGTTCCTGGTGGGCCTCGCCTTCGCCGTCGCCGCGTCCGCCAATCTGCCGGTGCTGCTCTACTCGCTGTTCTGGCGCGGCTTCACCACCCGGGGTGCCGTGTGGGCCGTCTACGGCGGCCTTGTCCCGGCCGTGGTGCTCGTGCTGCTGTCCCCCGTCGTGTCGGACAACCCGCAGTCGCTGTTCCCGGGCGTCGACTTCCAGTACTTCCCGCTGCGGAACCCGGGCCTGATCTCGATCCCGCTGGGCTTCCTCGCGGGCTGGCTCGGCACGGTCACCTCGCCGGAGAGCCCGGACGAGGCCAAGCACGCAGAGACGGAGGTGCGGTCGCTGACCGGGGCGGGGGCGGTGTAGGAGGGCGGGCCGGACCTCTTCAGGCCCGGGTCGCCCACTCGTAACGGTGCTCCGGGCGGCCCGCGTCGCCGTACTTGAGGGTCAGCCGGGCCCGCCCCGTGCGCTCCAGGAGCTTCAGATAGCGCTGCGCGGTCTGGCGGCTCACTCCGGTCAGTTCGGCGATCTTCTGGGCGGAGAGAGCACCGTCGGCCTTCAGCAGGCACTGGCGCACGAGCTCGGCGGTGGTGGGGGAGTGCCCCTTGGGCAGCCCCGGCTCCGACGGTGCCGAGAGGGCGCCGAAGATCCGGTCGACCTCCGCCTGCTCCGCCTCACCACCGCCGTCGAGAGTGCGCCGCAGCTGCGCGTACGCCTCCAGCTTGGCGCGCAGGCCCGCGAACGCGAACGGCTTGACCAGGTACTGCAGGGCGCCCTGGCGCATCGCCGCCTGGACGGTCGACACGTCCCGTGCCGCCGTCACCATGATCACGTCGGTCTGGTGGCCACGTCGCCGCATCTCCTGGACGACCTCCAGACCGGTCCGGTCGGGCAGGTAGTGGTCCAGCAGGATCAGATCCAGGCGCGGCAGCGTCTCCACGCTGCGCAGCGCCTCCAGCGCGTTGTGCGCCTCGCCGGCGACGTGGAAGCCCGGAACCTTCTCGACGTAGGCGGCGTTGACCCGCGCGACCCGCGTGTCGTCGTCCACGACCAGGACCTCGATCATCGGGACTCCTCCTCGGCAGCGGTGTTCACGGGGGCGGTGAAGGCGTGTTCCAGGTCCGGTTCGGTCAGGGCCTCGGGCAGGACGACGACGAACTCCGCGCCCCCGCCGTGGGCCTCGCCGACGGTGGCGCTGCCGCCCTGCCGTTCGGCCAGCCTGCGTACCAGAGACAGCCCGAGGCCGCGCTGGCGGTGGGCCGGCGGCTCCTTGGTGGACCATCCCGCCGTGAACACCAGCTCGCGGTGTTCCGCCGGAATCCCGGGCCCGGTGTCGCGCACCCTGAGCGTGGCGGTACGCCCCTGCGCGCGCAATTCGACCTCCACGCGCGCGTGCGGCGTCCCCGCGACGGCGTCGAGCGCGTTGTCGACCAGGTTGCCGACGATCGTGACGAGTCCCCTGGGGTCGACCAGGAGGTCCGGCAGCCGCGTCCGGTCCGACACCCACAGGGCGACTCCGCGTTCGGCCGCGACGGTCGCCTTGCCGACCAGCAGGGCGGCGAGAAGGGGATCCCGGATCCGCTCGGTGATCTGCTCGGCGGTGACCCGGTGGTCGCCGACCACCTCGCCGACGAACTCCACGGCGTCGTCGTACATCTCCAGTTCGAGGAGCCCCAGCAGGGTGTGCATGCGGTTGGCGTGCTCGTGGTCCTGCGCGCGCAGGGCGTCGATCAGGCCGCGCGTCGAGTCCAGCTCCCGGCCGAGCTGTTCCAGCTCGGTGCGGTCGCGCAGCGTGGCGACGGCACCGCCGTCGTCGGTGGGCATCCGGTTGGCGATCAGGACCCGCTGGCCGCGCACCGTCAGCAGGTCGGTCCCGGTCACCCGGCCGGCCAGGACGTCGGCCGTGCGCCCCGCGCCGAGCGCCTCGTCGGGGGAGCGGCCGACGGCCTCGCCGTCGATGCCGAGCAGCCGCTGAGCCTCGTCGTTCAGCAGGCGCACCCTGCCGCCGCCGTCCAGGGCGACGACACCCTCCCGGATGCCGTGCAGCATGGCCTCGCGTTCCGCGAGCAACCCCGCGATGTCCGAGAAGGCCAGGTCCCGGGTCTGCCGCTGGACCCGGCGCGAGATGAGCCAGGCGGCCAGCGCGCCCACTGCCAGGGCGCCGCCGGCGTACGCGAACAGTCCGGGGATGGCGTGGACCAGCCGGGCCCGGACGCTGTCGTACGCGATGCCGACCGAGACGGCGCCGACGACGGCGCCGTCGCTGTCGCGCAGTGGCACCTTGCCGCGTGCGGAGCGGCCCAGGGTGCCGTCGTCGATCTCCATGACCTCACGGCCGGCCAGGGCCTGCCCGGGGTCGGTGGAGACGATCTCGCCGATGCGCTCCGGATCGGTGTGCGACCAGCGCACGCCCTGCCGGTCCATCACGACGACGTACTCCGCCTCCGTGGCCCTCCGGATCCGCTCCGTCTCCTGTTGCACCGGTCCGTCGGGCACGGGCCGGGTGGCGTGCAGGTCCCGTACCACCTGTGGCTGCTGCGCGGTGGTCTGCGCGATCGCGAGCGCCCGGCGCATCGCCTGGTCGTCCAGCTGGTCGCTGAGCGGGGCCAGGAAGAGCCCGGTCGCGAGCACGACGACCCCCGCGGCGATCGCCAGCTGCATCAGCAGCACCTGCGAGAACACCCGCCGCGGCAGGCCGAGGCGCAGGCGGCGTACGGGGGGAGTGGGACTCATACCCATGACGGTACGTGGGGGCTGCGGCATGCCGTAGAGGGGTGTGGCGTGGATCTCCCGAAAGGCTGAGGCGCGGGAGGTCCGGGTGGTGCCCTCGCCGCCGCCGGACTCCGCCCGTGCCCCGGGCCGGAACGTCAGCTCGCGAGCGCCGCCGTCACCGACAGCTCCCGCAGCGCGGTGACAGCCATCCGCGCCGGCGAGCCCAGCACCGACGTCCCGCAGCTCTCCGGACGCGGCGGCGCGGAAGCGTCCTGCTCGACGGTGACCCGCCAGTGCCGGCCGTCGGCGTGGGCCACGGTCACCTCCCAGCGCGGTGCGGCACCGTCCGTCCGTACGACGCTCAGCACCTGCGCCGCGTCCTCGCCCACGGCCGAGCGCACGGCCAGCTCGGCCGCCTGCCCGGGGCGCTCCCACGACGAGTTCCCGCGGCAGCCCTCGACGACGACCCGCGCCTCCCGCGCACCGTGCAGGATCTCCTTGACCGCGTGGGCCCGGACCCGGCCGTACGCGTACCCGTGGGGCAGCACGAGTACCGTCGGCGAGAAGCGGTGACCGCCCAGATGGGTGACCTCCCATACGTCCTCGGCCCCGGACGCCGCGAGCTCGGCCGCCAGCGGCCGGCCGAGGAGCGCGCAGCACCGGTCGCGCTTGCCGTTGGTACAGACGAGAGCGAGCGGATCGCCCAAGGGGGGGCCGCCTTCGAGCACCGACTCGAAGGTACGGCGCTCGCCCCTGCCGAGCGCGGTGAAATCGAGGTCGAGCAGCCGGCGGGGGTCCGTGAGTGTGGTGCCGTGCAACCACACGTTTCCCGGCACGGTGTGGGCCGCGTACACCCGGCGCTCGGCCGCAGTGCCGCCGTCCGCGTGGCGACCGGGCCGGCGGATGAGTGCGACGCGTACGCCCGTCCCCTTCACCGCCGCCTCCAGGGCACGCCCCAGCGCGGGATCCAGATGGCTCGACGTGAGCGCCTTGGCGCCCCACGGGCCGGGCTGTTCGAGCAGCAACCAGGTCCTCGCGACGGGTGCGGTGCCCGAAACGGGCTCGTCGAGGTCCTGGGAGACGGTTGAGCACGTACTCACAGAGGTGAGCCTAACCTGACTTCCGCCGCGGCGACTTCCAGCCGCGCCTGAGCGCTGGTCCGGCAGGGTCCGGCAGCGGCTGCGGACCCGGGTGGAGCCTGCCGGGTACGCATGCGCGGTGGGCGCTCGCCGTGCTCCTCCAGTGCGTGCGTGATCCAGCCCGCCGTCCGGGCCACGGCGGTGCGGTATGCGGGGCCGGGGGCGCGGGTCGGGCGCCGGCGGCGGCTGAGGATCCGTGCGGCCTGGTGCCGTTCCGGCGCCAGGCCTCATCGGTGGGGCCGTCGAGCGGGACGGGGTGCCGAGGGCTCGACGGACGGCTGGTCCGGCGCGGTGGACGGTTGCGCGCGGCCGGGACGGTGTGACGGGGGTGCGGGTCCGGGTGGACGCGCGCCTCGCGGGAGGTCAGGCGTCGGGGATGTCCGCCTTGGCGCGGATCAGGGTTTCCCGGCTGATGACCACGATGCGTTCGTAGTCGGCGCGGGCGGCGTCGGCGGGCAGCTCACGCTCCAGCGCCTCGGTGGCCTCGGTGCCGATGACGGCGAAGTTGCCGTCGCTCAGTTCGAACAGGTCGGGGCAGTTGGCTCCTGAAGCACTGCCACGGGCACTTGGCGGCACACCGATACGGCGCACGATTTTCAAGGGTTACCGGTCCTTACGTCGGACTTGCTCTCTCAGGGGCGGGCAGCACCCTACTGGTTACCGGTGAGCGGTGAGGACGACAGGAAGGCGTGTCCTGCTTTTCCGTCTTGTCGCGCCCCTCAGGTGCGTGGGGGAGCGGAGGACGTGCTGGGGGTCTTCTCCGGGGCTGCGGGCGGCGGCGGTGTGGTCGGCGGGCCGCTGGGCGACAACAGGCAGAGAACGGCTATGACGGCGGCGCCTGCCGCGACGCCGGCCCCGATTCCCTCCCGCCGGTTCACCAGGTAGCCGACGGCTGCGGCGACGGCGAGGAAGACGATGGCTTCCAAGGTCATGTGACACCTCCATGATCCACCTGCCCGCCGGTGCGAACCGGCACGGCGGACAGGCCGGCGACCGTGCGCTGTTCCGAGCGCATCGCTTGGAGGAGGAGAGTAAAGGTGTTCGTGGGGACGGGGGTGCCCGCACGGCCGAAGTACTCACCGTGGTGACCCTCATGTCGCCTTCGTTTACTGCGCCGCCGGGACGGAGGTCAGGGCGAGGGAGGCGTGCCCACCACCCACCATTCCTCCGTGTCGGCCTCGTCGAGGTCGCCGATGAGGCCGTCTACCAAGCGGCCGATCCGGGCTTCGTCGGACGACTGCTTGAGGGTCGCCCGTTGTGCCCTCGACGCCTCCCAGTACTCGCGCATCACGGGGTTCTGGAAGAGCTCGCGAGCGTGCCCGTGGAGTTCCTCCTGGTCCACGAGCCCCGCGCGGTAGAGGTGGTAGAGGTTGACGTACCAGGCGTTGGCATAGAAGTACTGACGGCGCTTCTCCGCCGGAATGTCGGGTGCGTAGGTGTCGATCACCGAGGCCAGCGACGGGTCGTCGATCGCCCTCGACAGCAGTTCCCAGTGCATGCGCTGCTGGTGCGCGAGCGCCCGGCGGCGCGAGGCGGTCTCCTCGAGTTCGAGCCGCCGTATGCGCAGCCGTTCCGCTTCCAGCGCACGCTGACGCGCGGCCAGCGTCAACCCGGCCGTGGCGACCAGCAGACTGGCCGCGGCGGAGCCGAACCTCCCCGTGATGTTCATCCGTGTGCCCATGTCAACCCCCGAATCAGGCGACCGCCCGCCGGTCGTCGAGTGCGGGTCGGCTGACGGGGACCGGCGAGCGATGGTGGCGCTGCCGCCTCCAGAGTGCCGAGCGGCGCTGACCGGCGGGGAGGCGGAGAGGAGGCGCACGGAGGGAAGCGAGGGTCGCACGGTCCGGCGCCATGCAAAACGTCTGCCCAGCGAGGGCTGCTAACAATCGTTCACTCCGCGGGCACTCCGCCGGCTCGTATCCTGAGCAGGCAATTCCGTATGTGGGTGTACGTCCTGCCGCGGGCCGGCGTGCGCATGGGTGAGAGAGAGGTCGCACGGTGGGGCAGCGCCCGACTCCGCAGCAGATCCCGGTCGTCGTACTCGCCGGATTCCTGGGCTCCGGAAAGACCACACTTCTCAACCACCTCCTCCATCGCAGCGGCGGCAGCCGAATCGGCGCCATCGTCAACGACTTCGGCTCGATCGAGATCGACGCGATGGCAGTCGCCGGCGCACTCGGCGACTCCACCGTCTCTCTCGGCAACGGGTGCCTGTGCTGTGCCGTCGACGCGAGCGAACTGGACGGGTACCTGGAACGCCTCGCCCGGCCCGACGCCGGTATCGACGTCATCGTCATCGAGGCCAGCGGGCTCGCCGAGCCGCAGGAACTCGTGCGCATGCTTCTCGCGAGTGAGCAGCCGGAGGTCGTCTACGGCGGGCTCGTCGAGGTCGTCGACGCCGCCGAGTTCGACGACACGCGAGCCAAGCACCCCGAGATCGACCGCCACCTGGCGCTCGCCGACCTGGTCGTGGTCAACAAGACCGACCGGGCCCCGGACGCCGAACGCGTCCTCGCGCTCGTCCGGTCGCTCGGCGACCGCGCCGCCGTCGTACCCGCGACCTACGGCCGCATCGACCCCGAGTTCCTCTACGACTGCCGGCCGAACGAGGAGCGTGTGGGACAGCTGTCCTTCGACGACCTGCACGACCACTCCAGGGGCGGCGCCCACGACGGGCATCCGCACGCCGCCTACGACACCCTGTCGTTCGTCTCCGACCTCCCGCTGGACCCGCGCCGGCTCATGCGGTTCCTCGACAGCAGGCCGGAGGGCCTGTACCGGATCAAGGGGTACGTCGACTTCGGCCCGTACGACACGCGGAACCGGTACGCCGTCCACGCCGTCGGCCGTTTCCTGCGTTTCTACCCGGAACCCTGGACGTCTGCCGACGCCCACCGCACCCAGCTCGTCCTCATCGGCTCCGGCATCGACGCGCCCGCCCTCGGCAAGGAGCTCGAAGGCTGCCGCGCGGACGCCGACGCCCCGCACGCCGACGAGCACGGCATGTGGGGCGTCCTGCGCTACGTACCGGAGCCCGAGGGCGGGGAACCGGCGGCCGGTGAACCGGGCGGCGAAGAACCGCCGCCCGCCACCTGGGACGGGCCCTAGACCGGTCCCGCCACCACCGACACCGTCTTCGGCAGCGACACGCCCGAGCCGTCGCGGCGCGGGTCGATGTCCGGGAGCTGGGCCGGGGTGCCGTTCTTCTGCGCGGCGAGGGCCGGGGTGGTGCCTGCCCAGGCGAAGGCCAGGCAGTCCTCGCCCTTCAGGAACCGCTGGCAGCGCACACCACCTGTCGCGCGGCCCTTGCGCGGGTACTGGTCGAACGGCGTGAGCTTGGCCGTGGTCTGGACGGAGTCGTCCAGCGTGCCGCGTGAACCGGCGACCGTGAAGACCACCGCGTCCGCGGCCGGGTCCACCGCCGTGAAGGAGATGACCTTGGCGCCGTCGGTGAGCTTGACGCCCGCCACACCGCCCGCCGGACGGCCCTGCGGACGGACCTGCGAGGCCTGGTAGCGCAGCAGCTGCGCGTCGTCCGTGATGAAGACCAGGTCCTCGTCGCCGGTGCGCAGCTCGGCCCCGCCGACGATCCGGTCGCCCTCCTTGAGGCTGATGACCTCCAACTCGTCCTTGTGGGACGGGTAGTCCGGCACCACGCGCTTGACGACGCCCTGTTGCGTGCCGAGCGCCAGGCCGGGCGAGGACTCGTCCAGCGTGGTCAGGCAGATGACCGTCTCGTCGTCCTCCAGGGTCACGAACTCCGCGAGCGGTGCGCCACCCGAGAGGTTCGGCGTCGGCAGGGGCTCCGGGAGCTGGGGCAGGTCCACGACGTTCACCCGCAGCAGACGCCCCGCGGACGTCACCACGCCCACCTCGCCGCGGGCCGTGGCCGGCACCGCCGAGACGATCACGTCGTGCTTGACGCGCTTGGCGCCGGCCTCCGTGACGAGCGGCTCGTCGTTCGCGGTGCGGGCCAGCAGGCCCGTCGAGGAGAGCAGTACCCGGCACGGGTCGTCGGCCACCTGGAGCGGCACGGCGGCCACCGGCGCACCGGACGACTCCAGCAGGACCGTACGACGGTCGGTGCCGAACTTCTTGGCCACCGCGGCCAGTTCGGTCGAGACCAGCTTGCGCAGCTCCGCGTCCGAGTCGAGGATCCGGGTCAGCTCCTCGATCTCCGCGTTCAGCCGGTCCTTCTCGGACTCCAGCTCGATGCGGTCGAACTTGGTGAGCCGCCGCAGCGGCGTGTCCAGGATGTACTGGGTCTGGATGTCGCTCAGTGAGAAGCGCTCCATCAGGCGCTGTTTGGCCTGCGCGGAGTTCTCACTGGAGCGGATGAGGCGGATGACCTCGTCGATGTCGACCAGGGCGGTGAGCAGACCCTCGACCAGGTGCAGTCGGTCGCGTCGCTTGGTGCGGCGGTACTCGCTGCGGCGCCGTACGACGTTGAAGCGGTGGTCGAGATAGACCTCCAGCAGCTCCTTGAGGCCCAGGGTGAGGGGCTGGCCGTCCACCAGGGCGACGTTGTTGATGCCGAAGGACTCCTCCATCGGCGTCAGCTTGTAGAGCTGCTCCAGGACCGCCTCCGGCACGAAGCCGTTCTTGATCTCGATGACCAGGCGCAGTCCGTGCTCGCGGTCGGTGAGGTCCTTGACGTCGGCGATGCCCTGGAGCTTCTTCGCACCGACCAGGTCCTTGATCTTGGCGATCACCTTCTCCGGCCCGACCGCGAAGGGCAGCTCGGTCACGACGAGTCCCTTGCGGCGGGCCGTCACCGTGTCCACGGTGACGGTCGCCCGGATCTTGAACGTGCCGCGGCCCGTCTCGTAGGCGTCCCGGATGCCGGGCAGGCCGACGATCCGGCCGCCGGTGGGCAGGTCGGGGCCCGGGACGTGCTTCATCAGGGCTTCGAGGTCGGCGTTGGGGTTCCGGATCAGATGCCGGGCGGCCGCGATGACCTCGCGCAGATTGTGCGGCGGCATGTTCGTGGCCATGCCGACCGCGATGCCCGAGGCGCCGTTGACCAGCAGGTTCGGGAAGGCGGCGGGCAGGGCCACCGGCTCCTGCTCCTGGCCGTCGTAGTTGGGGCCGAAGTCGACGGTGTCCTCGTCGATGGACTCCGTCATCAGGCTGGTGGCCTCGGCCATCCGGCACTCGGTGTACCGCATGGCGGCCGGCGGGTCGTCGTTGCCCAGCGAGCCGAAGTTGCCGTGGCCGTCCACCAGGGGGACGCGCATGGAGAACGGCTGGGCCATGCGCACAAGGGCGTCGTAGATCGACGCGTCGCCGTGCGGGTGCAGCTTGCCCATGACCTCGCCGACGACGCGGGCGCACTTCACATAGCCGCGCTCGGGCCGCAGGCCCATCTCGTTCATCTGGTAGACGATGCGCCGGTGCACCGGCTTGAGGCCGTCACGGGCGTCCGGCAGCGCACGGGAGTAGATGACCGAGTACGCGTACTCGAGGAAGGAGCCCTGCATCTCGTCGACGACGTCGATGTCGAGGATCTTCTCCTCGTACGAGTCGTCGGGCGGCGGGGTCTTCGTACTACGGCGGGCCATCGCTGCCGGCTCCTTGCTGAAGCGTGAACGGTGATCTGACGCGGTCCATTGTGGACTGCGGCACTGACAGCGACCGACCAGGACCCGTCACGGGCTGCCCGGCCCGGCGCTGCCCGCAGCGTACGCCCTCGTCCCGCGCCCCCGCCCCCGTCGGGCCGCCGACCCCGATCTCGCTCTCGGCGTACGACGTCCGGGAACTCCACCGGCGTCCCGCACGCTTGCATACAGTGGCAGGATCGGAAGGATCGGCGGAATTCCGCAGTTCCGCCCGATGATCCACCAAGTGATCCGACCAAGTGTCACCACCAAGGATTTCGCGATCGAAGGGACGTACATGCCCATGGGTCACACGGCCACAGCCCAGGCAGGCTCCGGCGGCCTGACAGCGACCGAGCACCGCCTGGCCAACGGCCTGCGCGTGGTGCTCTCCGAGGACCACCTGACCCCGGTCGCGGCGGTGTGCCTCTGGTACGACGTCGGCTCGCGCCACGAGGTCAAGGGGCGTACCGGCCTGGCTCACCTTTTCGAGCACCTCATGTTCCAGGGCTCCGCCCAGGTCAAGGGCAACGGCCACTTCGAGCTGGTGCAGGGCGCGGGCGGCTCGCTCAACGGCACCACCAGCTTCGAGCGGACCAACTACTTCGAGACCATGCCCGCCCACCAGCTGGAGCTCGCCCTCTGGCTGGAGGCCGACCGCATGGGCTCCCTGCTGTCCGCCCTGGACGACGAGTCGATGGAGAACCAGCGGGACGTCGTCAAGAACGAGCGCCGGCAGCGCTACGACAACGTGCCCTACGGCACGGCCTTCGAGAAGCTGACCGCCCTCGCCTACCCGGAGGGCCACCCCTACCACCACACGCCGATCGGCTCGATGGCCGACCTGGACGCGGCGACGCTGGAGGACGCGCGCGCGTTCTTCCGCACCTACTACGCGCCGAACAACGCCGTGCTGTCGGTCGTCGGCGACATCGACCCCGAGCAGACGCTCGCCTGGATCGAGAAGTACTTCGGTTCCATCGCCTCGCACGACGGCAAGCAGGCCCCCCGGGACGGCTCGCTGCCCGACGTCATGGGCGGCGAGCTGCGCGAGATCGTCGAGGAGGAGGTCCCGGCCCGCGCCCTGATGGCGGCCTACCGCCTGCCGGAGGACGGCACGCGCGCGTGCGACGCGGCCGACGTGGCCCTCACCGTCCTCGGCGGAGGCGAGTCCTCCCGCCTGTACAACCGGCTGGTACGCCGCGACCGCACGGCCGTCGCCGCCGGGTTCGGCCTGCTGCGGCTCGCCGGAGCGCCCTCCCTGGGGTGGCTGGACGTGAAGACGTCCGGTGACGTCGAGGTGCCGGTCATCGAGTCCGCCATCGACGAGGAGCTCGCCCGGTTCGCCGAGGAGGGCCCCACGCCGGAGGAGATGGAGCGCGCCCAGGCCCAGTTGGAGCGCGAGTGGCTGGACCGCCTGGGCACGGTCGCGGGCCGCGCCGACGAACTGTGCCGGTACGCCGTCCTGTTCGGCGACCCGCAGCTCGCCCTCACCGCCGTACAGCGGGTGCTCGAGGTGACGGCCGAGGAGGTCCAGGAGGTCGCCAAGGCCCGCCTGCGCCCCGACAACCGCGCGGTGCTCGTCTACGAGCCGACCGCGCCCGCCGACGACGCCGACACGAACGCCACCGACGAGAACGAGGAGGCGGCCAAGTGACCGAGCTCGCCACCATGGAATTCCACTCGCAGCCGCAGGCCGGCGAGCCCAAGCCGTGGGCGTTTCCGGCCCCGGAGCGCGGCAGCCTCGACAACGGCCTCACCGTGCTGCGCTGCCACCGCCCCGGCCAGCAGGTCGTCGCTGTCGAGGTCAATCTGGACGCGCCCCTCGACACCGAACCGGCCGGCCTCGACGGCCTCGCCACGATCATGGCGCGTGCCTTCTCCGAGGGCACCGACAAGCACTCCGCCGAGGAGTTCGCCGCCGAGCTGGAGCGCTGCGGCGCCACCCTCGACGCACACGCCGACCACCCCGGCGTCCGGCTGAGCCTGGAAGTGCCCGTCTCGCGCCTCGCCAAGGCCCTCGGCCTGGTCGCCGACGCCCTCCGGGCGCCCGCGTTCGCGGACAGCGAAGTCGAGCGGCTGGTCCGCAACCGGCTCGACGAGATCCCGCACGAGCTGGCCAACCCCGCCCGTCGCGCGGCCAAGGAGCTCTACAAGGAGCTCTTCCCGGCCGGGACGCGCATGTCGCGCCCGCGTCAGGGAACGGAGGAGACGGTCGCGAGCATCGACTCCGCGGCCGTACGCGCCTTCTACGAGAAGCACGTCCGACCCGCCACGGCCACCGCGGTGGTCGTCGGCGACCTCACCGGCGTCGACCTCGACGCGCTGCTCGGCGACACGCTGGGCGCGTGGACCGGCTCCGCCGCCGAGCCGCGTCCCGTGCCCCCGGTGACCGCCGACGACAGGGGCCGGGTCGTCATCGTGGACCGCCCCGGAGCCGTCCAGACGCAGCTGCTGATCGGCCGAACCGGCTCCGACCGGCACGACCGCGTGTGGCCCGCCCAGGTGCTCGGCACCTACTGCCTCGGCGGCACCCTCACCTCGCGCCTGGACCGCGTCCTGCGCGAGGAGAAGGGCTACACCTACGGTGTGCGGTCGTTCGCGCAGGTCCTGCGTTCGGCGCCCGACGGCACGGGGGCCGCCCTGCTGGCCATCAGCGGCTCCGTCGACACCCCCAACACCGGTCCCGCACTGGAGGACCTGTGGACGGTGCTGCGCAAGGTCGCGAAGGGCGGGCTCACCGACGCCGAGCGCGACGTCGCCGTGCAGAACCTGGTCGGTGTGGCGCCGCTGAAGTACGAGACGGCGGCGGCCGTGGCGGGCACGCTGGCCGACCAGGTCGAACAGCACCTGCCCGACGACTACCAGGCCACGCTCTACCGCCAACTCGCCGCCACGGGCACCGTGGAGGCCACGGCGGCGGTCGTGAACGCCTTCCCGGTGGACCGTCTGGTGACGGTCCTCGTCGGCGACGCGGCGCAGATCAAGGAGCCCGTCGAGGCCCTGGGCATCGGTGAAGTGACCGTCGTGGCGGCCGAGTAGCGGCACGCGCGCGTGGCGGCCCTGGTGACCACAGTGTCACCAGGGCCGCCATTTGTCCGAATTGAGGGAGTGGCTGACCGTCTGCCCTGTGGCGTGCGCTACAAAAAGCCTGTTGCGTTTGAGGATTGAAGACACCACGTTTAGCGTCGTCCGGGCTGTTCGTCAGGCAGTGCGCCGCACCCGCGGCACCGGACAGTCATCGCCGAGTCCCCGTACGGCGCGAGCCAGGGGAGCCGGGGACCCATCGCAGTCCCTGGGGTGAATCGGACGCCCGCGCGTGCAGCGAGGGGGTCCGTAGGAGACCTTCCTGCTCCGAACCCGTCAGCTAACCCGGTAGGCGAGAGGGAAGGAAAGGACCAGCCTCTACATGGCGTTCACGCGCGCCACCGGTAAGCACCGCCGTCCCAGCCGGATGCACCGCACCACCGCCCGCGCGGCGGGTGTCGCGGCCCTCGCCACCACCGGCGTCGTCGGCACCCTCGCGGCTCCGGCGCTCGCCGCCGAGTCCGAGGCGGAGCAGAGCGGACTCACCCCGGTCGTCACCATCGGGGACGCCGTAGCCGACGAGATCGACGCCCAGGCCACCGCGCAGAAGCGTGCCGCGCTGGACGCCGCCGCCCGTGAGGCGGCCCAGGAGGCCGCACGCGAGCGGGCCGCCGAGGCGGCCGAGGAGGCGCGCGAGGCCAAGGAACGCGCCGCACGCGAGGCGGAGCGCAAGCGCCTCAACACCTTCGTGTCGCCGATCACCGCCTCCTACGTCTCCACCGCCTACCAGGCCGGCAGCTCGCTGTGGTCCTCGGGCAGCCACACCGGCATCGACTTCCACGCCGCGAGCGGCACCCCTGTGCACGCGGTCGGCGTCGGCACCGTCGTCGAGGCCGGCTGGGGCGGGGCGTACGGCAACCAGGTCGTGATCAAGATGCACGACGGCACGTACACGCAGTACGGCCACCTGTCCTCCATCGGCGTCTCGGTCGGCCAGGCGGTCGCCCCCGGTCAGCAGATCGGCCTCTCCGGTGCCACCGGCAACGTCACCGGAGCGCACCTGCACTTCGAGGCCCGTACGAGCCCCGAGTACGGCTCGGACCTGGACCCGGTCGCCTATCTCCGCTCCCACGGCGTGAACGTCTGACGACGGACGGTACGGAAATGCGAATGCCCCGGCTCACGAGCCGGGGCATTCGCATTTCCGTACGCGGTCCAGAGGCCGTCGCTGTCCAAAAGATGCCCATGAAATCCGCCTGGCCGTCGGAATATCCGCTCGATTGGCCTAGAGTCACTGCACACGCGTCAATCGTCGACGTTTCACGGGGATTAAGGCGGAGGTCGGGCATGCGTATTCCGGCGCACTCGGTGTGCACGGCGATCCGGGACGACATCGTCGCCGGCGTACACGGGCGCGGCAGCCGGCTCACCGAGGAACTGCTCGCCCGCCGCTACGGAGTCTCCCGCGTCCCGGTCCGTGAGGCCTTGCGCACGCTGGAGGCCGAAGGTTTCGTGGTGACCCGGCGGCACGCGGGCGCGTGCGTGGCGGAACCCACCGAGCAGGAGGCCGCCGACCTGCTGGAGACCCGCACGCTCCTCGAACCCCTCGGCGCCTCCCGGGCCGCCCGGCGCCGCACCGAGGTCCACCTCAAGGTGCTGCGCGGACTGGTCAGGCTGGGTCAGGAGCGCGCCAGGCAGGGCAACAGCGAGGATCTGCGCTCCCTGGGCGGCTGGTTCCACGACACCCTCGCCCAGGCCGCGGGCAGCCCCTCGTTGACGGCGTTGCTGACCCAGCTGCGCCACAAGATCGCCTGGATGTACATCGTGGAAGCGCCGGCCGGACCCGTGGAGTACTGGGCGGAGCACGGCGCGATCGTCGATGCGGTGGCCCGGGGTGACAGCGAGCGCGCGCGGGCGCTCATGGCGCTGCACACCGAGAGGTCGAAGCCGGGACACCGGCTGCGATTCGCCTCAGAAGGCGAACGGACGAGGCGGGTGAGCGAATCGCCGCGTGAGGGAATCGCAACGTCCCGTAAACACGCCGAGCCTGCGGGCTTAACACGGGGGCCGTATACAAAGAGGAAGTAATTCGGGGGCTGTTTTTCTGCTGCCCGAATACGCGCCTGTGTACCGGCGTGCCTGTCCGGATGCCTGGGCGAGAGCGAAGCGGAAAAGGAATTGAAAAGGCCCGCCCGGTGGTCCCGGGCGGGCCTTTCGGTGCCGCTGTCCGTCAGACGGTCGGTTCAGACGGTTCAGACGGCTCAGACGGTCTCGGGAAGCTCCTCGAGTCCTTCGGAGACCAGCTTCGCCAGCCGCTCCAGGGCGGCGTCCGCGCCCTCGGCGTCGGAGGCGAGGACGATCTCCTCGCCGCCCTGGGCGCCGAGGCCGAGGACGGCCAGCATGGAGGCCGCGTTGACGGGGGAGCCGTCGGCCTTGGCGATCGTCACCGGGACGCCTGTGGCCGTGGCGGCTCGGACGAAGATGGAGGCGGGGCGGGCGTGGAGACCCTCGGCCCAGCCGACGTTGACGCGGCGCTCAGCCATGTGATGCTGCCCTTCAGGTAATCAGGGGTTCATGTTGTCTAGACCAGTCTTGTCTAGACCAGTTTCCCACATCGTGAAGCGTGCCGGGACGACGCCGTGCGCCTCCCACGTGGTCGCCGGACCGCGGCCTCGGTCCGGGCTCCGTCCTCCACAGACTGCCTCGCGCCGTTGTCGTACGCGAGCCGTACTCTGGGGCCCATGCAGACCTCGTCGGACCGGCACGAGTACCCCGCCCACTGGGAGGCCGACGTGGTGCTGCGCGACGGCGGCACCGCGCGCGTCCGCCCCATCACCGTTGATGACGCCGAGCGCCTGGTCAGCTTCTACGAGCAGGTCTCCGACGAGTCGAAGTACTACCGCTTCTTCGCGCCGTACCCTCGCCTGTCCGCCAAGGACGTCCACCGCTTCACGCACCACGACTTTGTGGACCGGGTGGGACTCGCGGCCACCATCGGCGGCGAGTTCATCGCCACCGTACGCTACGACCGGATCGGCTCCGGTGGAACGCCCGCCTCCGCACCGGCCGACGAGGCCGAGGTCGCCTTCCTCGTCCAGGACGCCCACCAGGGGCGCGGCGTCGCCTCCGCGCTGCTGGAGCACATCGCCGCCGTCGCCCGCGAGCGCGGCATCCGCCGCTTCGCCGCCGAGGTGCTGCCCGCCAACACCAAGATGATCAAGGTGTTCATGGACGCCGGGTACACCCAGAAGCGGAGCTTCGAGGACGGCGTGGTCCGCCTGGAGTTCGGCCTCGAACCCACCGACCGCTCGCTCGCCGTGCAGTACGCGCGCGAGCACCGCGCGGAGGCGCGCTCCGTCCAGCGGCTGTTGCAGCCCGGCTCGGTGGCGGTCATCGGCACCGGCCGCGCACCCGGCGGCGTCGGCCGCAGCATCCTCGGCAACATCCGGGACGCGGGCTACACCGGCCGGCTGTACGCCGTGAACAAGGCGTTCCCCGAGGACGGGCCGGAGCTGGACGGGGTGCCCGCGCGCCGCTCGGTGCGCGACATCGACGGCTCCGTCGACCTGGCCGTCGTCACCGTGCCCGCCGAGCACGTCCCCGAGGTCGTCACCGAGTGCGGCGAGCACGGGGTGCAGGGCCTGGTCGTGGTCTCCGCCGGATACGCCGACAGCGGCTCCGAGGGACGCGAGCGCCAGCGCGCACTCGTGCGGCACGCGCGTACGTACGGCATGCGGATCATCGGGCCCAACGCCTTCGGGATCATCAACACCTCCCGGCAGGTGCGGCTCAACGCCTCCCTCGCCCCCGAGATGCCGCGCCCCGGCCGGATCGGCCTGTTCGCCCAGTCCGGCGCCATCGGCATCGCCCTGCTGTCCCGGCTGCACCGGCGCGGTGGCGGAGTCACCGGCGTCACCGGTGTGTCGACCTTCGTCTCGTCCGGCAACCGGGCCGACGTCTCCGGCAACGACGTCCTTCAGTACTGGTACGACGACCCGGAGACGGACGTCGCGCTGATGTACCTGGAGTCCATCGGCAACCCGCGCAAGTTCACCCGCCTGGCCCGGCGTACGGCGGCCGTCAAACCACTGGTCGTGGTGCAGGGCGCCCGGCACGGCGGCGTGGCGCCCCAGGGACACGCCGTACGGGCGACGCGGCTGCCGCACGCGACGGTCTCCGCGCTGCTGAGGCAGGCCGGCGTGATCCGGGTCGACACCATCACCGACCTGGTCGACGCGGGTCTGCTGCTCGCCCGCCAGCCGCTGCCCGCCGGACCGAGGGTGGCGATCCTCGGGAACTCGGAATCACTGGGGCTGCTGACGTACGACGCCTGCCTCTCCGAGGGGCTGCGGCCGCACCCTCCCCTGGACCTGACCACGGCCGCCTCTGCGGGCGACTTCCACGCGGCCTTGTCCCGGGCCCTGGCCGACGACACGTGCGACGCGGTGGTGGTGACCGCCATCCCGACGGTGGGGGAGGGGCCGGTGGGAGACGCGGTGCTGGCGGAAGCCCTGCGGTCGGCGGCGGCCGGGGTGCCCGCCAAGCCGGTCCTCGTGGTCCACGTGGAGCTGGGCGGCCTGGCGGAAGCCCTGTCCGCGGCGGCGAGCACGGCACCGCAGGCCGAGCCGGGTACCCCGGCGGCGAGCACGGCACCGCAGGCCGAGCCGGGTACCCCGGCGGGCTGCGCAGCGGTGAAGATCGCTCCCGAGCCCGCCGAGGAGGCCGTATCCGCCGCCCCGGCACAGCGGTCGCCCACCGTCCGGGCCCCGGAAGGAGCCCACCTCATCCCCGCCTACCCCGCCGCCGAACGCGCCGTCCGCGCCCTCGCCCAGGCCGTCGCCTACGCCCAGTGGCGACGGGACGCCGCCGACCCCGGCAAGGTGCCGGAGTACGAGGACATCGACGAGAAGGGCGCCGCCGAGCTGATATCCGGACACCTCGCGCGCGGCCAGGGGCTCACGCTCGGTACGCACGAGACCTGCGACCTGCTCGGCAGGTACGGCATCCACGTGCACCGCGCCCTGCCCGCCGCCACCCCCGACGACGCCGTCGCCGCCGCGCGGACCATCGGCTACCCCGTCGCCCTCAAGGCCACCGCCCCGCACCTGCGCCACCGCGCCGACCTGGGCGGCGTACGCCTGGACCTCGCGGACGAGGAGCAGTTGCGCCGGGCGTACGCCGAGCTGGCCGAGCTGTTCGGGAAGCCCGAGGAGCTGCGCCCGGTGGTGCAGGGCATGGCCCCGCGCGGCGTCGACACGGTCGTACGGGCGGTCATCGACCCGGCGGCGGGCGCGGCGCTCTCCTTCGGTCTGGCCGGAGCGGCCACGCAGCTGCTCGGCGACATGGCGCACCGGCTGATCCCGGTCACCGACCGGGAGGCCACCTCGCTCATCCGCTCGATCCGCACCGCGCCCCTCCTCTTCGGCTGGCGCGGCTCGGCCCCGGTCGACAGCTCCGCCCTGGAGGAACTGCTGCTGCGGGTCTCCCGGCTGGTGGACGACCACCCGGAGGTCGTCGCGGTCACCCTGGAACCGGTCGTCGTCGCCCCGCGCGGCCTGAGCGTCCTCGGCGCCGCCGTCCGCCTCGCGCCCCCTCCCGCCAGGGACGACCTCGGCCCGCGGACCCTGCCGGCGTACTGACCGCCCGCGCCCCGGGACGGGTCCCGCACGAGCGTCCCGCGCAGTCAGTGCGCCCCCGTAGGATGGACGGCATGGCCAAGACCAGTACGACGACCCAGGGGCTGCGAGCGGCGATCGAGCGCAGCGGCTACTACCCGGCCCTCGTGGCCGAGGCGGTGGAGGCCGCCGTGGGCGGCGAGCCCGTCCGGTCGTACCTGGTCCACCAGGAGACGACGTTCGACCAGAACGAGGTGCGCCGGCACGTGACCGTGCTCGTGCTCACCGGCAACCGCTTCATCGTCAGCCACACCGACGAGCAGGCCGCCGACGACACCTCCCCGACGCCGTACGCCACGACGTCCACGGAGTCCGTCAAGCTCGGCCGGATCTCGTCCATCGTCGTCAGCCGCGTCGTCGCCAACCCGGAGAAGTACAAGCCGGGCACGCTGCCCCGCGAGATCGTGCTGACCATCGGCTGGGGCGCCGTCTCCCGCCTCGACCTCGAGCCCGCCGCCTGCGGCGACCCCAACTGCGAGGCCGACCACGGCTACACGGGCAGTTCGACGGCCGACGACCTCAGCCTGCGCGTCAGCGAGGCCGGAGACGGTCCGGAGACGGTGCGCCAGGCGCTCACCTTCGCCCAGGCCCTCTCCGAGGCGACCGCGGACACCTCCCGCTGATGGTGCAGCACACCGCCTGGGACACCGAGCCGGAACCCCTCCCCGTCGACTCCGCCCCCGTGCCCGAGTACGGCACCGGTTCGCTCGCCGACCTGCTGCCCACCCTGGCCGCCGGCCTCGGCGTCCCCGGCATGACCGCCGGGATCACGGAGCTGACCCCCGCCGACCGGAACTGCGTCTTCCTGATCGACGGTCTCGGCTGGGAGCAGCTGCGGGCGCACCCGGAGGACGCCCCCTTCCTGACCTCGCTGCTGAGCAGCTCACGCGGCGGCACCGGACGCCCGATCACCGCCGGCTACCCGGCGACCACCGCGACCTCCCTCGCCTCCGTCGGCACCGGTCTGCCGCCGGGCGCCCACGGGCTGCCCGGCTACACCGTGCGCGACCCGGCCACCGGCGCGCTGATGAACCAGCTGCGCTGGCAGCCGTGGACCCCGCCGGGCCCCTGGCAGCCGTACCCCACCGTCTTCAGCCTCGCCCACGAGGCGGGCGTGCACGCCGCCCAGGTCTCCTCCCCGACCTTCGCGAGCACCCCGCTGACCAAAGTCGCGCTCAGTGGTGGTGAATTCCACGGACGCCTGTCCGGCGAGGACCGCATGGACTGCGCCGCCGAGCAGCTGGCCCGCGCCGACCGCGCCCTCGTCTACACCTACTACGCCGAGGTTGACGGCGCCGGACACCGCTTCGGCGTCGACTCCGACACCTGGCGCGGCCAGCTCGCGCACGTCGACCGGCTCGTCCAGCGCCTCGCCGAGCAGCTCCCGCCGCGCAGCGCCCTGTACGTCACCGCCGACCACGGCATGATCGACGTGCCCTTCGACGAGGACCACCGCATCGACTTCGACGAGGACTGGGAGCTGAAGGCGGGCGTCGCCCTCCTCGGCGGCGAGGGCCGCGCCCGGCACGTGTACGCCGTCCCCGGCGCGCACAACGACGTGCTGACCTGCTGGCGCGAGGTGCTCGGCGAGCAGTTCTGGGTGGCCTCGCGGGACGAGGCGATCGCGGCGGGCTGGTTCGGCCCCCGCATCGACGACCGGGTGTACGACCGCATCGGCGACGTGGTCGCCGCCGCGCGGGACGACGTCCTGCTCATCGCCTCCGAGCGGGAGCCGAAGGAGTCGTCGATGGTCGGCAACCACGGGTCGATGACCCCTGCCGAGCAGCTCGTCCCCTTGCTCGAAGTCCGCACCTGACCCACCCCCCGCGAACCCCGACCTCTTTGCCGAAAGGTGCTCAACCCCTCATGCCCGAGCTGGTGTTCTTCTCCGGAACGATGGACTGCGGGAAGTCGACACTGGCTCTCCAGATCGAGCACAACCGCTCGGCACGCGGCCTGGCCGGCATGATCTTCACCCGCGACGACCGGGCGGGCGAGGGCAAGCTCTCCTCACGCCTCGGCCTCGTCACCGACGCGGTGGAGGTCGAGGACGGGCAGGACCTGTACGCCCACCTCGTCGACCACCTCTCTCAGGGCGGACGCGCGGACTATGTGATCGCGGACGAGGCGCAGTTCCTGGCGCCGGACCAGATCGACCAGCTCGCGCGTGTGGTCGACGACCTCGGCGTCGACGTGTACGCCTTCGGCATCACCACCGACTTCCGCTCCAAGCTGTTCCCCGGCTCCCAGCGCCTGGTCGAACTCGCCGACCGCGTCGAGGTCCTCCAGGTCGAGGCCCTGTGCTGGTGCGGGGCACGCGCCACGCACAACGCCCGCACCGTGGGCGGCGTCATGGTCGTCGAGGGCGCCCAGGTGGTCGTCGGCGACGTCGACCGGTCCCTGGACGAGGTCGGCTACGAGGTGCTGTGCCGCCGGCACCACCGGCGCCGGATGACGGCCGCCGCGGCCCACGCCGCGGCTCTGTCCCCCGACGTGCTTCCGGTGTCGTCCGACTGAGGCGTGCCGCCCGAATCGTCGGTGCCAGGATGCCGCCCGCCCGCGGAGACCTGGGGTGACGAACCCTGCACCGGCGGCAGCGCACTCGGCATCGAACGCAGCGCCCTTCGGTATCGAACCGGCTCTCGCGGCACGCGACCGCACCACCGTCGTCATCGTCCTCACCGACGGCTTCACGACCTGGCCCGCCGAACCCCGTCTGCCGCCTCATCGCCGCTCTGATCGGCCCCGACGCACTCCAGGAGACGGTACCCGTCCCCGTCCGACGGCCGTTGCGGACGACGCGGACGGTCGGGGCAGGACCGCAACGGCGCTCGACCGGTGCCGTCCGAGCCTGCGCACGAGAGCCCTGCCGCCCGAAAGCAACCGGCAGGGCTTTGTGATCCCAGCAATCCTTCGACGAGCTCCAGTGACTCCCGCAGGCCTCACTCTTCCCGCACGCCGGCGCGTTCGCGCTGCACCAGCGCGAACCGCGCCCCCTCCACATCCGCCACCATCGCCACCCGGCCGTGGGGAGTGTCCTGGACGGGTTTGACGGCATGGCCGCCCAGGTCGGTGAGGCGCTCCAGGGACTCCTCCACGTCGTCCGCCTCGAAGTACGTCACCCAGTGCGGCCCCCGGTCGCGGGGCAGGGCGCCTCCGAGGCCGTGGATGCCGGCGACGGGGCGGCCGTCGAGGCGCAGGGTCACGTAGTCGAAGTCGGCGGAGACCTCCGGCACCAGCTCGAAGCCGAACACGGTTTCGTAGAACTTGGCGACGTTCGCCGACTCGAAGGTCATCAGCTCGTTCCACGCCGGTGTGCCGGGCACGCCGGTGACGGCCGTGCCGAGGTGCCCCGCCGCCTGCCAGATGCCGAAGACGGCGCCCGACGGGTCGGATCCGATGGCCAGGCGGCCGGCCTCGCCCGCGTCGAGCGGGCCCACGCCGATCGTGCCACCGCACAGGCGTACCGTTTCGGCCGCCCGGTCGACGTCGTCGGAGGCGAAGTACGGGGTCCAGGCGAGGGGCAGTTGCCGGTCCGGGGGCAGTTGGCCGATGCCCGCTACCTCACGCCCGTCGAGCAGGGCCCGTGCGTAGGGCCCCAGTTGCTGCGGACCGGGCTGGAACTCCCAGCCGAACAGCGCTCCGTAGAACTCCCGGGTCGCGGCCGGTCCGTGCACCATCAGACTCACCCAGCAGGGTGTGCCGGGCGTGTGCCGGGCGTTCGTCTCGCCGTCCCGGCCGGTCGACCGCCGTGCGTCGGTCATCGTCACTCTCTTCTCGGCCCTCCGCGGGCCGTGCGTCCGCTTCCGCTCTGACGGATACCGGTCTGACGGACCTTCGCGCCGGTGCCGGCACCGGACCCGGACCCGGGACCGCGTGGTTCGGGCGTGACCGTGGGTCAGCCCGGCTGCCCGGGTGATACAGCATGTGCCCGAACCCGTACGCCTCGTGATCGGTACTGTCCGGCGGGCAGAGTAGCCCGACAACGGCGCCGCGGCCACTCGGTACGCCAGGATGGGGCCATGAACGCCATCATTTCCGCACCCGAACTCGTGACCGAACTGGCGGGCGTGAACCCGCCGGTCCTGCTCGATGTCCGCTGGCAGTTGAGCACGGCCAGGGCGGCCGGCGCCGCGCCGTTCGACGGCCGGGCCGAGTACGCGGCCGGGCACCTTCCCGGTGCCGTCTTCGTCGACCTGGACAGGGAACTCGCCTCCGCGCCCGGCGCGCGCGGCCGGCATCCGCTGCCCGATGTGGCGGAGTTCGGTGCGGCGATGCGCCGGGCGGGCGTGTCGTCCGGCCGGCCGGTCGTCGTGTACGACGGCGGGCAGGGGTGGGCGGCGGCCCGCGCCTGGTGGCTGCTGCGCTGGACGGGTCACCCGAACGTGCGGGTCCTCGACGGCGGGTTGCCGGCCTGGGAGGAGCCGCTGGCGACGGACGTCCCCACTCCCGCGGAGGGCGACTTCACGCCGGAGCCGGGGGCGGCGGGGATGCTCGACGCCGACGGTGCCGCCGCACTGGCCCGGTCCGGGCTGCTGCTCGACGCCCGGGCGGGGGAGCGGTACCGGGGCGAGGTGGAGCCGATCGATCCGGTCGGCGGCCACATCCCGGGCGCCGTGTCCGCGCCGACGACGGACAACGTGGCGGCGGACGGCCGCTTCCTGCCGGCCGACGAACTCCGGTCGCGCTTCAAGACCCTGGGGGCCACGGAGGACGGCGAGGTCGGCGTGTACTGCGGCTCGGGCGTGTCGGGCGCCCACGAGGTGCTGGCGCTGGCGGTGGCGGGCATTCCGGCGGCGCTGTACGTGGGTTCGTGGTCGGAGTGGTCCTCGGACCCGGGCCGACCGGTCGCGGTGGGACCGGACCCGCAGTAGGCCGTCGGGGGGCGCGTGCCGGGCCGGGGTGTGAGCAGGTGAGGCCGGCTCGGAGCGGGGTCGGCGACGACGCAGGGGGCCGGGTCGTGAGCGGTGGGGATCGGCTCGGAGCAGAACGGTCAGGGCCATGGTGGCCGGGACCGGGCAGGGGCCGTGAACCGCGGTCGCAGTGGGGCCCATCGCCCGGGGACCCCACCACTCAGTGGGCTCGGCGAAAAGAACCGGGGGCCGCACCCACGCGAGTGCGGCCCCCGGCCTCCTACGTCGGATCCCGCCTACTCCTGCTTCTTCCGCCGCGTCCCGAACACGATCTCGTCCCAGCTGGGCACCGCCGCCCGGCGGCCGGGGCGGACGCCGTCGGCCTCGGCCTGGCGGTCGGTGGAGCCGGTGAGGCGGTCGCGGTGGCTGGCCACGGAGCGCGGCATGAGCACGTCGGCGTAGGCGGAACCGGCCGACGCCGCGGGGGCCGGCGGCTCCTCCACCTCGGGCTCCTCGACAGGCTCCTCCGCGGGTTCCGGAGCGCGCTCGGGTACCACCAGGTCGCCCCGGAAGCTCGGTACCGCCTCGAGCAGGCTGGTCAGCGAGTCGCGTTCACGTTCGGCCGAGGCGGTGACCGCGGTCTCCTCGGCGGGTTCGGACGGCGGCGGGGGCAGGCTCGGCCGCTCCCGCTGCTCCCGGTCGAGGGTGCGGTCCAGCGGCCGGTCGCGCGGCAGCCGGGCGATGCGCGGGACGAACGGGAAGCTGGGCTCGGGTGCGGCGAGGTCGTCGGACTCGCCGATCAGCGCGCGTGCCTCCTCGTCGACGGCCTGGACGAGCCGCCGGGGCGGGTCGTACGTCCAGCTCGCCGAGTGGGGCTCGCCCGCGACCAGGTAGACCAGCAGGACTTCCCAGGTGCCGTCGTCGCGGCGCCAGGAGTCCCACTGGACGGTGTCCTTGTCGGCGCCGCGCAGCACCAGCCGCTCCTGGACGGCCTCGCCGAGGGGCGGACCGGAGTTCTCGCCGGGGCGGCGGACGGGGGTCTTGCGGGCCCGCTCCGCCATGAAGGCGCGCTCGGCCAGCACGGGCCCCTCGAAGCGCCGTACGCGGTCGACGGGGATGCCGGCCATCTGGGCGACCTCTTCCGCGGTCGCGCCGGCACGTATACGCGCCTGGATGTCGCGGGGGCGGAGATGACTCTCCACCTCGATCTCGATCTGGCCGAGGCGGGGACGGTCGCCGCGCACGGCGGCCCGGAGCCGCTCGTCGATCGGAAGCGTGTACTCCGTGCTGTCCGCAGCCTTCAGCACCAGCCGTGTGCCGTCATTCGAGACGGCCACGACACGCAGTTCGGGCATGGGGACCTCCCGGGTGGTGCCTGCCGACGTCACGTGCGTCGCTGCTTCCGCTCTGTCGAGTGTGACCTGCCCGGGTGCAGCCTGCCACAACCTTGCCGAGTTGCCCGGCGTGTCGGGCACGGGCCCTGGATCGCCGTTATGGCACGGTTACCCATTTGCAACCTTAAGTGACCGATTCTGTCACCCTGTGCAACTAGCCCCCTCCCGGCGGTCCTTCAAGGTCCGGAGTTCCCTGTCGGGAGCCCGGGCCCAGGGCTCGCAACAGTACTCCATTCGGACCACGTGCGTGGATGGGCGCGCCGCCCAACTTCTGACAACAGGTGGCGCTTGGCCGCCCCTGGTGCGATTTCCGCGATCTCGGACGTGGCGTACTTCACGGAATCACCAGAAACGGAACTAATGGTTTCGTCCACTCGTCCCTTTCTCGTGCAGTTGATCGATCACGTACGGGAAAGACAGGCAAGGTCCGGGGATGCGTGAAAAGCCCGATGATGCAGGCGAGGCGGATGTGCGTACGGAGGTGAAGTCCAAGCGAATCGACCTGAGCGTGCCCCAGGTCGCGGGCAGCGCCCTGGCGGCGGTGGTGGCCGCCAAACTCGCCTCCTCCTTCGGCGTGTACGGCACGATCCTCGGGGCCGGCCTGATCAGCGTCATCGCCACCTGCGGAGGCTCGGTCCTCCAGCACTTCTTCAAGCGCACCGGCGAGCAGCTCCGGGTGAAGCGCCCCGTGGGTGCCGTGGGTGCCGACGGACGAGCGGCGGCGGTCCCGGGCGAGTTCACCGAGGGCACCGTGTACCGCGCACGGACCAGGGGCTGGAAGCGCCCGCTGGTCGCCGCGGCTCTCGTCTTCGGCGTGACCATGGGGGGGATCACGGCCTACGAAGTCGCCTCCGGCGAGAGTCTGGGCGGCGGTCACAGCACCACCGTCGGCAGCGCCTTCTCCGGGCACGACGAGTCCGCGTCGGATCCGGGGAGGTCGGGCGATTCCGGCGGGTCCGGCGATTCCCAGGAATCCGAAGATCCCCAGGAATCCGGCGGAGCGGGTGACCCGGGGGACTCCGGCTCAGGCGGCGAGACCCCGGCGGCCACCCCGTCCGGGACCCCGAGCGGCGCCGACGGCAGCACGTCGCCGGGCGGTGCCCCCGGGGAGGACGGCGGTACGGCGACCGGCCCGACGTCCACCCCGGACGCCACCGGGGAGGACGGCTCCGGCGACGCCGCGAGCCCGGCCCCCGACGCCTCGGCTACGGCCCCAGAACCCGGCGCAAGTAGTCGTTCCGGAACAGACGGTCAGGGTCAAGACGGTCCCGCAGCGCCGTGAACTCGGCGAAGCGCGGATACACCCGGGAGAAGTACTCGGCGTCCCGGGTGTGGATCTTGCCCCAGTGCGGCCGGCCTTCGTGCGCCGTGAAGATGCGCTCGGCGGCGGTGAAGTACGCCTGGTAGGGCGTGCCCCGGAACATGTGGACGGCGATGTACGCGCTGTCGCGGCCCGAAGCCGTGGACAGCGCGATGTCGTCGGCCGGGGCCGTGCGCACCTCGACCGGGAAGCTGATCCGCAGCCGTGACCGGTCGACCATCGCCCTCAGTTCGCGCAGCGTCTCGACGACGGCCTTGCGCGGAACGGCGTACTCCATCTCCAGGAAGCGCACCCGGCGCGGAGAGGTGAAGACCTTGTAGGGGGTGTCCGTGTACGTCCGCGCGGACAGCGCCCTGCTGGAGATCCGGGAGATCGCGGGGATGACGGCGGGCACCGCGCGGCCGACCCGGTTGGCCGCCTGGAAGACACCGTTGGACAGGAACTCGTCCTCGAACCAGCCCTGGAGCCGCCCCACCGGCTGTTCGGGGCCGGCGCTGCGGTTGTTGCGCTTGGTGTTGGTGCTGCCGGTGTGCGGGAACCAGTAGAACTCGAAGTGCTCGTTCTCGGCCCACAGTTCGTCGAATTCGGCGAGGACACGATCGAACGGCATCGGTTCCTCGCGGGCCGTGAGCAGGAAGATCGGCTCCACGGCGAAGGTGATCGCGGTGACGACGCCCAGCGCGCCCAGGCCGATCCGGGCGGCGGCGAAGACCTCGGGGTTCTCCCGCTCGGAGCAGGTCAGCACCGAGCCGTCCGCCGTGACCATTTCCAGGCCCCGGATCTGGGCGGCGATCGAGGCCGAGTCGCGGCCCGTGCCGTGGGTGCCGGTGCTGGCCGCCCCGGAGACGGTCTGCTCCATGATGTCGCCCATGTTCGTCAGCGACAGGCCCTCGCGCGCGAGGGCAAGGTTGAGCCTTTTGAGCGGTGTGCCGGCCTCGACCGTGACCGTCATGGCGGCGCGGTCGATGGTGCGGATGCCGGTCAGCAGCTGAGGGCGTATCAGCACACCGTCCGTCGCGGCTATGGACGTGAAGGAGTGCCCGGTGCCGACGGCCTTGACCCGCAGTCCCTCCTCGGCCGCCCTGCGAACGGCCTCGGCCAGTTCCTCGACGGAGGCGGGAGCGACCTCCCGCGCGGGGCGTGCGGAGACGTTGCCGCCCCAGTTACGCCATGTGCCGTTCTTCCCGCTCGTCATCCCGCTCGCCGTGCGTGTGCTGCCCAACGGTCCCTCCCCGACGCGGAGCCGGCCGTTCGAGCCGGCGGTACCCGAGGAAACCGACCGCGGCCGCGACGGCCCCGGCCACCGCCGGAACCGCGTACCCGGCACGCGCCCCGGAGGCGTCGATCACCCAGCCGCCCGCGGCGGAGCCGAGCGCGACGCCGACCGCGAGGCCGGTGCTCACCCAGGTCATGCCCTCGGTGAGCTGCGTGCGTGGTACGTGCTCTTCGATGAGGGACATCGTCGTGATCATCGTGGGAGCGATGGACAGACCCGCAACGAACAGCGCCGCGGCCAGAAACAGCAGGTTTCCGACCAGTAGGAGGGGGATCATACTCACGGCCATCGCACAGACGCCCAGCAGCCAGCGACGTTCCGGCGGTCCGGCGAAGCGCAGCAGCCCGAAGATCATGGCCGCCGTGCACGACCCCGCCGCGTACAGGGCGAGGACGAGGCTGGCGGCGGCCTTGTGCCCCTCCTCCTCGGCGAAGGCCACGGTGACCACGTCGATGGCACCGAAGATCGTCCCCGTGGCCATGAACGTGGCGACCAGGACCTGGAGCCCTCGGGAGCTGATCGCGGTGCCGCCGCCCTTGTGCTCGCGCGGATGCGGCTCCGGCTCGGTGGCGCGCTGGGCGGTCAGCCAGAAGACGCCCGTCGCCAGGAAGCACGCGGCGAGCAGCGGCCCGGCCTCCGGGAACCAGGCCGTGGACAGGCCGATGGAGATGATCGGCCCGAAGATGAAGCAGATCTCGTCCACCACGGACTCGAAGGAGTACGCGGTGTGCAGCTGCGGGGTGCCCCGGTACAGGGCCGCCCAGCGGGCCCGGACCATCGCACCGAGGCTCGGCACGCAGCCGATGCCGGCGCAGGCGACGAACAGCACCCAGTCCGGCCACCCGTAGTGCGCGGCCGGCAGCAGCACGGCCGCCGCGGCGAGCGACACGAGGGTCGCCGGGCGCAGCACCCGTCGCTGGCCGTACCGGTCCACCAGGCGGGAGACCTGCGGTCCGGCCACGGCGGCGGCCAGCGCGATGGTGGCCGACAGGGCGCCGGCCAGTCCGTACCGGCCGGTGAGCTGGGAGATCATCGTCACCACGCCGATGCCCATCATCGACAGTGGCATCCGGCCGAGGAAACCCGCGGTGGAGAAGCTCTTGGAGCCGGGGGCGGCGAACAGGGCGCGGTAGGGGCTGGGCAACGAGATCTCCGGGAACGGCTCAGTAGCGGCTCAGACGCATCAGTAAGGTCCGAACGCAGTCGATACAGCTTACTCGTCGGAACGCCCGGAAACACCCCCGCGGACCAGGCGTGACGCACCGTCGGCTCCCACCGTTTTCCCGCTGTCAGTGCCGGGTGGCAGGATCGAGACATGCCAGACGTGCTCGATGCCACCCCCTATGACGCCCTGCTCCTGCTCTCGTTCGGCGGCCCGGAGGGCCCGGACGACGTGGTCCCGTTCCTGGAGAACGTGACGCGCGGGCGCGGCATCCCCAAGGAACGCCTCAAGGAAGTCGGCCAGCACTACTTCCTCTTCGGCGGGGTCAGCCCCATCAACGACCAGAACCGCGCCCTGCTGGACGCCCTCCGCAAGGACTTCGCCGAGCACGGCCTGGACCTGCCGGTCTACTGGGGCAACCGCAACTGGGCGCCGTACCTGACGGACACCCTGCGCGAGATGGTCCGCGACGGACGCCGCCGCATCCTCGTCCTGGCCACCAGCGCCTACGCCTCGTACTCGGGCTGCCGTCAGTACCGCGAGAACCTCGCGGACGCGCTCGCCGCGCTGGAGACCGAAGGCCTGGAGCTACCGAAGATCGACAAGCTGCGGCACTACTTCAACCACCCGGGCTTCGTCGAGCCCATGGTCGACGGGGTCGTCCGGTCCCTCGCCGAGCTGCCCGAGGAGGTCCGGGACGGGGCGCACATCGCCTTCTCGACCCACTCGATCCCCACCTCCGCGGCGGACGCCTCCGGCCCGGCCGAGGAGCACGGCGACGGCGGGGCGTACGTACGCCAGCACCTGGACGTGGCGCAGGTGATCGCCGACGCCGTCCGCGAGCGCACCGGCGTCGACCACCCCTGGCAGCTCGTCTACCAGTCCCGGTCCGGCGCTCCGCACGTCCCGTGGCTGGAGCCCGACATCTGCGACCACCTCGAGGAGCGCCACGCGGCCGGCGTCCCCGCCGTGGTGATGGCCCCCATCGGCTTCGTCTCCGACCACATGGAGGTCCTGTACGACCTCGACACCGAGGCCAAGGCCAAGGCGAAGGAGCTGGGGCTGCCGGTGCGCCGCTCGGCCACCGTGGGCGCCGACCCGCGGTTCGCCGCCGCGGTCCGCGACCTCGTCCTGGAGCGGGCCGGGGACGAGCGCGGGCAGGAGGCCGCGCCGTGCGCCCTCGGCGCGCTCGGCGCGAGCCACAACCTGTGCCCGGTCGGCTGCTGCCCCGCCCGTGCCCCCCGTCCCGCCGCCGCGGGCGCCGACAGTCCCTACGCGTGAGGAGCCCCGTGACCGCCGTGACGCCCGACCCTCTCCATGCCGAGCTGCTGAAGATCGCCCAGGAGGCCGCCCACCGCGCGGGCGAGCTGCTGCGCGACGGCCGCCCGGCCGACCTCGCGGTTGCCGCCACCAAGTCCAGCCCGATCGACGTCGTCACCGAGATGGACATCGCTGCGGAGAAGCTGATCACCGGCCTGATCGCCGACCGCCGCCCCGACGACGGCTTCCTCGGCGAGGAGGGCTCCGTCACGGAGGGCACGAGCGGCGTCCGCTGGGTCATCGACCCGCTCGACGGCACGGTCAACTACCTGTACGGACTGCCCACCTGGGCGGTGTCCGTCGCCGCCGAGCAGGACGGCGAGCGGGTGGCCGGGGCGGTCGTGGCCCCGATGCGGGGTGAGTCGTACCACGCGGTGCTGGGCGGTGGAGCCTGGGCGACGGGATCCTGGGACGGCGAACGCAGGCTCGCCTGCCGGTCCGCGGCGCCGCTGGACCAGGCACTGGTCTCCACCGGCTTCAACTACGTCGCCGAGGTCCGCGCCGAGCAGGCCGACATCGCGCGGCGGCTGATCCCGCTGGTACGCGACATCCGGCGCGGCGGCTCGGCCGCGATCGACCTGTGCGACGTGGCCGCGGGACGCCTCGACGGCTACTACGAGCGTGGACTGCACCCCTGGGACCTCGCGGCGGGCGACCTGATCGCCCGGGAGGCGGGTGCGGTGACCGGTGGACGCCCCGGTGAGCGCCCGTCCGGCGATCTGACGATCGCGGCCACCCCGGAGGTGTTCGAGCCCCTCCAGCGGCTCCTGACGGACTTCGGCGCGTAGGCCCGCGCGGCGGCCGGGCACGGGCGCGGGCGGGGAATGACGCGGGGGGATCAGGCATCGTCGGTCACCCGCGACCCGAACCGCCGACCGGGCCCCTGCGGAGGCCGCCCGGCCGGCGGACTCCGCAGGCCGCGGCCGACGCCCCCGGTGGTCCGCCGCGTCGGCGTTGCGGCCGCGGCGGACCCGGCGCCGGACGTTGAGTCGTGGCGTTCCGCAGGGCGGTGGTCCTTGCGTGGCTCGGGACCGGCGTTCCGGGGTGGGTGCGGCGGTGCGCACCCACCGGGGAAGGCGGGGCCGGCCCGCGCGGTGCCGGCGTTCCCCGGCTGTGTGCCAGGGCGCTCCGGCCCTCGGCCGGGCGTGGCCCACCGTCGTGCGGCAGCGCGCTCACGTTCCCCGGGAGAGCGAACCGCCGTACGACGACAGGAACCGCCGTACGACGACAGGAACCGCCGTATGGCGACAGGCACGTACGACAAGGCCCCGGCGCTGGATCTCGCCGGGGCCTTGTCGTACACGGGCCGGTCAGACGCCGGTCGCGCCGACTTCCACACCGTGCTCGGCAGCGAGACGGCGCAGGTCGTCGAGCTCTCCCAGCTCCACGTCGACGAGGAACTCGTCCCCCTCGTCGCGGGCGCGGGACAGGTCGGACTCGGTCGTCTTTATGCGCTGCAGAAGTCCTGCGGTGAAAGCGTCCATGCTGCGCCCCCTCGTCCTGGGTCGTGGGTCGATGGCACGGGGGTGTGCCGTTCGGAAGGGGCGATCACGTCTCCGGTGGAGTGCCCAGCGCTGCCCGGCCGGGCGGCGACGGTGCCGGACACCCACGCCCGCTCTGCGGAAGCGGACCACGGCGTGCCGCGCGGTGACGCGGTACAGGCAGAGCGTGATCGCGGGGTGTAAAGCCGTCCTCCCCCAGCTCCCCTTCGCGGAAACCTCAACCGCGCGAGAAAATCTCGCATTCCCGCGACCACGCGAGAAAATCTTGTTCCCGCTCCGCCGCATTCCCGCTCCGCCGCTTTCCCGGCCGTCCCGTCCGGCGGAGCCGCTCCGGTCCGTCACCGGCCCCTCACCCGCCTTACAGCCGACTTATGGCCGAAAAGGGCAGGATGGAGGCAACACACCCACCAGCCCCCTGCCCTCGTGCGCCGAGAAGCGCTACGCGGGTGGACACAGGAAGGACAAGCGACGTGCGCGTACTCGTCGTCGAGGACGAGCAACTGCTCGCCGATGCGGTGGCCACCGGACTGCGCCGGGAGGCCATGGCCGTCGACGTCGTGTACGACGGCGCGGCCGCCCTGGAGCGCATCGGCGTCAACGACTACGACGTGGTCGTCCTCGACCGAGACCTCCCGCTCGTGCACGGCGACGACGTGTGCCGCAAGATCGTCGAGCTCGGTATGCCCACGCGCGTCCTGATGCTCACGGCCTCCGGCGACGTCAGCGACCGGGTCGAGGGCCTGGAGATCGGCGCCGACGACTATCTGCCCAAGCCCTTCGCGTTCAGCGAGCTCATCGCGCGCGTGCGTGCCCTGGGCCGGCGTACCAGCGTGCCCCTGCCGCCCGTCCTGGAGCGTGCCGGGATCAAGCTCGACCCGAACCGCCGCGAGGTCTTCCGCGACGGCAAGGAGGTGCAGCTCGCCCCCAAGGAGTTCGCCGTGCTGGAGGTGCTCATGCGCAGTGAGGGCGCGGTCGTCTCGGCGGAGCAGCTGCTGGAGAAGGCCTGGGACGAGAACACCGACCCGTTCACCAACGTCGTGCGCGTGACCGTCATGACGCTGCGCCGCAAGCTGGGCGAGCCGCCCGTCATCGTCACGGTCCCCGGCTCCGGCTACCGGATCTGATCGACCGTGGCGACGACACCCGCGCCCCCCGGGGCGCCTCCGAAGCCCACCTGGGACCCGCGGTCGGCCACCCCGCTGCCCTGGCTGCGTCCCACCATCCGGATAAGGCTCACGCTGCTGTACGGCGGCATGTTCCTGATCGCCGGCATCCTGCTGCTGTCGATCATCTACCTGCTCGCCGCCCAGGCGGTACGCACCGGCAACCAGCCGCTCTACAAGATCGTCGATTTCCAGGACCTCCAGGTCGCGAGCAACGACTGTCCTGGAGTCACCAACGGAAATCTGTCGCTGTCGCAGTTCAACGCAGCGATCAGCGACTGCATCGACCACCAGCGCCAGGTCGCCCTGGACAGGCTGCTCAGCCGCTCGCTGCTGGCCCTGCTCGGCCTCGCCGTGATCGCCTTCGCCTTCGGCTACGCCATGGCCGGTCGCGTCCTGTCGCCCCTGGGCCGGATCACCCGCACCGCGCGCGCGGTGGCGGGCTCCGACCTCTCCCGGCGGATCGAGCTGGACGGCCCGGACGACGAGCTGAAGGAATTGGCGGACACCTTCGACGACATGCTGGAGCGGCTGCAACGGGCCTTCACCGCCCAGCAGCGCTTCGTCGGCAACGCCTCCCACGAGCTGCGCACGCCGCTGGCGATCAACCGCACCCTCCTGGAGGTGCACCTGTCCGATCCGAACGCACCGGTGGAGCTCCAGCAGCTCGGCAAGACACTCCTGGCCACCAACGAACGCAGCGAGCAGCTCGTCGAGGGCCTCCTGCTGCTCGCCCGCAGCGACAACCAGATCGTCGAACGCAAACCGGTGGACCTCGCCGAGGTGGCCGGCCAGGCCGTCGACCAGGTGCACGCCGAGGCGGAGACCAAGGGTGTGGAGATCCGCGGCACGCGCGAGCCCGCGGTGGTCCAGGGCAACGGCGTCCTGCTGGAGCGGATCGCCCTGAACCTCGTACAGAACGCGGTGCGCTACAACGTGGCCGCACAGGGCTGGGTGGAGGTCACCACGGCGGTCGAGAACGGCCAGGCGGTCCTGGTGGTCACCAACACGGGCCCGGTCGTACCGGCGTACGAGGTCGACAACCTCTTCGAGCCGTTCCGACGGCTGCGCACCGAGCGCACGGGCAGCGACAAGGGCGTCGGCCTCGGCCTGTCCATCGCGCGGTCCGTGGCCCGGGCGCACGGCGGGCACATCTACGCACAACCGCGCGAGGGCGGAGGGCTCGTGATGCGTGTGACGCTGCCCGTCTGAGATCATGACCCCGACATCTCACCGAGACCCGAGGATGTTCGCTTTGAGCGGAATTTCCAGGCCATCGGGCCGGGAGTCGCCTGTGTGATCGATCACAGCGGAGGCTTTTCCGCCATTCACTCTCGGTGATCATGCACCCTGTCGGAAAGCCGGGAAAATCCCGGTTTTCAGGGGTCCTGATCACGGGAAGTACACGGTGAGGCGCCTTTGAAGTGCGGTATTAGGACCGTGTACGGTCCCCATCGCCATCCAAGCCGATCGCTCATGAGGAGTCCGGTTGGGTGTCGATTGAGTAACAGACCTTGATGTGAGGCAAAATCTCCGCCTCAGGTCGGGCACAAGTCCGGCCTCTCACGCGTTACGTGCGCTGGAGACACCGCAGACACCCAGAGGGGGAGAGCGACTATGGCAACCGATTACGACACTCCACGCAAGACCGACGACGACGTCGACTCGGACAGTCTCGAAGAGCTGAAGGCCAGGCGGAACGACAAGTCCGCCTCGGCCGTCGACGTCGACGAGTTCGAGGCCGCGGAAGGCCTCGAACTTCCCGGCGCCGACCTCTCGAACGAGGAACTGGCCGTCCGTGTACTTCCGAAGCAGCAGGACGAGTTCACCTGCATGAGTTGCTTCCTGGTGCACCACCGCAGCCAGCTGGCCCGGGAGAAGAACGGCCAGCCGATCTGCCGCGACTGCGACTGAGGCGGGGTCGGCCGTGACTGGCTCGACCCCTCCCTGGAAGCGCCGCTTCTCCAGGCGGGAAGCGGACCAAGGACCGTTCGACGGTTCCTACGGCGCGCGTGACGACGAGCGGGGCCCGACCGATACGGGGACGGCCTCGCTCGAGCCGGCGGCCGACCGGGGTGACCTCCCGGCGACCGCGCGGACACCGGCACCCGCTGCCCGGCGACGGGCAGCGGCGTTCCGGCACAAGGCCGGCCAGGGCGTCCGCAACGGCGGCAACCGCGCCAGGGCGGCCTTGGCGCACCTCGCCGACCGGATCATCGACCTGGCGCCGCGCGTGCCCGTACGGGACCTGGCGACGCTCCGCCGTCAGTTCCCCGGTCTCCCGCCCGAGGAGCTCGCCGACCGGCTCGTGGCGGGCGCCGCCAAGGGCACGGCGACCGTCGGGGCGGGAGTCGGCGCGGCGGCGATGATGCCCGTTCCGCCCGCGATGCCCGCCGAACTGGCCGCCGAGATCACCGGCGTCGCGGCGATCGAGCTCAAGCTGATCGCCGAACTCCACGAGGTCTACGGCGTACGCCCGCCCGGCAGCCTCGCGCAGCGCAGCACCGCGTACCTGAACTCCTGGTCGGACGAACGCGGCGTCGACGTGTCCAAGCCGTCGAGCCTCGGCTCCGCGATGAACAGCCACATGAAGCGCCAGCTGCGCCAGCAGATCATGAAGCGGATGGTGCGTGACCTGCCGAACCTGATGCCGTTCATGGTGGGCGCGGCCGTGGGCGCCGTCATGAACCGCCGCGACACCAGAAAGCTGGCCGCCAGAATCCGCGCGGACCTGCGCAAGCGCCAGGTGCCCTGGAGCGCCCTCGACGAGCTTCCGGCTCTGGACGGACCGCAGGACGCCCTGGACATGCGCGCCCTCACCAAGGAGCTCGGCACGGAGGAAGGCGGCCGCCGCCCCGGCGGGGACGGCGGGCACTGACCCCGCGCGTGCGCTACGCCGCCGCCTTCGCCGCGTCCAGGGCCTCGATCAGTCGCTCCGGCTCGCGGGTCGACAGGTACAGGTACGGCGTCGGGTCCTGCGGGTCGGTCACCACCACGCGCACGGCCCTCGGGATGTAGGCGCGCAGCAGCAGGAAGGCACGGGTGTCGGCCTTGTGGGTGCGCCAGGCGCGGGCCTCCTCCGGATCGAGGATCTCCGCCTCGCCCAGGGCCGACACCGGCACCTTCGCCTCGCCCGCGATCAGCGAGTCGCCCACGACGCGGATGCGGACCGCGCCGTACGAACTGGCCGCCACCGCCGCCACCGCCGTTCCGCCGGCCAGGCCGCCCAGCATCGGCAGCGTGCCGAAGGGCAGCAGGATCAGGGCGAACGAGAGCCCCACCAGGAAGGAGCCCACCCACCAGGTGCGGGGCGCGGTGAGGCGTTCTTCGTACGGGGCCGTGGAGAGCTGCATGGAGCAAGCTTGGCACGGTATCGGTGTTCGGCCGACGCGCGGGTAAGGTCTGCGCCTGTGAGTGGTACTTCCTCAGGTCTTCAGCCCCCCGCCGACGCCGTGAAACCCGTACGGCACCCCGACGCACCCGCCCCCGGCGAACTGCTCGGCGCGCACTACGGCCAGTGCTTCGGCTGTGGCGGCGACCAGCCCCACGGGCTGCACCTGCAGGCGCGGGCGGGCGAAGGCGTGTCGATCACCGCTGAGTTCACCGTGCGGCCCGCCCACCAGGGCGCCCCCGGACTGGCCCACGGCGGCGTGCTGGCCACCGCCCTGGACGAGACCCTCGGCTCGCTGAACTGGCTGCTGCGCACGATCGCGGTGACCGGCCGGCTGGAGACCGACTTCCTGCGGCCGGTGCCCGTCGACACGACGCTGTACCTGGAGGCCGAGGTGACCGCCGTGGCCGGCCGGAAGATCTACTCCACCGCCACCGGCCGGATCGGCGGCCCCGACGGACCCGTGGCCGTCCGCGCCGACGCCCTCTTCATCGAGGTCAAGATCGACCACTTCGTCGAGCACGGCCGCGAGGAGGAGATCCGCGCCGCCATGGACGACCCGGACCAGGTCCGCCGCACCCGCGCCTTCGAGGTGAACCCGTGAGCCGCCAGGACCGGGAGCACCGGGAGCCCAGGCCGGAACTCGACGTCCTGATCCGCCGCGTCGACCCCGACGTACCGCTTCCGACGTACGCGCAGCCCGGCGACGCCGGCGCCGACCTTCGGACCACCGTCGGCTGCGAACTCGCGCCCGGCGAGCGGGCCGTGCTGCCCACGGGCGTGTCTGTGGCGCTCCCCGAGGGGTACGCGGCCTTCGTGCACCCACGTTCCGGTCTGGCCGCCCGCTGCGGTGTCGCCCTCGTGAATGCCCCGGGGACGATTGATGCCGGGTACCGTGGGGAGATCAAGGTGATCGTGGTGAATCTCGACCCGCGCGAGACGGTGCGGTTCGAGCGCTTCGACCGGATTGCCCAACTGGTCGTCCAGCAGGTCGAGAGGGTCCGCTTCCGCCAGGTCGCGGAGCTTCCCGACTCGGCGCGGGCCGAAGGGGGCTTCGGGTCCACCGGCGGCCACGCCGAGACGGACCGTGCAAGCGGCACAAGCGGTCAGGTCGCCGAGGGCGGCCCGACGGGTGGGAATCGATACGCTTCGGTCGTATCCGACCGGGAAGGACAGTGACGTGTTCGGACGTCGCAAGAAGAGGGATGCCGCCGAGGACGCGGCCGGCGAGACCGAGCAGGTCGTCGACAGCGTCGACACCGAGGCGGACGGCAGGGGCGAGCGGGTGCGGCTCGAGCCCGAACCGAGGCCCGACGGCCCCTGGGACAGCACCGAGGTCCGCGACCCCGCCGAGGGCCGGGTGGACCTGGGCGGCCTGTTCGTACCCGGAGTCGACGGCATGGAACTGCGGGTGGAGGTCGCGGGCGACGCGATCGTCGCCGCGACCGTCGTGCTGCGCGACAGCGCCATCCAGCTGCAGGGCTTCGCCGCGCCCAAGCGCGAGGGCATCTGGGGCGAGGTGCGTGAGGAGATCGGCTCCGGCATCACCCAGCAGGGTGGCATCGTCGACGAGGTCGAGGGCCCGCTGGGCTGGGAGCTGCGGGCCCAGGTCCCGGTGCAGCTGCCGGACGGCACGGGCGGTTTCCAGGTCGTACGGTTCGTCGGTGTGGACGGCCCCCGCTGGTTCCTGCGCGGCGTGATCTCCGGCCAGGGCGCGGTGCAGCCGCAGGCCGCCGGCCTGCTGGAGCAGATCTTCCGGGACACGGTGGTGGTCCGCGGCGAGGGCCCGATGGCCCCCCGCGACCCGATCGTCCTCAAGCTGCCGAACGACGCGCAGATGGTCCCCGAGGGCGTCCAGCAGGAGGAGGGATCCCGCTTCGCCGGCGGCATGGGCCAGCTCCAGCGCGGACCGGAGATCACCGAGGTCCGCTAGACAGGACTCCCTACGGAGGGCCGCGCCCCGCACGGGACGCGGCCCTCCGCCGTGCCGGGGGCGGAAGGGCTCGCCGGACGGGAAGGGCCCCGCGCCACGGCGGCGATCCGGTCCGGACCGTTTGGGTTCTGGAACTGCGGGACGGCGAGAACGCCCCCGCGGCCGAGCGGTGACGTCCGCGGCCCGAGCCGTGGCGTCCACGGACGTCAGAGTTCCGTCAAAGAGCACCCGCATCCGGCACCCTGCCCCGTTTTGCCGGGATTACTGGCCGTAGGGTCGACGCTGCGCACTCAGCGGTGACCGGAAGACAATGAGGCCATGGGACGCGGCAAGCTTCGGATCTACCTCGGCGCGGCGCCGGGCGTCGGCAAGACGTACGCGATGCTGTCCGAGGCGCACCGCCGCACGGAGCGGGGCACCGACTGCGTCGTGGCCTTCGTGGAACACCACGGCAGGTCGCGCACCGAGGTGCTGCTGCACGGTCTGGAGCAGGTCCCGCGCCGGGAGCTGGAGCACCGCGGCGCGCGCTTCACGGAACTGGACCTGGACGCGGTGCTGGCCCGGGCCCCGCGGGTGGCCCTGGTGGACGAGCTGGCGCACACCAACGTTCCCGGCGCACGCAACGCCAAGCGGTGGCAGGACGTCGAGGAACTGCTGGCCGCCGGCATCGACGTGGTCTCGACCGTCAACATCCAGCACCTGGAGTCACTCGGTGACGTGGTCGAGTCCATCACCGGCGTACGGCAGCGGGAGACCGTGCCGGACGAGGTGGTGCGGCGCGCGGACCAGATCGAACTGGTGGACATGTCGCCGCAGGCGCTGCGCCGCCGCATGGCCCACGGCAACATCTACCAGCCGGACAAGGTGGACGCGGCCCTGTCCAACTACTTCCGCCCCGGCAACCTCACCGCCCTGCGGGAGCTGGCACTGCTGTGGGTGGCGGACCGCGTCGACGAGTACCTGCAGCAGTACCGCAGCGAGCACCGGGTCTCGAAGATCTGGGGCTCGCGCGAGCGCATCGTGGTCGGTCTGACCGGCGGTCCCGAGGGCCGGACGCTGATACGGCGGGCCGCGCGCCTCGCCGAGAAGGGCGCCGGCGGCGAGGTGCTGGCCGTGTACATAGCCCGCAGCGACGGGCTGACCTCGGCCTCCCCGAAGGAGCTGGCGGTGCAGCGCACCCTGGTGGAGGATCTCGGCGGCACCTTCCACCACGTGCTCGGCGAGGACATACCGGCCGCCCTGCTCGACTTCGCGCGGGGCGTCAACGCCACCCAGATCATCCTCGGATCCTCGCGCCGCAAGGCGTGGCAGTACGTCTTCGGCCCCGGCGTCGGCGCCACGGTCGCCCGCGAGTCCGGCCCCGATCTGGACGTCCACATCGTGACCCACGAGGAGGTCGCCAAGGGCCGCGGACTGCCGGTGGCCAGGGGCGCGCGGCTCGGGCGCTCCCGGATCGTCTGGGGCTGGATCGCGGGCCTCGGCGGACCGGTGCTGCTGACGCTGCTGCTGAACACCGTCCACCTCGGGCTCGCCAACGACGTCCTGTTCTACCTGGCGCTGACCGTGGCCGCGGCCCTGCTCGGCGGGCTGTACCCGGCGCTCGCCTCGGCCGCGGTCGGGTCCCTGCTGCTGAACTGGTTCTTCACGCCCCCGGTCAACCGGATCACCATCGCCGACCCGAGGAACATCCTCGCGCTGGCCATATTCGTGGGCGTCGCGCTCTCCGTGGCCTCGGTCGTGGACGTCGCGGTCCGCCGCACCCACCAGGCCGCCCGGCTGCGTGCCGAGTCCGAGATCCTCTCCTTCCTGGCGGGCAACGTCCTGCGCGGCGAGACCAGCCTGGAGGCGCTGCTGGAGCGGGTCCGCGAGACCTTCGGCATGGAGTCGGCCGCCCTCCTGGAACGGGAGGACGACGTGTCGCCCTGGACCTGCGCCGGCCGGGCCGGGGCGGGCCCGCCGGTCGGGCGTCCCGAGGACGCGGACGTGGACATGCCGGTCGGCGACCACATGGCCCTCGCGCTGACCGGACGCGTCCTGCCCGCCGAGGACCGCCGGGTACTGGCCGCCTTCGCCGCCCAGGCCGCCGTGCTCCTGGACCGGCGACGCCTGCGCGAGGAGGCCGACCGGGCCCACGCGCTGGCCGAGGGCAACCGCATCCGGACGGCTCTGCTCGCCGCCGTCAGCCACGACCTCCGTACGCCGCTCGCCGGGATCAAGGCGGCGGTCACGAGTCTGAGGTCCGACGACGTGGCGTGGTCCGAGGAGGACCAGGCGGAACTCCTGGAGGGCATCGAGGAGGGGGCCGACCGCCTCGACCACCTGGTGGGCAACCTGCTCGACATGTCCCGCCTCCAGACCGGCACGGTCACGCCGCTGATCCGCGAGATCGACGTCGACGAGGTGGTGCCGATGGCGCTCGGCGGGGTGCCCGAGGGGAGCGCCGAGCTGGACATCCCGGAGACGCTGCCCATGGTCGCCGTCGACGCCGGGCTCCTGGAGCGGGCGATGGCCAACCTGGTCGAGAACGCCGTCAAGTACAGCCCCGCCGGCCGGAGCGTCCTGGTCGCCGCCAGCGCCCTCGCGGACCGCGTCGAGGTGCGGGTCGTGGACCGGGGGCCGGGAGTGCCGGACGAGGCCAAGGACCGCATCTTCGAGCCGTTCCAGCGTTACGGAGACGCTCCGCGCGGGGCGGGTGTGGGGCTCGGCCTGGCCGTCGCCAGGGGCTTCGCCGAGGCGATGGGCGGCACCCTGAACGCCGAGGACACCCCCGGCGGCGGCCTCACCATGGTGCTCACCCTCCGCGCGGCGGGCTCCCCCGGAGCCGCGACACCGCACTCCGCGACACCGCACTCCGCCCCAGCGAACTCCGCCACAGCGCGTTCCGCGACAGCAGAAAGGCAGGCCGCCCGATGACCCGGGTGCTCGTGATCGACGACGAACCGCAGATCGTGCGTGCCCTCGTGATCAATCTCAAGGCACGGCACTACGACGTCGACGCCGCCCACGACGGCGCCACCGCCCTCCAGCTCGCCGCCGCCCGCCACCCCGACGTCGTGGTGCTGGACCTGGGCCTGCCCGACATGGACGGCGTCGAGGTGATCAGGGGCCTGCGCGGCTGGACCCGGGTGCCGATCCTGGTGCTGTCCGCCCGGCACTCCTCCGACGAGAAGGTCGAGGCACTGGACGCGGGAGCCGACGACTACGTCACCAAGCCCTTCGGCATGGACGAACTGCTGGCCCGGCTGCGCGCCGCCGTCCGCCGGGCCGAGCCGGTTGCGGGCGGCGAGGACGGCGTCATCGTGGACACCGCGGGGTTCACCGTCGACCTGGCCGCGAAGAAGGTGCACCGGGACGGGAAGGACGTACGGCTGACGCCCACCGAGTGGCATCTCCTGGAGGTGCTCGTCCGCAACACCGGGCGCCTGGTCAGCCAGAGGCAGCTGTTGCAGGAGGTGTGGGGGCCCTCGTACGGGACCGAGACGAACTACCTGCGCGTCTACATGGCCCAGCTGCGCCGCAAGCTGGAGGCGGACCCCGCCCACCCGCGGCACTTCGTCACCGAGCCGGGCATGGGGTACCGCTTCGAGAAGTGAGCGCAGGACGAGGGGCCGGAAGTGAGCCTCGCGATACCGGCCCGGAGAGGGTGTCTGGCTGTCGGCGCGCCCCGGTACGCTTCAGATATGAGTGCTGCTCCGCGTTCCGACAGGCCGGTGAGCCGGTTCCGGCGCATGTTCGACCGGCTCTCCTCGTCGCAGGAGGACCTGGAGTCCGAGGAACTGCGCGAGGACGCCGACACCGCCGGCTGCACCCGCATCTGCGACTGCCAGGACCGGCAGATCGTGTCGGTTACTGGTACCTTGCGCACGGTCACCCTGCGACCGCGTGCGGGCGTCCCGGCCCTGGAGGCCGAGCTGTTCGACGGCTCCGCCGCACTGGACGTGGTGTGGCTGGGCAGACGCTCCATCGTGGGCATAGAGCCGGGGCGCAAGCTCATCGCATCGGGCCGGATCTCCATGAGCCGGGGCCGCCGGGTGCTCTTCAACCCGAAATACGAACTGAGACCCCTCGGACGGGAGTAGCCGGTGACGTCGCTCGACAAGCCGACCGAAGAGACGGAAGCGGACGACGCCCGGGCGGTGACGGAGGCCGCGCTGTTCGAGGCGTTCGGCGGCGTGCGGGGCATGGTCGAGACGGTGCTGCCGGGTCTGCTCTTCGTCACCATCTTCACCCTCAACAACGACCTGCACATGTCGGCGATCGCGGCGCTGGCCGTGTCGCTGGCGCTGGTCGTGGTCCGGCTGGTGATGAAGGACACCGTCAAGCACGCCTTCAGCGGCGTCTTCGGCGTCGCCTTCGGTGTGGTCTTCGCGATGATGACCGACAACGCCAAGAACTTCTACCTGCCGGGCATGCTCTACACCCTGGGCCTGGCCATGGCGTACATCGTCACCTCACTGGCCGGAGTGCCGCTGATCGGCCTCATCCTCGGACCGGTCTTCAAGGAGAACCTCTCCTGGCGCACCCGTAACCCGGGCCGCAAGAAGGCGTACACCAAGGCCAGCTACGCCTGGGGTCTGATCCTGCTCGCCAAGAGCGCGATCCTCTTCCCGCTGTACTGGTGGGCCGACACCGAGCAGCTCGGCTGGATCCTGGTCATCCTGAAGATCCCGCCGTTCCTGCTCGCCGTCTGGCTGACCTGGGTGTTTCTGGCGAAGGCGCCGGCCCCCATCGACGTGTTCGCGGAGATGGAGGCGGCCGAGAAGGCCGAGGAGGAGAAGGCGGAGCGCGACAAGGCCGAGCGCGAGGCCCGCGAGGGCGAAGCCGTGGAGTCCGCCGCGGACTCCACCCGCGGCGGCAGACACCGCAAGGACTGACGGCGTACGGCGGTGGGGGGGGGGGGGGGGGGGCCGGGGGCGCCCCCCCCCCCCCCCCGGGCCGGGCCGCCCCCCCCCCCCCCCCGGCGCCCCCCCCCCCGCCCCCCCGCCCCCCCCCCCCCGCAC